>JAYPXF010000170.1:4325-8596 GCA_038154405.1 Verrucomicrobiales bacterium | reverse complement strand
AATGCGAAGTGATAGCACGGAGCAGATTCCGAAGACGAACCGGTTTCAAACGCGATGTGTGTGGCGCCGGCAGTCACCGTCAATTCGTTTCCCTGCCTTTTGGTCGGCATTCCCAGGTCCTGGCGATAGAATTTCTCCACTGGCTTGAGATCCCGGGTTTGAAGTCGGATCTCGCGAATGCCGACTCGTTGCGGATGCGAGGCAGAGGCTGTCATGGCGGATGTTCCTATAGCCTTTCCCAAACCGGCGCGCACTCCTTGACCGATTGTGCTGCGGCGGCTTTGCGATTTTGGAGCATTCAACATGTCTGGCTCAACCGTAAGCTCACTCTCCGTGATCGCGATCATGGAGTGGTGAACGTTACGTAGGGAACTGATGCGAGGTTCCTCACATCTTCAGCTATGTGCTCGGTCAGGAGGATAAGTATTGTCTCTTCGCTCGGAAGACGCCACCGCCAGTGCCGGGCATATTGAATCCTCCGTCAGATGTGGCACTGCTCAGGCGGTATTATTCCTTTTAGATTCTGTGCGTTCTTAGTGACGCGTTTCCGCATTTGGTAGATTCGGTCGTTGACCGAATCCGACTTCAATTGGCAATCGAAGCTACGTGGGATAGCGATTCGACCAGTTGCAGTTTCCCGATATTGGGCCAAGTTGCTACAGTGACCATGTCGGGAAGCAAATCCGAACGTGCGAGAGAACTGGCGATGCGGGATGCCACCGGTAGCGGCGGACTTTCGTTGTGGGATCTGTCGCACGAGTCTCCGTTACTGGTGATTTTTCTGCGCCATTTCGGCTGCACGTTCTGCATGGAGGCGGTGCGGGATGCTGCGAAACAGCGCGCGGATATCCAGGCGGCAGGTGCGCGGATTGTTTTCGTTCACATGGCGACCGAGGCGGAGGCTCGCGGTTTCTTCGAGCGATTTGACATGGATGATGTAGAGCGGATCAGTGATCCTGACGGATGCCTGTATGTGGCGTTCGGTCTGGAGAGGGCCGGATTGATGCAGATGCTGGGGCCGTCGGTTTGGAAGCGCGGCATTACGGCAATTCTCGGAGGCAATACTCCCGGAGTTCCCCGTGGGGACGTGTTTCGGATGCCGGGCGCGTTCGTTGTGAATCAGGGCAAGGTGACGAAGAGTCACTTTCACCGGACGATTGGCGATCGACCGAATCTCTCCGAGTTTTCCGAAGCCGGTCTGGCGGCTTGTCGCGTTTGAAATTCGTTGCCGCCTGAGGGCAAGACGGTCTTGTCGTAATCGAGAGGAATCTGCGATACTCCCGCATGCTTCGGAAGATTCAAAGACTGCTGCTGATCGTCACCATGGTGATGGCGGTCGACTTGTGGTCGGTCTCGGCGCTGACTTTCGAAAAGGACATTCGGCCAATTCTTCGCGAGCATTGTTTCGATTGTCATGGCGCGGAGAAGGAACTGAAGGCGGGACTGGATCTTCGTCTGCGACGCTTCATGGTGCGTGGAGGTGAGTCTGGAACTGCGATTGTTCCGGGGAAGGCCGATGAGAGTCTGCTGATCCGTCGGGTCGGCTCTGGCGAGATGCCACCGGGTGAGAAACCTGTCCCGGCCCATCAGATCGCAGTGCTTAAGGATTGGATCGACGCGGGTGCGCCAACCGCGAGGCCTGAGCCCATGTCCATTGGCGAGGGGCTGGGCATTACTCAGGAAGAACGTGAATACTGGGCGTTCCGACCGATTCGCCGTCCAGATGTTCCGCACTACCTGGCCGCAGACCGGGTTCGTAGTCCGATCGACGCGCTGTTGCTGGCTCGATTGAAGGCGAAGGAGATCTCGTTTTCGCCCGACGCCGACAAATTGAGCCTGATTCGGCGGGCGTATTTCGGACTCTTGGGACTGCCGCCAACTCCGGAAGCGGTGAAGAGGTTCTTGGCGGACAAGTCTCCCACCGCCTACGAGAACCTGTTGGATGAGTTGCTGGAGTCCAAACACTACGGGGAACGATGGGCGAGACACTGGCTGGATGTTGCCGGATACGCGGACAGTGATGGTCATACTGAAGCGGACATGGTTCGCCCATATGCCTGGCGATACCGCGACTACGTAATCCGTTCGCTCAACGCCGACAAACCTTTTGATCAATTCATTACCGAGCAACTCGCGGGTGATGAGTTGGCTGCGCAGCCTATTTCGGATCTCAGCTCTCGACAGATTGAGTTGTTGAGCGCCACCGGTTTCCTGCGCATGGGAGCTGATGGCACGGGGAGCGGGGCGAACACCGCGGACGGACAGAATCAGGTCATCGCCGATACTCTGAAAATTGTGTCCACCTCACTGTTGGGACTCTCGGTGGGATGTGCGCAATGCCATGATCATCGCTACGATCCGATTTCGCAGAAAGACTACTATCATCTGCGCGCGGTCTTTGAACCCGGATTCAACGGAGCGGGCTGGCAACCGGCGGGGCGACGACGCGTCTCGCTCTACACGACAGCCGATCGCAAGGCCGCGGCCGAGGTGGAAAAGGATGCGGTCAAGGTCATCAACGAGCGAAACCGAAAGCGGACAGAGTACATCAAGGCGGCCTTTGCCGAGGAATTGAAGCGCTATCCCAAGGATCTGCAGCCAAGACTCCGAACCGCGTGGGAGACACCCGCATCGAAGCGGACGACCGAACAGAAGACGCTTCTGGCCAAGCATCCCGCCGCGAATGTCAGCAGCGGCACTCTTTACCAATACAACAAGAAGGCGGCGGACGAACTGAAGGCCTACGACAAGCGTATCAAGGACGTTCGCGCCAAGAAGCCGGTCGAGGAGTTTCTCCGCGTCTTTCGCGAAACGCCGGGGAAGGTGTCGAAGACCCGGATCTTTCACCGTGGTGATCCACGTCAGCCGACTGAAGAAGTGAAACCGGCAGCCCTGGCAATCACTTCACCGCCGGACCGACAGCGGTCCTTTCCGGCGAATGATTCCAATCTGCCTACGACCGGCCGTCGTTTGGCCTTTGCCCGTTGGTTGACCAGTGGACGGCATCCATTGACCGCGCGCGTCATTGTCAATCGCGTTTGGCAACAGCATTTCGGTCGGGGACTGGTCAGCACGCCGGATGAGTTTGGCAGGCTCGGGGAACGGCCGAGTCATCCCGAGTTGCTGGATTGGCTGGCGGATGAGTTCATGGCTTCCGGTTGGAGCCTGAAACATCTGCATCGGACGATCATGGCCTCCACCGTGTATCGACAATCGTCCAAGCTCGATTCGGCGCGGGCGGCGGCTGATCCGGATAATCAACTTTATTGGCGCAAGCCGGTGGTGCGATTGGACGCTGAGGTGGTTCGCGACAGCGTGCTGGCCGCCAGCGGGACGTTGGATCCGAAGCTGTTTGGAACGCCGGTTGTGGTAAAGGCCGATGCCGAAGGCCAGGTGGTCGAATCTGTAGCTCCGACCCGCCGCAGCATCTACGTGCAGGTTCGACGCAGTCAACCGCTCTCGATGTTGACCGCCTTTGACGCCCCGGTCATGGAGGTCAATTGCGCCAAGCGTCCATCTTCGACGGTTGCCCCGCAGTCGTTGTTGATGATGAACAGCGGGTTTGTTCTCCAGCAGGCTGAGAAAATGTCGGAGCGGATACTCAAGGAAAAGCCGATCAATCCGCTGCCCGATTCTTCCTTTGATCTACAACGTTTGACTGCGGTGATGAAAGCCGGATGGAGTTTTGGTTACGGACGCTACAACCCGTCCAACAAATGGACGGCTCCGTTCACCATCTTCCCGTTTCACGACGACAAGTATTGGAAGGGCGGCGCAAAGATGCCGGATGCCAAACTGGGGCACACGCAGCTGTGGGCCAAAGGCGGACATCCGGGAACGCATGCCGCCATTCGTCGCTGGACGAGTCCGGACGATGGTAGTGTTTCACTGACGGGGGTGTTGCAGCATCCGTCGACCAACGGCAACGGCGTCATTGGCTATCTGGTTTACAGCAGTGCAGGATTGCATGGTCAATGGACCGTGAAGACCAAGAGCGCCAAGACCGAGGTCAAGGCGGTGAAGGTCAAGGCCGGCGATACGATTGATTTCATTGTGGATGGGAACGGCAGCATCACTTCGGACTCATTCAGCTGGACGGGAACCCTGACCTTCAAACCGAAGTCCGGAACGCCTTCTGTCTGGGATATTGAAAAAGGTTTCTATGGCAAGGGCAGTTTCAAGACGGTGGCGGACAGTTCACTCCCTCGGCGCATCGCCCGGGCTTGGGAAATTGCTTACGGCCGCGCGCTGAGTGGGACGGACCTGGACAG
>JAYPXF010000170.1:0-4315 GCA_038154405.1 Verrucomicrobiales bacterium | reverse complement strand
TTTCATATGGCCGTCCGCCATCCGCGGCCGAGATGGACAGCGCGCTGGAATTCATTCGTCGGCAGCTTGAATACCTCGGCGGCAATCCGGTCGAGAAGAAGGAACCGTTGAAACTGGCGATGTCAAATCTGTGTCAGTCGTTGTTGAACTCCAATGAATTCCTGTATGTCGATTAGATTCGCGTCATCCGGATGTAGCGGAGGATGCGAAATCTTCCGATCGGCGGAATCCTACGAGTCGGAGTTTTTTGCAAATTCCGCTACAGCCGTTCGGATTGAGAAAGTAGGATTTGATCGTTCAATGTAACCCCCACCGTGATGATGTCTGATCCAAACAGTCGCCGCGAATTCCTGTCCCGCAATGCGATGGGGATCGGCGGCATGGCGTTGGCCACACTGTTGGCGCGGAACGAGCTGTTGGCAGCACCTGCTGCGAAACCGATGGCCGCGCATTCGTTCGATGCCCGAGCGCGGACGATCGGGCGTCAGCCGCAGGCCAAGGCGATGATTTCCTTGTTCATGCACGGTGGTCCGTCGCACATGGATCTCACCGATCCCAAACCTGAGCTCAACAAACGGCATGGTCAGGACTACGGCGGCGACATCAAATACAGCTTCGTCAATCGCGCCAGCAAGAAGCTGAAGGGAACGCAGTGGGAATTTCAGAAACATGGCCAATGCGGGACGGAGATTTCCGAACTGTTGCCGCACACTGCCGGCATCGTCGATGATATCAGTCTGATTCGCTCGATGTACACCGGTGGCAACGGACATGAGGTCTCAATCCGCTACTGGCATGGCGGCATTGCCGGGGTGAATGGTCGTCCGACCATGGGTGCGTGGCTTACTTACGGGCTCGGATCAGAGGCGGACAATCTCCCGGCCTACATGGTATTGAAAGATCCCGGCGGCAATCCGACTGATGGTGCGAGCAATTGGTCCAACGGTTGGCTTCCGCCGCTGTTTCGCGGAACTGTTCTCCGGGCCAATGAACCGCGCATTCACAATCTCACCCCGCCGGAATATCTGCGCGGTGAGCTGCAGCGACAGAATCTTGATTTCCTTCGTTCCCTGAATGAGCGACATCTCGCGTCCAACCCGGGTGAGCGCGATCTGGAGGCCCGCATCGAGAGTTACGAACTGGCAGCACGGATGCAGGTGGCCGCGACCGAAGCACTCGACATTTCCGGGGAGAACGAGGCGACCAAGCGACTCTACGGCATCGGTGAGAAGGCCACGGATGAATACGGCAAACGTTGCCTGATTGCCCGGAGGTTGGTTGAACGCGGTGTCCGTTTTGTGCAGCTGTTCCTTGCCGGTCAGCCATGGGACAATCATACGAGTATTGCGAAGTACCTGCCGGCAATTTGCGTACGGACAGACAAGCCGGCCGCGGCGCTGGTGCGTGACCTGAAGGCGCGCGGTCTGCTGGATTCAACCATTGTTCATTGGGGTGGCGAGATTGGCCGCCTGCCGGTTACGGAAAACAATGGCGGCGTGAAAGAAAAGGAAGGACGCGACCACAATGGCCAGGGTTTCAGTTGCTGGGTGGCGGGTGGCGGATTCAAGGGCGGCATGACTTATGGCGAGACCGACGAGTTCGGTCATCGGGCCGTGGTCGACAAGGTGACGCCGAACGATTACCAGGCCACCGTGATGCATCAGTTCGGGCTCGATCACAAGGAGCTGACTTTTCAATACAACGGGCAGGAGAGATCCCTCACCAACCAGCGGGAATGTCGGGTGGTCAAAGAGTTGTTGAAGAACGCCTGAATCCCGCAGATGGTCGACCATCATGCGTTTGGTCACCCTGTCCTCGCTTTCGGCAATCCTCGTGTCGCATCTCACCTGTCACGCCCAACTGACGGCGGGCTCGGCGAAGGTTGATATCACCCCCAAGCAATGGCCAGTCTCGATGGTGGGGCAGTTTTACGACCGCGGCGCGACCAACGCGTTCGATCCCCTGCATTCCCGGGCCATCGTGTTGAAGCGCGGTGCCATAAGACTGGCACTGGTGGTTGTCGACAACTGTGTCATTCCCCGCGACGTTCTCGAGCGAGCGAAAGAGCAGGCGGCCGAGGTAACGGGGATTCGCACGGACCGCATGTTGATCAGTGCCACCCACACGCATTCCGCACCGGCTTCGCGGGATTGGCCGGCGGTCGGAATCAAGGCGACACAGTCCTACGTGAAACAGATGATCGCTGGCATTGCGGAATCGATCGAGCGGGCGAATCAACGACTTGAGCCTGCCGAAATCGGATGGGGGACGGGGCATGCACCGAAAGAGGTGTTCAACCGTCGGTGGTTTGTGAAGGATGCAGGACGAATCATCGATCCGTTCGGCAAGACGAATGATGTGGTGCGGACCAATCCGCCGCGGGGATCCAACGTGCTGATCAAACCCGCCGGCCCCACGGATCCCTACGTGAGCTTTCTGACCATTCGCAGTCTGACCGGCAATCCGATCGCCTTGCTGGCCAACTACTCGCTGCATTACGTGGGTGGGATTCCGACCGGCGGCCTTTCGGCGGACTATTTCGGAGAGTTTGCGCGATTGATGGAGAAGCGACTGGGCAAGGGCAACGACGATTTTGTCGGTATCATGTCGAACGGCACCAGCGGCGACATCAACAACTACAACTTTACGAATCCACGAGCGCGCAAGGCTCCGTTTGAGCAGATGAAGCTGGTGGCTGAATACGTCGCAGATGCAGTTCAATCGGCGCACCCGGAAGTGAAGTTCAAGCGTGATCTCCCGTTGGCCATGTCTCAACGTGAGGTGGCATTCCGCCATCGTTCTGCAACACCCGAAGAGGTCGCATCGGCGAAGGCGCTCTTGGCAGAGGAGAAGAACGATCGCAAACATCGCTGGTCCCGGTCCTATGCGCATTGGATCGTGCGGTTGGCAAATTTGCCTCCCTCCGAATCCGTGCTGCTGCAGACGATTCGGATCGGCGATCTCGGCATTGCTTCCGTTCCGTTTGAAGCGTTTGTGGAGATCGGATTGGACATTCGCAAGCAAAGCCCGTTCGGCACCACGTTCACCATCGAGTTGGCAAACGGTCACAATGGCTACCTGCCTACTCCGAAGCAGACCGAATGGGGTGGCTACGAAACCTGGACGGGAAGTGCGTGGTTTGTTCCGGAAACGTCGGTAGAGTTGACCACGGTATTGGCTGAAATGCTCGGAAAATTGCACGCCCGATGATTCTGATGCGCGAGATGTAGCGGAAGATGCGAAATCTTCCGATCGGTGAAATCCTCCATGTCGGATTCTTTGCAAAATCCGCTACAAGGGTGATGCACGATGCAGTTGTTCCTTTCCCTCTACGCGAGAATCTCGCTTGCGACGTGTCCATGGACATCGGTCAGACGGCGGTCGATGCCGCCGTGGCGGACGGTGAGCTGTTCGTGGTCGATGCCGAGGAGATGGAGGATGGTTGCGTGGAAGTCGTAGGTGTTGGTCGCATCCTTGACGGCTTTCCACGACCACTCGTCGCTTTCGCCAAATGCAGATCCTTTTCTGATGCCGGCTCCGGCGAACCAGGAGACAAACGTGCCGCCGTTGTGATCGCGGCCGACGGAGTTTTGACTGAAGGGCATGCGACCGAACTCGGTCGTCCAGACGAGCAGGGTGTCGTCCAACAACCCACGTTGCCGAAGATCGGTGAGGAGGGCGGCGGTGGGTTGATCCATGCCGGCGGCAATCGGCGGCAATTCCTTAGGAATGCTGCCATGATTGTCCCAATTGCCGCGTGCGCCGCCGTGACCGCTCCACACCTGCACGAAGCGTACGCCCCGTTCGATCATTCGACGCGCCAACAGGCAACGACGTCCGAAGTTCTCGGTTTCGGGCTTGTCCAAACCATACATCAGCCGCGTGGAAGAGGTTTCTCGTGAGAGGTCCAGCATTGCCGGAGCAGCCAACTGCAGACGGGCAGCCAATTCATAACTTTCCATGCGCGCTCGCAATCTCGAATCACCAGGACGGGCGGCTGCGTGCGATCGGTTCAGTTCACTCAGCAGTGACAGCCCTTCAGAACGGCTGTTCGATGTAATGTGTCCGGCATTTTCCGGCGGCTGCAGATGCGTGATGGGGCGCGCCTGATTCGCGTGGACGATGGTGCCCTCGTGGTTGGCCGGCAGGAAACCGGCAGTGAACGCGCTGCGGCCGTTGTATGGCAGTCCTCGATCATCGGGGAGAGCGACGAAGGCGGGCACGTTTTCCGAAAGGCTGCCAAGAGCGTGAGAAATCCAGGCGCCGGCACACGGGAAGCCGGGGAGGAAAAATCCGGAGGTCTGCAGGTAGGTGG
>JAYPXF010000169.1:7758-15604 GCA_038154405.1 Verrucomicrobiales bacterium | reverse complement strand
TCCCCGGGCTCCCGAACGCATCGAACATTCCCAGCTCCAGCAGCTGCGCCAACGCGTCTACGGCATCGCCCACGGTTCTGACTGCGCACGCGCGTCGGCAATCTTGTCGAAGAGATCGATGCGAATCTCCCTGAGCACGAACATCAGGTTCAGCTCCACTGTGTCGCTCACCCGGTGTGCGCGCAGCCAACGACCATAGGCCACCACTGCCACCAGATCGTCACCCAGGGCGGACGACAGTTTGGCGAGAAACTTGTCCGCTTCCGGAACCAAGACCTTCGGGATATTCAACATCTGATCCATGTCTCTGCTGGCGACACCTTACCGTGCCGACCTGAGAGCGGAATATCACCGAGAGCCCGGAGATTTGAAATTTCAAATTTCAGAGCCGGACGGCTACAGTCCTAGCCGTGGCAAGAACAGCAGACAATTCCTCACCTCTCAAGGTCGCAGTGATCGGTGTCGGTGCATTGGGGCAGCACCACGCACGCAATTACCGCGATATCGCCAAGGACGGCAAAATCGAGATGGTGGGCGTGTTCGACGCCAACGCCGAGCAGGCCCAGCGGATCGCGTCCCAACACGGCGTGCCCGTTCTGGCGACGATCGCTGAAGCCGCCCGGGCTGCAGATGCGTTGAGCATAGTCACGCCGACCACCACACATTTTGAGATCGCCGAGATGCTCCTGTTGGCCGGCAGGCACGTGCTGGTGGAAAAGCCCATGACCGACAACAGCGCGCAGGCCAACCGGCTGGTGCAACTCGCCCACGAACAGGACCTCGTATTGCAGGTCGGTCACGTCGAACGCTTCAACCCGGTCCTTTCCCACCTGGAGAAAGCGGCACCTGAGCCCCGCTTCATCGAGACCCACCGGCTTTCGCCCTACCCCAAGCGCAGCACGGACATCGGCGTGGTCCTCGATCTGATGATCCATGACCTGGACATCGTATTGGCGTTTGTGAAATCTCCGGTGGCCAGCGTGGATTCGGTGGGCATTCCCGTGCTTTCCAAGTCCGAGGACATCGCCAATGTGCGCCTGCGATTCGAGAACGGCTGCGTCGCCAACGTCACCGTCAGTCGCGTCAGCCCGGAGAAGATGCGCAAGATCCGCGTCTTCAGCGCGGGCGACCAACCGTCCTACATCTCGTTGGACTACCAGGCACAGGAAGGATTTCTCTACCGGCTCGGACATGCGGACGAACAGGAAAGCTCCCTGCTCAAGAAACTCTTCCACGCCAAGGACTCCGCGATCGTGAGCGAATTCGCCGGCAAGAAGATCGTTCGCGAACCCGTGCCGATCGAGAAGGATGAACCGCTCAAGCTGGAACTGAGCCACTTCGTCGAATGCGTGCGCGAGAAACTCACTCCACTGGTGTCCGGTGCGTCCGCCAAGCAGGCGCTCGATCTGGCCTTTGAAATCACCGAACAGATCCGGGCGTTGGAAGCAAAGGCATGAAACGGATCATGCTCATCGCAGGCGAAACGAGCGGCGACCTGTTGGCCGCAGAACTCGTCACCGAGTTGAAGAACCTGGAGCCGGATCTGGAACTGTTTGGCGCGGGTGGACCGAGAATGGCCGCGGCCGGAGTCGAATTGAAATTCGACATGACACAACACGCGTTGATCGGACTGTGGGAGGCGATCCGCAAATACTTCGATTTTCGCCGAATGATGAACGAGCTGCTCAAGCTCGCGATTGATCGCCGACCGAACATTATCGTCTGCGTGGACTTTGGCGGCTTCAACAGCCGGTTCGGGACCGCGTTGCGGGATTACCAGAGGCATTATCTTGCCCACACCGGTTGGGAACCGAAACTCATCCAGTTCGTTTCTCCACAGGTCTGGGCGTCGCGTCCCGGCCGGGCCAGGAAGCTGGCGAACAACTTCGACAAACTGCTCTGCATTCTCCCCTTCGAGAAACGTTGGTGGAACGGCAACGTGCGCGGTTTCCCGGTGGAGTTTGTCGGCCATCCGATCGTGGGCCGGCACGGGAATTCAGATTTCAAATCTGAGATTTCAGATCCGCCCGTGATCGCGCTCCTGCCGGGCAGTCGACGGGGAGAATTGAAGAAGCATCTTCCGCTCGTTCGCGATGCGGCGATACGGATTGCAGCTGCCGCTCCGGTCGCGTTCCACATGCTGCTTCCAGATGTCAAAGCGGCGGAACTGGCCGCGCCATACGTCTCCAGCATCCCAAAATGCGAGGTCGTGGTGGGCGAGACGGCCGACGTTCTGCGCAAGGCAACCCTGGCACTCTCCAAGACCGGCACGATCACTTTGGAGTGCGCGCTGTTTGGCGTGCCGGCGATCACGTTCTACAAGACCTCTCCGCTCACCTATTGGATCGGCCGCCAAGTCGTCACCGTCCCCTACCTTTCCATGCCCAACCTGCTCGCCGACGAGGCGGTCTTTCCCGAGTTCGTGCAGGATGACGCGACGGCCGGGAACCTGGCTGACGCGGCCATGGAACTCCTCAACGATCCGAAGCTCCGCGAACAACGGCAGGCAAAATTGCGGGAGATCGTTTCATTGCTTGGCAATCCCGGCGCGCCCAAGCGGGCCGCCCACGCAATTCTCAATGAAAGCAGCTTTCATAAACAAGCAAGGTCCGGCTGACGAAATCGTGTTCGACGAACTGCCGCCACCGGAACCCGGCAGCGGTGAGGTATTGATCCGCACCGGCGCAGTGTCCGTAAACCCCATAGACACCTACATCCGCTCCGGCATGGTCACCGTAAAGTTGCCATTTCCCTACATCGTCGGTTCCGACATTGCGGGGACGGTTGAAGCCGTCGGAGACAAAGTCGAAGATCTGAAACCGGGCGATCGCGTCTGGGCCTCCAACCAGGGATTGGCGAACAGACAGGGAACGTTTTCGGAGTTTGCCTGCATCAACGCGGCTTGGTTGCACCGCACACCCGAAACCGTATCCGACGAAGACGCCGCCGCCACGGCGCTGGTCGGCATCACATCACACATTGGGCTGGTCTATCGAGCCCGACTCAAGGCTGGGGAGACCCTCTTTATCAATGGAGGATCCGGCGGCATCGGATCGATGGTGATTCAGATAGCCAAGGCCATCGGCGCGCGCGTCATAGCCACGGCTGGAAGTGACGAACGCGTGGATAGATGTCGAACCCTCGGTGCCGATCTCGCGTTGAACTACAAATCTGATGACATTCCAAAAGCGGTCACCCAATTCTCCCCCGCCGGCGTGGACGTGTTCTGGGAAACCAGTCGAGCCGTCGACTTCGAGAACACGATTTCCTTGCTCGCCAAGCGCGGTCGCTGCGTCGTCATGGCCGGGCGCGACGCCAAGCCGATTCTTCCCGTCGGTCCGTTCTATGTGAAGGACTGTGAACTGCACGGCTTCGCGATGTTCAACTACTCGGCGGAAGAACAACGTCAATGTGGCGATGACCTTAACCGTTGGATGTCAGAAGGTTCGCTCAAGCCCAACATTGACCGGGTGATGCCGTTAAACGAAACAGCTCAGGCGCATCAGCTGCAGGAAGACAACACCATTCACCTGGCCGGGACGCTTGCCGGCAAGATCGTGCTGAAGCCCTGACCTTATGCCGCTCTCGTCCGACATCCGTCTCCCCGGTCTGCGGATCCCCATCCTGCACGAAGACCGTGCCCTGTTGGCCATCGACAAGCCGGCGGGCTGGCAGTTGGCTCCGGAACACGCCCATCGCGTCGCGAACAACCTGCATGCCCTGCTGATGGGTTCGGTGATCAACGGCGAACATTGGGCACGGAGTCGGGGAATTCGTTTTGTGCGGTACGTTCATCGGCTGGATGAAGACACCAGTGGCGTATTGCTCATGGCGCGCAGCAAGGGGGCCGTCGCCCAGGTGGGCCGCCTGTTCACCGACAACCGGGTCGCTAAGACCTACCTCGCAATCGTCCCCGGACGTCCAGAGCAGGAGCATTGGACCTGTCGCCTCCCGTTGCTCCCGTTTGATCGCGACAAAGGACGTGTATTCTCGAACCGCAAAAACGGCAAGCCGGCAGAAACCGAGTTCCACGTTGTTGCGACCACACCAAACCACTCGTTGATAGCCTGCGTTCCCATCACGGGGCGAACCCATCAGATACGGGTGCACCTGGAAAAGACCGTCGGAGCAATCGTGGGGGATTCCATCTACGGATCAGATTCGAATAAGGCGCTGGGACTGCGTGCCGTTCACGTCGCATTGCGACACCCCTACACGCGCAAGCAGATTGAGATCGCCGCGCCGTGGAAAGGGTTTGTAAAAAGATACGGATTTGATGGCGCGGCCATTGACTTCGACCCGCGCGCTTTGACAGGCTCTCCGCCCCTTACACGCGGGACCGGAAAGTCACATGGGCAAGAAAGACAAAAAGAAAAAAGACAAGAAGAAGGACAAAAAGGTCCGCAAGAAAGACAAGGTGAAGGCAAGCGACGCCGAAAAGTTCAAGGCCAAGCGAAACGGGTGCCCCGAAGAGGAAGCCGAAATCGAGGTTACTGAACCGACCGAATGGCTGCAGTTCCGCTACTCGCGCATTGAGGGTCGCGGCGCGTTCGCTCGCAAGGCGATCCCCAGCGGCACGCGCGTCATCGAATACATCGGCCGCCTGATTTCCAAGGAAGAATCCGAGCAACTCTGCGAAGACTTCAACGAATACATTTTCTCACTCACCGACGAACACGATCTGGACGGCAACGTGGAATGGAATCCCGCGCGACTGATCAATCACAGCTGTGAGCCCAGCTGCAGCGCGGAACAGGAGGGCGAAGAAATCTGGATCGTAGCCGACCAAGACATCCAGCCGGGTGATGAGGTCACCTTCAACTACGGCTACAGTCTGGACAGCTACCGCGACTATCCGTGCAATTGTCGCAAGGACGGTTGCGTAGGCTACATCGTGGCGGAGGAATACCACGATCTGGTCCGGCAGGAGAACGGCCTGCCAAAAAAGAAAAAGAAGAAGAAAAAGAAGTAGCGATCCGATCCTACTTTCGTCGCAGTGCATTGTCAGAAATCCGCCGGCGTGAGCAATATTTGCCCACGGATTGGCTGAATATGGCGCCCCTTCCCCTCATTCATTTTCGACAGTTGAGCGATAGTCTCAACCCACGTCTATGAAACCAGAACAGCACTTGCCTTCCGCCGCGGATTTCTTTCAGACCCGTCGGCAGTTTCTGAATCGATTTGGAATGGGATTCGGCGCCCTGAGCCTTGGAGCGCTCGTCGGTGATCGTTTCGCCAATACCGCTGAAGCCGGCGTCAGCCTCTCGCCTCTGGCTCCAGGTCAGTCCCACTTCACCGGCAACGCCAAGCGCGTGATTCACATCTTTGCGCAAGGCGGCCGACTGCAATTGGCCGAAGACACCGCGAGCGCCGACAACACGCTCACCGCGCGTGTGATCGTCAACCGCGTCTGGCAATGGCATTTAGGCAAACCGTTGGTGGCATCGCCCGGGGACTTTGGCCTGCGCTCTGAACCTCCCACCCATCCCGAATTGTTGGACTGGCTCGCCTCCCATTTTCGAGAAAGCAACTGGTCGTTCAAGGAACTGCACCGGCTGACCCTCACCTCCGCCACCTGGCAGCAAGGCAGCTTGAAGAACACCAACGGCGAGCGCGAAGATCCGGATAACAATCTCTTGTGGCGACAGAACATCCAACGCCTGGACTTCGAGTCCATCCGCGACACGCTTGTCGTTCTCGGCGGGGAAGCAAGACTCGATATCGGCGGCCGCTCCGTTAATCTCGAAGACGAAGGGGCACAACGCCGCACCATGTATGGCCTGGTGGACCGCAGCAACATGCCGGAGCTGTATCGCATCTTCGACTTCGCCAATCCCGACATGTCGCAGGCGCGCCGTTTCAACACCACCGTCGCCCAACAGGCATTGTTCTTCATGAACAGTCCGATCGCGGTGGAGGAAGCGCGCAACATTGCCGCCCGTCCCGAGATGGCTTCAGACGGTCCGGATGAGGAGAAGCTCGATTACCTCTACAATCTCATCTACCAACGCCCCCCAAGCACCGATGAAATGAAGCTGGGACTCCAGTTCATCGCCAATCAGAAAGGCGTGAATGAGGACAACTCTCCGCACTTGGCATGGGAGTTCGGCTATGGACGCTACGTCGCGGACAAGCGGCAGTTCCTCAACTTCCGGCCGCTACCCGGGGTGTCCAGCAAACCGACGATGTATCTGCGGGCGCGCGGCGTTTCGCAAAAGGACATTCGCGCCAAGAAAGCCAAGGCCTACGAAATCGCATTGAGCGAGACCGGCGGCTACTTCGCTAACAGGACCCACCGGGCCGCCACCCGCCGCTGGACCGCTCCCGCAAGCGGAACGATTTCCATCACCGGCAAGATGTCCGGACGCGCTTCGAAAGGCGCCGAACTGATCGCCGCAGTGATTTCCAGCCGGCATGGTGAGTTGCAGCGTTGGAAGATGGACCGTGAAGAGACGAACGCAGACATCCCGATGATCAAGGTGGAAGCCGGCGAGACGCTCGACTTCGTCGTGAGCCCCACGCGGCGAACAGAACTCTCGAGCTATGCCTGGTCCCCCGTGATCACCATGGGCGAGAAGGCCTGGAACGGGAAACGCGATTTCAGCGCCGCCGCCAATCGCGCGTCGAGCGACTCGATCTCGCCGTCGCGCGCGTCCGTGGGAACGCCTCGCGCAGGTGATGCTGTTCGGCAACGAACTGATCTACCTGAATTGAACGTCTATTGATTCCGTGGCACCGGGATCTCAAAGCGGGCAAACATCGAGCGATGCTGTGATGAACGCCCGCCCTCCGCTTCCGCCGCCACGGGAATCAGGCCTTCGCGACTGCAGTAGATGTTGTCCAGACGCAACCAAGGCGGAAATTTCGCATCGCCGGGAAAAGTGTAACCATAACCCTTTCCGGCGGCGGCGAATGCCTCCACCCAGTTCTTCTTGAACAGGTGATAGGTCTTCCCGTGCGTCGGCACGTTGAAGTCACCGCAGACAATGAAGGGTTTGTCCGCCTCCTTAGTGAAGCCGACCATCTTCTCACCCAGCGCGAGTTGATTAGCGAAGAATTCATGGGCATGTTTGTAGACGGAAGTCGCATGCCCCTCTTTCCCAAGCCGCGCGGTGATCGTGCCCAACAAGGCAAATCCACGCACCGCGTTGATCTGATCGCGAGGGGTCGGCAAGTGGATCGAGAACAGGTAAATATGATGACCGTGGATGTCGATTTCGTACCAGGCTGCAATCGGGTCTCCACGCTCGTCCTTCATGTCGAGCAATCCCGAGTTCACGATCGGATACCGGGACAGGATCAGAAACTGATGTTCGTTCTTCACGTAGTGCACGTCCCCAAAGGCCTCCAGGAACATCTTGTAGTATTCCTCCCCCTTGGCAACGGCATCCTGCAGGACGACGATGTCGGCTTCGTGCTTCTTCACAAACGGCAAGATCGATTTGCCGTGATTCTGCCCGATGTTGTTGGTGATCACCGAAACGGTCGGACCGGCCGGCGCCTTGGGCCCCGACCATACGTAGTCCATGAAGAAGAACAACACTCCCGCCGCCATCAAGATCTGAATCACCACCAGTCGTGCCCAGACGAGCAGGCATAAGGGCGTAAGCACGATCAATGGCAACAAGACGTACCATTGCGGGAGATACATCATCACGCTCGTCAGGTGATGGTCCTCGGCATCGTATTCTACCAGCCCGACATAAATGCCGACTCCGATCGCGTACAGAATTGTGACAACCGCAAGCGTCCAGTGCGTCCATTTCAGAATCCGCCGGAACCATATTTGTTCCGGCCCAGGTTGCGGCTGCTGCCCGCCACCGAAAGGAGACTGCGAATGGAAGGG
>JAYPXF010000169.1:0-7748 GCA_038154405.1 Verrucomicrobiales bacterium | reverse complement strand
CTGCTGGCCTTGTGACCCCTGCGGGCCGGGCAGTTGGTTTCCGGAAGCGAGCTTGATTCCCATGGTTCGGTCAGAAGAGTTAGGTCTCTCGACTCAGCAAAAATGAATGCGCCCCGCCAAAAATGCACGAAAAAAGGCGCGGTTGAGACCACGCCCCCATTCGGAACAATTCTTATGCGGAATCAGCCGGTGATGCCACCGCCCGAGCTGAGGAATATGCCTTCGAACATCATCGCAACCGCCTGCGCGTTCGTGGCCTTCTCCATCGCCGTCTCCTTGCTGATGACACCTTCCATGCAAAGATCGAAGCAGCATTGGTTGAAACTTTTCATGCCTTCATCGCGACTGGCCTCAATGATCTCGCGAATCTTGCCGAATTCGCCTTCCTGCAGCGCCTTCTTCATCGTCGAAGAATTGAGGAAGATCTCCTGAATCGGAACCATGCCGCCATCGACTTTCGGTGCCATGCGCTGACACACGATCGCCCGCAACGTCCCTGCCAGCTGCTTGCGGATCGACTCGCGTTCCTCGGGCGGGAAGTACTCCAGGATACGGCCGGGAGAGCTGGCAGCATCCGTGGTGTGCATGGTGGACATCACCATGTGACCGGTATCCGCGGCGCTGATCGACGCTTTGAAACTGATGGCATCACGCATCTCACCCACCATGATGATGTCCGGATCCTGACGCAGGGCACTCTTCAAGCCACGCTGAAACGTCATGGTATCGAGCGTGACTTCCCGTTGCTCGATCAGGCACTGATTCTCCTGGAACACGAATTCGATCGGATCCTCCAGCGTGACGATGTGCTTGCGGAAAGTTGAGTTCACGTGCTCCAGCATCGCTGCCATCGTGGTGGATTTACCGCTACCGGTCGTACCCGCCATCAGCACGATACCGCGTTCCGATTCAGCGATATCCAGCATGATATCCGGCAGACCCAGTTTCTTGAGATCGGGCGGATCGCTCTTGACGTAGCGCATGACGATACACCAGCGACCAAGCGCCTGAAACACGTTGGTACGGAATCGCTCACCACCAGGCAGCGCGTAGGAAAAATCAGTCTCACGATCGGCCTCCAGCCCGGCATACATGTGCTTGGGACAGATGCCCTGAATCACCGCCTCCATCCAATCCTGATCCGGAACGAAATCCAGCGAGCGGAGTTCGGTGGAGATGCGGTAGGAAGCGGGAGAATTCGCCTTGATATGAATGTCAGAACAACCGTTCTCACATCCAATCTTGAGGATCTCGTCGAAGTAGGTGTGCTGCTCGGATTTCTCGGCCGACATAGGTACCTTCTTATACGGCCCAAGGGGGCTTATGCCAAGTTGGAATAAGCCAGCAGACTCAGGCGCGCCTGGTTGTGGGAACTCAGATCCATGAGCACCAAGGACACCTGGTAACCCTTGTGACGGTCACCCGAACAGGAAACCACCACGCCGGTCGCCTTGATCTCCGAACCATCCTCGGGATCATGCATGTCCACCGTCATTTCGGTGAACTGCGGGATTTCCTGCCCATAGTGAAACTCGATTCCGTTGTGACGGATCAAGGTGTTGGCGGGACTGAGATGAAGGACGTGATCGGCGTCGATGACGGGCTCAGAAACGTCGAAAACACCAGAGGTATCAAGTTTGCCTGCGCTCATATACGTGCGGAATCGGGGGGAATTTACCACTCAAAACCCGTTCGTCAATGCGGAGGAGCACAATTTGTTGCGGCTCAACTGTGCCGATCATCGCGGAGGCAGCAAACTGTTTTGTTTGCACAAGCAATGGTCATCGGCGAACGCACGATCACCATTCGAGCAAGGCCGCGCCCCAGGTCAAGCCCGCACCGAACACAACCATCAGTATCAGATCGCCCCGTTCAAGCCGACCATCTGTCACCGCTTCGTCCAAGGCAATCGCCACCGAAGCGGCCGAGGTGTTGCCGAATCGATCCAGATTCATGAACACCTGTTCGGGCTTGGCCTTCAGTCGTTCTCCCACCGCATCAATGATCCGCTTGTTGGCCTGATGGGGAATCACACACTTGATGTCCTCGATCGTGACATTGCACTTCTCCATCACTTCCTTGGCCGCCTTGCACATGGCCGTGACGGCGTTCTTGAAGACCTCGCGGCCGTCCATCTTGAGATAGTGCAGACGGGTCTTGATCGACTCGGAAGTCGCCGGGTTCAGGCTGCCACCGCCCGGCATGCACAACAACTGCGCCTTACGACCGTCCGCCCCCATCTTGGCAGTCAACAGTCCGTGGGCCGAGGGCCGGTTCTGCAGAATCACCGCACCCGCGCCATCTCCGAAGAGCACGCAGGTGTTGCGATCTTCCCAATCAATGATGGAACTCAGTTTCTCCGCACCGATCACCAGCACCGTATCGTAGGTGCGCGACATGATGAACTGTTGTCCGATCTCCAACGCATAGACGAATCCCGAACACGCCGCCTCGAGATCAAATGCCGCCGCATTGTGCGCCCCGATTTTCTCCTGCACGAGACAGGCCGTGGAGGGAAACGGCATGTCCGGCGTGATGGTGGCCACAATGATCAGGTCAATTTCTTCCGGAGATACGTCTGCCCGCTCCATCGCCTGCAGTGCCGCCTTGGCTCCCAGGTCGGAGGTTGCCACATCATCCGCGGCAATGCGCCGCTCCCGGATTCCCGTGCGGGAAGTGATCCATTCATCGGAGGTGTCGACGATCTTCTCCAGATCCGCGTTGGTCATGATCCGGCCAGGCACACACGCGCCGACCGAGGCGATTGAGCAGGTGCGACCAGCAAAGTCATGCTCGGCCCTCGGATTGGTGAAACTGGTGTCGGGAAGATCGCTCATGATGTCTTTGGGACCGGTCTATTCGGCGGCTCGCAAATCTGCCAACACCGACGAGGCACGATCCATTTCCTTGACGATAGCCTCATTCACATTGTGTTCCAATGCTTCGGTTGAAGTACGGATGGCGTTCATGAT
Source organism: Verrucomicrobiales bacterium (assembly GCA_038154405.1). Classification (GTDB taxonomy): domain Bacteria; phylum Verrucomicrobiota; class Verrucomicrobiia; order Limisphaerales; family JAYPXF01. The sequence goes on along the minus strand of JAYPXF010000169.1, from coordinate 4,776 downwards.
CGCGACCTCGCTGGCCGAGGCGTGCGCCTTCATGACCACGCCGTTGAGTCCCAGCAGCGGCGCGCCGCCATAGCTCTCCGAATCCAGTCGTTTCTTCAGGACCCGGAAAGCGTCCTTCGCCAGGTAGGCGCCGAGCTTGCGTTTCGCGGTGACGGTGAGTTCACCCTTCAACCAGGAAAACATCGCGCGCGCCATGCTCTCGCAGGTCTTCAGCACTATGTTGCCGACAAAGCCGTCGCACACCACCACATCCACCCGGTTGTGGAACAGGTCATGACCTTCCACATTGCCGATGAAATTCAGATCGAGCTGACGCAGGATCCCGTTCGCCTCCAGGGTGAGCTCGTTGCCCTTGTTCTCCTCCGTGCCGTTGGCCAGCACTCCGACACGCGGCGACTTCTTGCCGAGGATTTCGCGCGAATAGATGCTGCCCATGATGGCGAACTCAGCGAGATGCAGCGGTTTGCATTCCACGTTGGCCCCGGCATCCAACAAAACGAACTCGTTCTCCGGTTCCGGAATCACCGTTGCAATCGCACCGCGGCTGATTCCCGGCAGCGTTCGCAGCCTCACCGTGCCGGAGGCAAGAATGCCGCCCGTATTGCCCGGTGAAATGATCGCGTCGGCCTCATCGTCCTTGACCAGTTCAACCGCCCGCAGCACCGAGCAATCCTTCTTCTTGCGCAGAGCAACGACCGGTTTGTCCTCCATCGCCAACACCTGCGTGGTGTGGAGGATGGCGATGCGGGGATCCTTCCAGGAAATGGAATTCAGGTGCCGACTGATCTCTTCTTCGTCTCCGACGAGCGTCAGCTTCTTGATCGCGGGATACCGGCTGAGTGCCTCCCGGGCACCGTCAATGATGACGCCACATCCGTGGTCGCCTCCCATGACATCCAGCGCGATACGCATAAACAAAAAGGGCGCGGTGGCCGAAACGGTGCCGCGCCCAGAATGAAATCCGGCTTAACCCAGAGTGTCGATCGTCACGACCTGACGCCCCTTGTAGAATCCGCAGGCAGGGCAGACGCGATGAGGAATGTACGGGGCGTCACATTGCGGGCAGGAGGAGACCTGCGGCAGTTTCATGACGCTGTTGTAGGCCTGCCGCATACGGCGGCGGCTGCGTGAAGGTTTTCTTTTCGGTGCACCCATGGTTCAGTCTTTCTCAAATTTCAGGTCATCCAGCGCGGACCAGACGTCATTTGCCGGCTGGTTTAATTCAGCGTCTTCACCCTCGTTTTGAAGGCCCGGACAGTCGGTTCGGCACAGCGGATGCTGCGGAAGGGCGAGGAAAATATCTTCGCGCAGGTACGGAGTCAAGTCTACGCAGTCATCAATTATTTCCACCACATCCTCCCCTTTTATCGGCAAATGAAGGGCATATCCGGTCAGTTTCACCATGTGAGTGAAGGATTTCAGACAACGGGCGCAGTCGCACTCGGCCGGCAATTCCACGTCGCCCTGCACCAGAACCGCATCCCCCATCCAGTCGGCATTCAGCTCATACCGTAACTGCTGGTTGATGTGGATCAGTTCGTCACGCGAGGACATTTCAAGCTCTTCCGGCTTGACAGTCCCCTCCAGCCGTTGGGGTTTCTTCTGAACGTGAGTGAGATTCAAGGGAATGGACATGATCGACAATACGGCGAAACCAAAAGTTCGTCTCAATTCCCGGTTTTGTCGGGACCCGGTTCCTCTTCCGGAGATGAAGGATTTTCCCCGTCCTCCAACTCATCCTTCGAGATATGAAGCGTGCTGCGCTCAAACTGCTTGCGCGCCAGAAAGGCCGCCAATCGCAACGCTTCCTCCTTCTTTACCGCAAGCTCTGCCGGAGTGAGGGGTTCGTCCTCCACTTCTTTGACCGCCTCGTCGGTGACGTTCTCCTTCATCCAGTTTTCCCGCTTCAAGGTCACCGTCGCAGAAACCTGGGCCGCCACCTTGGCTTTGAGTTTCTCCAGTTCCAAGGATGACTCATCAGGCGACGGCGCGGATTTCTCTTCCGGCTTCGGTTTAGGCAATGCCTGCTTGGCTTCCGACGACGCCTCAACCGGTTCTTTCGCTGTCGTCGCGGGCAGTTCCTTTGCGGGTTCCGAAGCAGGAAAATGGGGTTTCCTATGCTCGCGCTTGCCGGCGGTGAGGCGGGCTGCACGTTCCTTCTCCACCTTCTCGCGTTCCTTCCGCGCGGCGATTGCGTCCGGATCCATGGCCGGATCCAACTTTCCTTCATTCATCTGGTCCGCCAAGTAGATCCGCCAAGGGACCTCCCAGTTGCGCACATCACCTTCAATGCCCTTCACCCGCACGGGTGGCTGCTCGATACAGGTCTGAGCCAGCTCCGGATCGTGCTGCTCCAGACTGCGGAAGGTAGCTTCACCGATAATGATACGGCTCCGACCAGACACGTGCTCCAAGCGGCTGGCCAAGTTCACTTCGCGACCGAACACGGTGAAGTTGAAGATGTGATCCTCCGAACCCATCAGGCCGACGATCGCCGTGCCGGTGTTCACGCCGCTGCCCATCACCAGCAAACGCTTCAAGGGCCGGGGCGGCTGACCTAGCTCGATCAGTCGCTCGTTCTCCAGTTCGATCTCCTCATTCTCCCGGGCACGCTGGACGTTCAGCTGATACATCGCCAACTGGGCATCAACGGTCGAGCGCACGCAGGACACCGCATGTTTCTCATTCGGGGTCGGCGCTCCCCAGAACGCCATCACGCAATCGCCGATGTACTTGTCCAGGGTGCCGTTGTGCTTCTTGATCTGGTCCGCGATCGTCGCGAGATACATGTTCACCGTTTCGAGCGTCTCCGCCGCGACCTCGTCCCGGAATCGCTCCGCTTCCTCACCTTCAAGACCATGCTGCACGACGAAATCATCCGCATACTTCTGCATCTCATCGGTCATCGTGGTGAAACCCCGCACATCCGAAAAGAACACCGTGATCTCGCGCCGCTGACCGCCAAGGTGAATGTCCTGCTGGCTCAACAGTTCGTTCACCACGTTCGGTGACACGAGCTTGGCGAAGACCCCCTTGATCCGGCGCCGCTCCTGCCCTTCGAACACCACCTGATACGCGACGATAGAGGCGTGGTTGAAAAGCACCGCGCCCATGACCGGTAGAAATACAGGGATCCAGACCCGGGAATCCGCGAAGGTCTGAAAAGCGTAATATACGTATGCCCCTCCCACCAACACGACCAGTCCAGTGGACAAAGGTGGTTGCAGCCACCACGAAATCACCGCCGACAAGATTCCCAGCAAGATTATGGTCAACAATTCGGCACCAAACTCGGAGCGAACGACAACCCGATCCATGATTACCGAATTTGCGATGTTCCAGTGCTTCGAGATCAGCCACTGCTCCAAGCCCAACGGCGTCGCGCCGCGGTCGGTAAGTTCACTCCCCGTGGCAGCAGAACCAATGAACACCAGCTTGTCTTTGAACTTCGTCAGTTCTTCCGGCGGCGGCAGCACACCGCGTTCGCGATCAGTATCATTCAGGATCTGCCACTCCATCGCCTCGATCAACAGGCGCTCATCCGTTCCGGGCATGGACCAATCGACATACATGTATCCCCGATGATCCAGCGGTATCGTGCGATCCGTTCCATTGGTTCCGGGAATGAACACCTGCCGCGGCTCGATCTTTGCATTCGAAAGATCCAATCCGACTTCCGCCGCCGCCATCAACACACCCATGTGCCACGCATGTAGATCTTCGTAAGGCTTCCGCCAACGTTCCTCTTCCAGCACTGTCTCTTTCACCCCCTCCGCGTAGTCAGGCAGGATGTCCTCCGTCAGAGTCAACAGATTGTATTCGCCATTGGAATTCAGTTTCAGCCAGTAAGAGTTGGTGCTGGCATCTCGAAATATGATGGTATCCGAGCGGATCTCAGCCTCCTCGAGATTCAGTCCGCGACTGTCCTTGACCATCTCGATGATGTCACGATCCCACACGCGCAATGAGTTGTAGGGACGAGCTCGTCGCAAGATTCCGTCAACATCCGTATCGGCCGTGATGTCGCCGACCGCAAGGGCATTGGCACGAAAATCGGCTTCAGCAATCAGATGTGGGGTGGAGGCAATGATCACATTGCTGCCCTTGTACATCTGTTGCATCATGAAGACGTCTCCGTCCATCTGCTGCCCGTTGGGTAACACCAGCTTCGGCAGATCTTCCCGACGGTCTGCGAACATAATGTCAAAGGCGATCGCCTTTGCACCTTGGGCGTTCAACTCTCGAATGACTCGACCATAAATATGTCTCGGCCAATACAGTCCATAGCTTTGCCCCAGATTCAGGGACTGCTCCTTCACGGCCTTGATCGTCTTGTCAGTGATCGCCAAGAACGCGAAGTTCGTGGCAACCGGAGGTTTCAGAGAGGCCGCGTGTTTGACGCGCCAATCGTAGGTGCGCCATTCGAGGCGCTCGAAGGGATCATTGCCTTGGGTCCAGAATCGCAGTGACTGCAGGAAACCAATCAGGATGATCACACCCAGGGCGAGAAGGCAGGGAACGAGCTTGATCTGTTTCCAGCTCACTGGCGAAACGCTAAACGAAAAACCCGGAGCAACTCAAGGCTACTCCGGGCTGAATTTGTAAAAGAAACCGACCGGGTCTTAACAATCAGTTTCCACCCACCGACACGCTGGTCGTCGTGACCCTTCCACCGACGATACCCGTAACGATCGGCTGAGTGGCGGGAGCTGTATCCTGCGTCGGCTGCTGATTCGGCTGCTGATTCGGCTGCTGATTCGGCTGCTGATTCGGCTG
>JAYPXF010000168.1:9544-15644 GCA_038154405.1 Verrucomicrobiales bacterium | reverse complement strand
CCCCAAGGGGCTGCCAGAGTTCGAGACAGCCTATGAGAAGCTCATCAAGAATGTTTCAGAATACACCCGCAGAATCGTTCTGGTTTCCCCTCCCCCGTTTGAAGATCCGCTGAAAATTGGATTCAAACTCAAGCACCGAAACCGGAACTTGAACCTTTACGCGGCTGCGATTCGCAAACTCGCGACCGATCACAAACTCCTCCTGGTGGATCTCACCACCGCGCTGAAGAACAAGTCTGTCACCACTGACGGATCCTTGCTCTCCGACACGGGACACAAGATCGCGTCACAAGAATTCGCCGAGCAACTCGGCTTCAACAGTGCCCTTCCGGAATTCGCCAACTATGTCCGCGAGACCATTCGCGAAAAGAACGCCATCTGGAACCGCTACTGGCTTCCCAGCAATTGGGCCTTCCTCTACGGCAATCGCCAGACCCAACCCAGCAGCCGTGATCATCAGGACAGATCCGTCCGCTGGTTTCCCATGGAACTCGAGGTCTTCCGCAAAAAGACCGAGGTCATGGAAAAGGAAATCCGCGACAGGATCCGGTCGCAGTAGGTATCACCCACATTCCAAGCCGCTGCTAGCGGAAGTCGCGAGACTTTTGGGCGGTGATCCCGCGGAACGAAACTCTGACGAATTCCCCTACAAGCTGGGCGTTCGCCCTCGTTCTACGCCGACTCCATGTCTACAAACGTTGACGCATCCGGTCGTTGTGAAGCGGGCGGGCCAAGTACAAACTGCGACCTCCATTATGTCTCAGCGAATCGTTCTCCTGTTTCTCTTCGCGTTGTTCACGGCTGCCCACTCCGGTTTAGCCAAGGATCGCCCGAACATCATCTTCATCTTCGTCGACGACATGGGTTACGGCGATCTGAGCTGCACTGGCAACAAGGATGTGCAGACCACGAATATCGATCGCCTCGCAACGGAAGGAACGCGCTTCACTCAGTTCTATGTCAACTCACCGATCTGCTCGCCTTCGCGCGTGGCCTGCACGACGGGTCAGTATCCGGGACGGCATCTGATCAACTCTTACCTCAACAGCCGCGCCCGGAACCGGGCCCGAGGCATGGTTGACTTTCTGAATCCGAAGGCACCTGCAATCGCCCGCACCTTCAAGTCCGCCGGCTATGCCACAGCCCATTTTGGAAAATGGCACATGGGCGGCGGCCGTGATGTGAATGATGCGCCCCTGCCCCAATCCTACGGGTTCGACGAATCGCTCGTTTCCTTCGAGGGACTTGGCGATCGCATTCTTCCACCTGGTCGCTTGTCGGACATGAGCGCGGAACTGGGTCACGGAAAAATCCGGCGTGTGGAAAAACACGAACAGACCGGCATCTACGTCGACCGCGCCATCGATTTCATCAAGCGCAACGAGGACAAGCCGTTCTACCTGCACCTCTGGCTCAACGACGTTCACGACGCCTTCAAACCTCGCGAAGATTATCTCAAGAAGTTCGAGAAGTTCAGCGACCGTCCCGAGCTGCAGAGGATGTATGCCGTTCTTAAGCACATGGATGACGAACTGGGTCGTTTGATCAAACACGTCGATCAGTCCGGACTCGGCAAGAAGACCATGTTCGTTGTTACGAGCGACAATGGCCCCACCGCATGGACACGATATCGTCGTGCCGGACAGGAACCACCCGGTTCCACCGCCGGCATGCGTGGCCGCAAGTGGAGTCTCTACGAAGGCGGTATCCGGATGCCGTTGATCGTTCGCTGGAAGGGTCGGATTCCGGCCGGGGTGGTGGACGAGACGACGGTGGGTGCGGCGGTGGATTTCTTCCCCACCTTCACCAAACTCGCCGAAATCAAAACGCCAAAGGTCGCGTTTGACGGAATGGACATGAGTGCCGCCTTCACGGGCAAACCAGTGAAACGCTCACGGGCACTGTTCTGGGAATACGGTCGCCAACCTTCCTATTTGAAACCAGCTCATCCGCTGGAGCAGAGTCCCAACCTGGCCGTTCGTGATGGCGACTGGAAACTGCTCATCAATGACGATGGAACCCGCCCCGAGCTTTACAATCTGTCGAACACCGACCGGGAGTACGACAACATCGCGGGCAAACATCCGGACATCACCCAACGCCTTTCGGACAAACTGTTGAACTGGCGCAAGTCACTACCGGAATTGCCCAACTCGCAGAAGATCACGGTAGAGGGCGAATGGAAGAAGTTCGCCCTGAAGAAAGACACCCGTCTGAAAGGCGCAAAGGCGCCCAAGATTGCCGGCAACAGGCTTCGCGTCAGTGCCGAAGTCACCGCCAACGGGAAGAACGGCGTCTTGGTGGCACAAGGCGGACAGGCTGTGGGCTACGCACTGAACATCGCCAAGGGCAAGCCCGTCTTCGACATCCGCTTTCGCAACGAGCTGTTCTCGATCAGCGGAAAGCAACCCTTGCCCAAGGGACGCATCAAACTCTCGGGCGAACTGGCAATGAACGGTGCCATGACACTTTCCGTCAACGGCAAGATCGTCGCCCGCGGCAAAGCCACAGCCGCCCTGCCTTCCGAGCCGGTCGATGGCCTGGAAGTCGGTTTGGACGACAAAGGCAACGTCGGTGACTACAAGGGCAATTTTGTATTCCGCGGCACGATTCACAGTGCCTTGGTCGAAGTGCAGGATGCCGGCGGATCGGAGTCCGTCGGCGGACAGGTCAGCCGCTGGGCCGGGGAAGTCAATCGCGACAAACCCTGGCCGGAATATCCGCGTCCGCAACTGGAACGCCAACGCTGGACGAACCTGAACGGTCCCTGGCACTACGCCATCGCCAAGACCAATCAGAATCAACCGAAGAAGATCTCCGGACTGATCACTGTCCCCTACCCGATCGAATCGATGCTTTCGGGTGTCAAGACCACGGTGGGCTCCGACAAGTATCTCTGGTACCGCAAGACCTTTGATGCATCCGTTCGCGACAAGGACGAACGCCTACTCCTGCACTTCGGCGCGGTGGACTGGGAAGCCGTCGTATTCGTGAACGGCAGGAAAGTCGGCGAACATCGCGGCGGTTACGATCCCTTCAGTTTTGACATCACCGACGCATTGAAAGAGGGCGACGAACAGGATCTCATTGTCCGCGTCTGGGATCCGACAAACGACGGCTTTCAGCCGCGTGGCAAACAGGTCAAGGAACCTCGCGGCATCTGGTATACCAGTGTGAGCGGCATCTGGCAGACGGTCTGGTTGGAGCCTGTTCCCAAGACTTCCATCGATTCACTGAAACTCGTTCCAGATACCCGAAACCAGACCCTTGGTGTGAATGTTCACGTGTCCGGGCCAGCAGCAGGATTGCAGATCCGGGCAGAAGCGTTTGAGAACGGCGTGAAGGTCGGACAGTCGACCGGCAAACCGGACGGGACACTTCACGTAGGAATTCGCGACCAAAAGCTGTGGCATCCCGACAGCCCTCATCTCTACGACCTGCGAATCACCCTCTGGCGAGATGAAAAGTTGGTGGACGCAGTGAAAAGCTATTTCGGCATGCGCGAGACCAAGGTCGCCAGGGACGAGAAAGGCTTCAATCGATTGTTTCTGAACGGTGAACCGATTTTCCACTGGGGGCCGTTGGATCAGGGCTGGTGGCCCGATGGGCTTTATACCCCGCCAACGGAGGAAGCGATGATCTACGACATCGAGATGACCCGGAAGATGGGATTCAACATGATCCGCAAACACGTGAAGGTGGAGCCCGCCCGCTGGTATTACTGGGCCGACAAACTCGGCATGCTGGTGTGGCAGGATCTACCCAGCGGTTTTGCCGGCGATGCCCGAGGTGCCTGGCATCTCAAGAAGGGCGCCGAGCAGGACCTCGATCTGCCCGCCGAAGCGCAGACCATCTTTCGCACCGAGCTCAAAGCAATGATCGATTCCTTTCACAATCATCCGTCCATCGTCGTCTGGGTTCCGTTCAACGAAGGTTGGGGGCAGTTCAGGACCACGGAGATTCTGAACTGGACCAAGGCTTACGACCCGACCCGAATCATCGATGGTGCCAGTGGTTGGACCGATCGTGGCAGCGGCGACATGATCGACATGCACAAATATCCGGGTCCCGGCATGTTCGACATCGAACCAAAGCGTGCCAGCGTCCTCGGCGAATTCGGAGGACTGGGCTGGCCGGTGAATGGACACCTGTGGTGGAACAAACGCAACTGGGGTTACCGCACCTACCAGACCCGCGAGGAGTTGAAAGAAAACTACGCCACTCTGCTCGAACAACTGCCTGCCCTCATCAAGCAAGGCCTCGCCGCCGCCGTCTACACCCAGACCACTGACGTCGAAGGTGAAGTCAACGGTCTCATGACCTACGACCGCTCACTGATCAAGATCGATCCCGAATGGCTGGCAGAGAAAGCAGCGCCGCTGTTTCGTTGATCAAGCAGGTCGATCTCCCAGCGCAAGCGTTCAACAACTCTGGCCCTACGGATGTACGCGGACGAGTGACCAGGCGACCACTTTGATCTGTTCGGCATAAAGGACGTGGTCAGGACGCGCATTCAGTTCGATTCCGATCTGGCGTCCCATTGTGTTCTCGCGAGTCTCCACGGCTGCCGATTGCAACGGCCATGGTCCATGATGAATCTCTCCGCAATAGATACGGCCTTCTCCATCCGCGGTATAGAGACAGTAACGCTCGGCCAGCCAATGCTCGAGAGAACCGGGCTGCGCCGTAAAGACGTCACCCGAGGGTTGATAGATCGCCCGGAATTTCGCCGGGGCGGCACCGTCATGCGTGCGACGACTGTAATAGGCGACATCAGCGCCCTCGGACATTCGCATCTCCGCATCGAAATATGGCAGATGAAACCCCATCCGTGCGCCGCGAACGGACAACCATGATTCGGCGTCGAGTGAAAAGAACCAGACGCCGGACTTACCGTTGAGTTTCACGTAGGTCCTGACATTCAGTTCGAGGAATCGGTTGGTGGTGGGTAAGCCGGGAAGGCCACGCGCGCCGACATCATTCATTTCGAAAGGCACGACGGCCAACCAGGCAGATCCGTCGAACGTATCCAGCTCCAAATCGGCGGGGATCAACGGGCGTAGATTTTCCGCCGGAATCCGCCAATGAAGGAACGCGAGTTTCTCCCACGCCATCCGCATGACCCATGGACGCCGGGGCATCGGCCAAGGTCGGTGATTCGTCTGCTGGAGAAAGTCAGACATCCCGGCGGGGATGGTTAATTGAGCACCAGGCCGCGGCGAACAAAGGTCGGGACATCGAGATCCTCACCGTTGCGAACGGTCGGCTCGCTCTTCTCAAACCGGCCTTTGGGAATGAGATCCAACGGGAGTTGCGGATGATTCACGCGCGTTCGTTTTCGGCGGGTGCGCCAGGCACGAACCGGCGGCGTGGTGACGGTCGGTTCTTCCTCTTCCGTTTCGGCCGGAGGTGCCGGGGTATTGTTGCGTTCGGCCGGCTTGCCGACAAAGGTGGACACGCCGAGTCCGTTTTCTCCGGCCCCATCGAGCCGACTAGATTCTTCGGTTGCCGGAACAGGTTCGGTGGTCGCCGGTTTGCTCGCCGCCACCAAGGTCACGGAAATGCGGTCTCCCATGGAATCATCGATCGTGGCTCCGAGTTTGATCTGAGCATCGCCACAACTGCGGGTGAGCAGTTCCATCACCCGGTCCACTTCGGACATGGACAACTCCGATGATCCACAAAGACTGACCAACACCGCCTCCGCTCCGGCGAGTTTCTCACCTTCGCCCAAGAGCGGATGCTCCATCAACCGATCAACGGCTTCACGCACGCGATGGGGTCCGGACGCCTCCACCGTGGCAAAGGAGCTGTTGGCTTCCCTACCGCGAATCAGCGCGCACAGATCGGCGAAGTCCACATTGATGAGCCCGTGTTCGCTGACGAGCTTCCAAATCGCACGGACTCCTTGGGCGACGTATTCGTTGGTGGTCTTGAAGGTTTCAACCAATGTGGTATTGCCATTGATGAGTTTGAAAACCATCTGGTTCGGCAGGCATATCACGCCGTCGGCCGATTTCTGAAGTTCCGCCATGCCGGCCGCGGCCTGATCCCGACGGCGGGTGCCCTCGCAATCGAACGGCAGCGTCACCACCGCCAA
>JAYPXF010000168.1:6870-9534 GCA_038154405.1 Verrucomicrobiales bacterium | reverse complement strand
AACCAGGGCGCCGGACTTCTTTGCGGCGGCGGCGATCAGAGGTGCGGCCCCCGTCCCGGTTCCACCACCCATACCGGCAATGAGGAAAATAAGATCGCGACCTTTGCAGAGTGATTCCAGATCCTCGATATCTTCCAGTGCGGCCACCCGTCCCCGGTCTGGCTCTCCACCCGTGCCAAGCCCACCGGTCGCATTGGAGCCCAGGGCGAACTTGTTGGCGATGCGACAATCTTCCAAGGCCTGGGCATCGGCGTTGATCGCGTAAAAATCCGCGTCACCACCGAGACCATTCTCTTCCAATGTCTCCGCGATGTGACAACCGGCGCCACCCAGACCGATCACGCGCAGCTTGAGGCTGCCGTTCTTCTTGTCGCCGTTCGTTTTCTTGCCAAAGAAGTTCATGAGGGAGTCTTTCGATTCAGGCGGTTGCGGATTTGAAACTGAACAGACCGGACCGTCGCATGCTCTTGCGGCGGATGGCGGCGTAATTGACCAGACCAATGGCGGTGGCATTCTCGGGCAGCTCGATGACATCCTTGAGACCGTTGAAGGCGGTGGCCTTGCCGATGACCGCCTCCAGGTCGAAGACATCCTTCGCCAAACGCGTCAGCCCCGGTGACCGGGATCCACCACCGGTGATCACGACACCCGAGCGAATCTGATCGTGCAATCCTTCCTCCTCCAACTCCTGATCGATGAGCTGGAAGGTCTCCTCGATCCGCGCGGACATGATCCGATGCAGGTGCTCAAGATTGATACTCTTGGTCTTCATCCCCAGGTCGTTCTTCAAGGTGATCTTCTTACCGCGAACGGATTCATCGAACCACGCAGTGCCATGGGAACGCTTGAGTTCCTCGGCCTTGCTGGTCGAAACCCGCAAACCGTAGGAGAGATCGTTCGTCACGTGATCACCACCCACTGCGATCACTCCGGTGTGCCGTACGACGCCGCCGGTGTAGACCACAAATTCGGTGGCGCCCGCTCCCATGTCGATCACCAGTGCCCCCATCTCCTTTTGCTCCGGCGTCAGGACGGCCAAGGAAGATGCCAGACCACTGAAGACCAGTTCGTCGACATCCATCTGCAGACCGCGAACGGCGAGCGCCGGATTCTGCAGGCGGGTGGTCACGCCATGTACGACGTGCACATCCAGTTCCAGCATGCTGCCCTTCATGCCGACGGGATTGGGAATGCCCGCCTGACCGTTCACGGTGAACAGCTGCCGTATGGCATGGAGCACATGATTCTCCGTCGGACGATTGAAATTCTTGGCGTTGCGCAGGACCTCCTGCACGTCGTCCTGGGTGATTTCGTGATCGGAGGAATCAATGCGAAGCAACCCCCGGCTGTTGGTGCTCACCAAGTGCGAGCCGGTCACCCCGAGATAAACACTGCCGATTTCCACATCCGCCGATTTCTCGGCTTCCACCAGCGCATGCCGGATGTCCTCTTCCGCCTTCTCGAAGTCGACAATCTCCCCTTTGCGCACCCCGCGCGAGGGCGCCTGACCACCACCGATGATGGTCAGCGTGCCGCTGTCGGTGAGTTCGCCGACGGCCACACAGACCTTGGAGGTTCCGATCTCAAGTCCCACGATGATCTGGGACCGTTCCGAAAACAATCTGGGGATCAGGTTAAACATTGTCGAGCAGTGTTACACGGTGAGGCACGGCACGACGCTGCGTCTTGCCGGTGCGGGAGGTTGGAATCACCTCACGCCAGATAACGGGCACATTGTTGGTCACGGAAAGATCCACATCGGCGATCTGTTTGCCGCTTTCAGTGGCCACCTGAACGATCTGTCGCCAGCGAACGAGTTGTGGCCGGAAGTCGTGTTGCGCCGAGAACTTTGCCCGCATGCCACCGCCGGTGGTGACCTGCAGGATCCCGGATGGATCGATCTTCAGTTCCTTGAGCTCCAGCGAACCGACCAGTTGAGAATGGCGAAAGTCCCGGACCAACCGCAGCGCCGCGAGCATGTTCGGGTTCATGATCTTGCCGCTGCGACGCAGTTCGGACTCATCAAAACCTTTGATCTCGGGAAGCGTGTTGTAGTTGAGCACACGATGGTCTCGCACGTGTGCCCGTTGCAGTTGCACCAACACATAGCCATCGGCATCCAAGGGAACGGTCGCCGGATAGTACCCCGTCTCCCCCGGCACCAGCATCGTCACCCGGGCCACCGGAAAGCGTTCCGCGACCTTGATACGCAGCGCGTCCGGCAAAATGCGTTCAAGTGAAGCCGCCTTCACGATCGGGATGCGTTCCAGGTTGCGTTTGATCTGGTTGAGATCGAGCGCCATCACGTTGGCACCATGGCGGACGCCCCCCCAATGCAGGATTGTCTCTCGTGTCAAATAACCGTCAGTCGTCACTTCGACCTTCCGGATCGAGAAGGCCGGATTCGTGTAGACGAATTCGTTAAGCGTCCAATCGACTCCGCGCCACGCGAGAAACACGATGAAAAGGATGCCGAAGAGCGTCGATAGCACGGTATAGGTCACCCGCGTACGCTGCTGCACCAACTGGTCCGAACGCAGTTTCACGTCGAGCGCGTTGCGCTCGCGCGTGCGGCGGTTCGCGACCTTCTTCTTCGTTCTTACTTTCGAAGGCATCAGGTTCAGGCAGCGACCGGCGCACGCTTCATGGCCAGCCGCGTCATTT
>JAYPXF010000168.1:0-6860 GCA_038154405.1 Verrucomicrobiales bacterium | reverse complement strand
GGTCTCCGTCATTCCCGGCAGCGTGTTCACCTCCAGGACCAACGGACGATCTCCCGCAGCGATCATCACATCCACCCGACCATAGTCGCGACCATCAACTGCGGTGAACGCATCCAAGGCACATTGCTGGATGCGCGCAGTCACATCGGCCGTGAAGTCAGCGGGGCAAAAATACTCGGTGGCACCGGGCGTGTACTTGTTCTGATAATCGTAACTCCCTTCCTTCGGGCAGATTTCAACGATCGGCAGGGGCTTCCCATCCAGGACCGCCACCGTGACCTCGCGCCCGGCGATGCGCGGTTCCATCAGGATCGTATCGCCGTAGATCAATGCCTCACGAAGACCCTCCTCAAAGTCGGCTTCCTTGTCCACGAAACGCAACCCGACACTCGATCCCTGCTCCACCGGCTTCAACACAACGGGCGGGCAAAACTCATTCTTCAATTTCGGTTCCGAACCGGCGGTCAACACATCGAACGGTGGAGTCGGCACGCCGCGTTCCACAAACCGACGCTTGCTGGCAACCTTGTCGAAGGCAATCCGGCTCGAGGCGCTGCCACAGCCCGTATAGGGCACACCCAACTCCTCGAGTTCGGTCTGTACCTGACCGTCCTCCCCATAGGTGCCATGCAGTGCCAGAAAGACCACATCCGTCCCCTCGGGCAGCGTCCATTCACCGGGTTTGGGATCCAGCTCGGTCACCTTGTGGCCGATTTCACGCAAGGCGTCCGCGACAGCACTTCCCGTGCGCAGCGACACTTCTCGTTCGGCGGAAGGACCGCCCAGCATGACCACAATGTTCAGGTTATCGCCCATTCAATCTTCCCCGATGATCTGCACCTCGGTGTGCAATTCGATTCCGCGTTCTTCGCGCGCGCGGCGTTTCACAATCTCGATCAACTCAAGGACATCCCGCGCGGTGGCCTGACCGTTGTTGACCATGAAGTTCCCATGCACGGTGGAAATCTCCGCGCCACCGAACCGTGTGCCTTTCAAACCGAGTTCTTCGATCAGCTTGCCGGCCGGGATCAACTCGGGATTGCGGAACATGCATCCGGCGCTCGAATTCTTCGGCTGGCTCTTCCAACGCTTGCCGGTAAAGGACTTCATTGTCTTCGCCACCTCTTCGGAAGCAGCCCGCTCGCCTTCGAACACACAATCCAAGGCGAACGCATCCTTCAGGATCGGACAGCTGCGGTAGCGCACTTCAACGCCGTCCGGCTTGAGTTCATGCACCTGCCCCTCGCGGTCCATCATGCGGAACTGTTTCACCCTATCAAATGTCTCTCCCCCCATCGCACCGGCGTTCATGCGCAAGGCACCCCCGACACATCCGGGAATGCCCTCCAGAAACTCCAATCCCGCAATGCCATGATCACGGGCGGCATTCGCCACCTCCTTCAGGCGGGCACCGGAGCCGCATCGGAGTTCGCTGTCACTGACCTCGATCGCTGAGAAGACCGGATGATTGAAACACACCACCACGCCGCGAACACCACCGTCGCGAATGATCAGATTGCTGCCACGACCAAGGGGGAGGATCGGCAGTTGTTCCTCGTGGCAGATGCTCAGCAGTTCCGAAAGATCCGATTCCGAAGCCGGTTCCACATAGATATCGGCCACTCCCCCAACGCGCATCGTCGTGCGTTTTGCAAGCGGCTCGTTCTGCCGGATGACACTCTCGGCGGACAGCCGCTCCCCCATCTGCTCAACATGCGATTCGTTGTTGTGGGCGTTCATTTCAAAACTGAGCATGGAGGACATGCGGCGGGCGGCCCCGGTGATGTCACCGGCTCCCAGGAATAGAACCACGTCTCCCGGTTCAAGCTGTTCCCGCATCTTCCCGGCCAGTTCGTCCAGCTCGCGGACGTAGTTCGCCTTCTGCCCCCGCGCTTTCACGGCGGCGGCCAGAACCTCACCGTTCACCCCGGGAATCGGTGCCTCGCTCGCGGCATACACCTCGGTCAACCAGAGTTCGTCCGCACCGGAAAAGCAGGTCGCGAAGTCACTGAGCAGGTGCTGCGTGCGCGTGAAGCGATGTGGCTGAAACGCCACTACCAGTCGCTTCGGTTCAAGTTCTCGAAACGCCTCGATCGTTGCGGAGATCTCCAAGGGATGATGTGCGTAGTCCTCGTAGACCCGGTATTGGGCGTTTCCGAAAAGCATCTGCTGTCGACGTTGCGCGCCGCCGAACCGACTGATCGCCAGCCCAATGCTGTCCGCGGAAAAATGATTCTCCGTCAGAAACGCGACCACCGCCCCCGCGTTGGAAACATTTTTTTCACCGAAGAGTCGCGTTTGAAACTCACCGACGAACTGTTCGCCGCGCCAGACTTCAAAAGCACGTTCCTTCCGCCCTTCCGGCAGTTCCAGCCGATACATGGCGAGCGGATTGAAACCGTAGGAAACCGCGTTCTCCCGACCGGCAAACAGTTCGACGAGGTTCAGATCATCGGCACAGTAGAACACCTGGTCGGACGTCTGATCGGCAAAGGCCTGAAACTCCGCCGAGATCGCATCGAAGGACTCGTAGTAGTCGAGGTGTTCCTTGTCGATGTTCAGGATCAGGGAGTTCTGAGGTTCGAACTGCAGCAAAGTGCCGTCGCTCTCATCCGCTTCACACACAAAGAAAGTATCGTCTTCCGGCAACTCCGATGCCGTGCCATCACTGCCGATCAACGACACCCAATTGTGCCGCGTATAATGGGCATTACCACCCAACTGCGGCACACCGCCGCCGATCGCGTAACTCGGTTCCAGTACGAGTTCCTTCAAGGCGTAGGCCAACATCGCAGCCGTCGTGGTCTTGCCATGCATTCCGGCCACGCAAACACCGTTCTGCCGACGCAACAGGGCGGCCAGCAAAGTCGCCCGACGAACGATCGGAATCTCTAGTCGCTCCGCAGATTCCAGTTCGGGATTGGAGGATAGGATCGCCGACGAATACACCACCAAGACCGGGCGAGCCCTTTCCATCTGCTCGGCGCTGTGCCCAATGTGCATCAAGGCTCCGCGCGCCTGGAGCTTGCGAACCTCGTCGTTCACCTCGAGATCCGATCCCGCCACCAGATAACCGAGGTCCAGCAGCAGATGACCCAGCGCGCTCATGCCGATTCCCCCGGCACCCACCAGATAAATGGTCTCACGCCGCGCACCGCGGAGAAGCTCGTCTACATCAGCTGGATTCAAGCGGGTCATGAAGCAACAAGTCGAAGGGCACCGCCCATATCATCAATCGAAGGCTCGTTTGTTTCAGAGTCATTCATTTCACCAGCTCCGGCGCCGTGACCAATTGCATGCAGGACCCGGGCACAGATCAGTTCCGCCGCATCCTTGCGATGCCATTGGCCCAGCGCCTCGATCATTGAGGCGCGGGTGTTTTCATCACTTCCCAGTTCCGCAACCCAGTTCACCAGTTGTTCGGGCGTCGCGGACTTCTGATCCAGCAAACGTGCAGCGCCGGTCCGTTCAAAATTCAGTGCGTTGTGATGCTGGTGATTGTCCGCGGAAGAAGGCAGCGGGATGAGAATGTTCGGCACCTTCATGGCCGCAAGTTCGGCGAGTGAAGCGGCACCCGCACGGGCGATCGTCACGCTTGCGACTCCGTACGCCAGTTCCATTTCCGGAAGAAACTTGCGCACGACCGCCGGAACGTTCTGGTCCTTGCAGAACTGACGAACACGATCCGCATCATTGCCGCCGGTCAACCAGCAGTATTGCCAATCGGGCAGGCGTTTCCGCAGGGAGTCCATCGAGTTCATCAAGAGCTCGTTGACCGCGGTCGCCCCCTGGCTGCCTCCCATGATGAGGAGGGTGGACCTGTGTTCGGCGAGACCGAGCACGCGACGACAGGTCGGCACGACGACGCTACGAAACTGATCACGCACGGGGGTCCCGGAGATCGTGATCTCCTTGGCCTTCAAATGGCCAACCGCCTGACGGAAGCCGACAAAGGAACGATGCACCCACGGTGCAAGATACCGATTCGCCCGTCCGGGAATGGCGTTGGATTCGTGCAGAAAGAGTTTCGCACGCGAAAGTTTGCCAGCCATCACCGGCGCCGCGGCAGTGAAACCACCCATGGATATCACGGCGGCGGGGCGACGCTTCTTGAAAAGCCGCTGCGAATCGCGGACCGAACTTCGGAGCGAGCGGAGAAACTTCAGATAGTTGCGCCCCTGCAAGGCAACCGAGGGCAAGGTCACCACTTCCATGTCCGTCACGCAACGGACCGCCAGCTGATCGACTTCTTTGGGCGAAACCAACAGCGTCACATCGCAGCCACGACGCACAAACTCGCGACCGATGGTCATACCCGGAAACAGGTGACCGCCCGTTCCGCCGCAGGCGATGGCTATGAGGGGTTTCTCGTTCATTGCATTTCCGCCGCCGCCATGAAGACCGTGTCCGCCGATTCCTCGTCGAGGATCACCACGTCGTCCGTTGCCCGGCGTGCCACACTGAGCAGCACGCCAATACAGGCCATCATGGCCATCAGATTTGATCCGCCATAACTGATGAACGGGAGTGACATTCCCTTGTTGGGAAACACGGCCGTCACGACGCCGATGTTCACGATCGCCTGGGTCGTGACCAACAACGTGATTCCCGTGGCTAGGTAATAGCCGAAACGATCCCGCGACTTCCACGCGATCGTGATGCCGCAATAGGCGATCACCGCGAACGCAATGATCACTGAAATCGTGGCTACCAAGCCCAGTTCTTCACCGATCACCGAGTAGATGAAATCGGTGTGATGTTCCGGCACGAAGCCCAGCTTCTGGCGTCCGTCACCCAGACCGACTCCGAAGATCCCGCCATTGCCCAAGGCGATCAGTGCCTGCCAATTCTGATAGCCGGTCGTCATCCGGTATTCCTCCGGATTCAACCAGCTCAGGATCCGCGCCGACCGCACCGGATCGACCCACAACAGATAGGCGATGCCAACCGCACCCAGCACGACCGGGACCGCGAGGTAGTGAAAACGTACGCCGGCAACAAACAGAATTCCGGCACAGACGGCCGACATCAGAATGAACGTGCCGCGATCCGGTTCCACCAGAATGAGACAAAGCACTCCGCCCAAAGCGAGACCGGGAAAGATGATTCCCTGTTTGAAGTTCTTGATGTTGCGCGTCTGCCACTCGCAGTAGAACGCAATCCAGATCAGGATCGCGATCTTGGCGAGTTCGGACGGTTGAAAGCTGACGCCCCCCAGTTTGAACCAACGCCGGGCGCCGCCGATCTTGTGACCGATGCCCGGAATCAAAACCAGGGCACAAAGCAAGGTGGCGGTCCCCAGAATCACCCATGAGTATTTGCGCAACAGTCGATAGTCCACCAACGTGGCCACGATGCAGGCAAAACCGCCGAGGCAGAGCCACTGCGATTGCTTCACCAACATGCGATGACCGGCCTCGGTCATGCTGGCGCTGTAAAGCATCACCAAGCCAAGGGCGATCAGCGCGCCGACACTGAAAACGAGCATGACCGACACCTGACGCATGTCCGCCACGCTCATTGACGCGGCGGACTCGTTGGCTTCGGATTTTCGCGCTGGCTTCTTGGTCTTGCGACTCATCGGTTCCCCTCGGACGGGATGTTTCGATCCGGGTGCAGGATCGAGAATCGGGTCATCTACTTCTTCGCTTCCGGGGGAAGTTTCAGTTTCTGTCCCACACGAATGCGGTCACTCGTCAGTCCGTTGACTTCACGCAGGCGATCGACCGTCGTTTTGTAACGGTTAGCGATCTTGCCCAGCATATCACCGGACTTCACTTCGTAGATCGAAGGATCATTCGCTGCCGGTGCCGCTGCGGCTGCCGGATGCGCCGCAGGAATCTTCAACGCCTGGTTCAATTGGAGGCGCCGGGGATCAACCCCGGGATTGGCTTCCTTCAAGGCGTTCATCGTCGTGTTGTGACGCCCCGCAATGCTGTAGTAAGTGTCGCCCTTCTGGACCCTGTAGGTTTTGGGCGCCGTAGGTGCGGCGGTCGCTGACATACCACCAGCAGGCACAGACGGCGTGCTGATAACCGGCGGAGGTGGAGTCGCAATCGGCGACGGTGAAACCGGCCCGGCCGTCGTAGGTGGCGTTGGTGCCGGCGCAGGTGCAGGCACTGGAGACGGGCTGGGAGCCGGCGCCACCGGGTTCTGTGGCGGCACAGGAATGGGCGTTCCAATCAAAGGACCCCCAGCGGTCGGACCGGGGGGAGGCACCGGCTCCACCGGTGACCCCAGATTCTTCTCAATCGGCGGGAAGAAGGCATTCGAATCCACCTGGCCGCCCCCGATCGGCGGCAACGGTGAAGGTGGCGGCGCTGCGGCCTCCTCGGTCTTGTGAGGCTTGCATCCGACCCAGAGAATTCCGCCCAAGACGACGGCGTGGAAGACGAGAAAAACCACGACCAGAAGCGGAAGGTTCTGACGCTTCTTGCCGGCTTTCTCAAACGAAGATCCCGATGAGTCCGGGAGTTTATTAGTGCTCATTGCTGTTCAGATTAGGGTTAATTCTCTGTGTGTGATTCTACAACGCAACCGCCATTGGTTGGGGTCTCGGAACACGGGTTCCCACTATATCTAGTAGATGACAACTCTGCTACAATTTCTTTAAAGCGATTCCCTCGGGCGGCATAGCCCGAGAACTGGTCGAAACTGGCGCAAGCTGGCGACATGAGGACCACGTCACCCAGTTCCGCCCGTTCGGCCGCGGAATTCACGGCATCCGCCAAGTCTTCGACGATCTGACAACTGGCAAACAAACTCCACGCTTCGCGCATCCGTTCACGCGTTTCACCGATCAGGAACACGCCCTTCACTCGACCCGCAAGCAGTGGACCGGCGTCCGCGAATTCAAATCC
>JAYPXF010000167.1:0-15718 GCA_038154405.1 Verrucomicrobiales bacterium | reverse complement strand
ATTTGGGAGCCTTTCGTTAGGTTTTTAGCAAACCCAGGTTGGCATGCCCGTCACATCCTCACCTACAACTTCTGGTCATATCTCTGGCTTCAGTGCACAAGAAGCGAAGCGCCTACCTCTGCCCGACCTGCAGCGACAGGATGCTCCTCATTCCCATGGCGACTGAAGATGAGGAATTCGACATCGACTATTGCCGCAACTGCGCGTCATTTTGGTTTTCGAACGGCAAGCTGGATCGGCTGCCCACCGATCGCGCGGGAGAGATTCCGAACCGCATGGATCCCGATCAACTGGCGAGGGAGACGGGCGCGCTGGTGGAAGTGCAAGAAGTTCGCCGACGTAGCGCAGAGGATGAACCCACCGAAATGTGGACGCACATCATCGTCATGATGGGCTTGCCGGTGGAGGAGAATCACCCGTCACACAAACAACCGCTGGCCACGTGGTCCATCGCCGCGCTTTGCACGGTCGTAATTCCGATCACGCTCACCTATCCCGGCTCACTCGTCTATAATCTTGGCTTCATCCCCAACGAACCATTTCGATACGGGGGAATCAACCTACTCACCAGTTTCTTCACACACGGATGTTGGGCGCATCTGTTTGGGAACATATATTCCCTCTGCGTGTTCGGTGACAACGTGGAGGAACGACTCGGTGTGCGAAGTTACCTGTTGATGCTCCTCGCTGGCTCCATCGCTGGAACCCTTGCGCACAGTCTCTTCGATTCTCGATCCGGTGTGCCGCTCATCGGCGTGAGCGACAGTATCTCGGCGATCATCGTCTACTACGCGCTGCAGTTTCCACGCGAACGGTTGTGCTTTCTGCTTTAGTACTGGTGGCAGATCCACTGGGTTAGCATCTCCGCAATCTGGTGTCTGGCCCTGTGGTTCGTTTGGCAGTTTGTTCTCACCGGATTGCAGGCGACCGGTCTGGGAAACGAGTCCGCCCTCGCCCACCTGGGCGGTCCGGCTGTAGGCGCTGCGTTCTGGTGGAGTTTTTTGAGAAACGGAATCGACCAAATGAAACGGCTCAGTTCAGTCGCATCCAAACGGTCTTCAAGTAAGCCGGCTCGTCGAGGCTCACCGGGAAATCGAAGGGCTGGCCGATGAATTCTTCGTGGACGATCTCGCGACCACATTCTCGGACGGCAACACCGAGCGCGGCCTCAAATTCATGGCGTGTCAATCGCGCCGCGTTCGTGGATGCCAGAATCAGCCCCCGTCTCACGAGCATCGGTACCACCGCGCGCACCAGGTCACCGTAGTCCTTCTCCGCGCGAAACACACCCTTCTTGGATTTCGAGAACGTGGGAGGATCGAGGATGATCACATCAAACCGCCTTCCCTTTTTCGCCAACCGGCGGCACCAATCAAAAGCGTCACCGTAGATGAAGTCATGCGCGTCCGGATCGATTTCATTTCGCTCGAAATTCCGTCTCCCCCAGTCGAGATACTTCCGAGACAGATCGAGGGAGATCACGGTGAAACCCGACTTCGCCGCACAAACCGAGAAGCCGCAGGTATAGGAGAATGTGTTCAGCAACACGGGTGAATCTTTGTCGTCGTCAAGATTGTCCAGTCCGTCGCAAAACTCACGCTGCAGCAACCTTCGGCGATTCTCGCGTTGATCCAGGAACAGGCCGTAGGAATACCCTTCATTGAAACTCAGTTCGAACGACGCCCCGTTCTCGCGAATCTCGAAGCGGTCTGGGGCCGGATCACCTGCCACCAGTCTCGGCGAAGATGACTCGGTGTCCTTGCCTCGCACATGACGGAAACGGGACTTGTGATACACGCCACGGGCATGGTGTGCATCAGCAAGCGCCGCAACAAACTCAGGCATTGGCCCCACGTGCGATTCCTCGCTTTCCCACAACAACCAATCTCCGAGTCGTTCGACGTAATTCCCCGGATGTCCATCCGCCGCACCATTGATCAGGCGAAAGGCATCGTGAGCGGTGGAAGCGGACAACCACGTCCGATAATCGTCGGGAGCTGGAACCTGAGGGGCGCTAGGCACGCGGCAAGGTAACGCGTTGGGGCATCAACGAAGCAGGAAGTAACGCTTCTCCACACCTTTGCGGGAGAATTTCACGTATTGCAGGGCGATCTCCACCAGTTCCGCATCTTTCACAAAATCCCCGATCCGCATCGTCTTGTTGTTCACGAAGGCGGTGGCTTTGCTCTTCGTGATGATGATGCCTTGGAGTTGAATCGCCGGAAACTCAGCTTCCGCTCCGACCGTTTTCATGGTGCCGTCGAAGTTATTCTTCGACGCCGGCGCTGTCGTGACCGGGCCGGTCCTCGGATCAGTGGTGTTTGGATTCAACGCCGTCTTGAGTGCCTTCGTGGATCGGGATCCCGGATTGGATTCAGCTACAATAAGCGTCTTGGCCGGCGGCTTCGGAACTACCGGCGTAGGATTCATCACCGGCCCCTTCGCCTTCGGAACAGACGGAATCGCCGGCGACGCATCGTTCGTCGTTGCCGTAACGATATTGGTCTTTACCACGCTGGGAGCGGAGAGATTGGTAACCGATGGTGTCGGAATGGCATTCGTAAGCGCGGCGGCGACATTCATGCTCACGTTGTTGGTAGCTTCCTTCGATTTCGATGACTGGGTCAACTCGACTCCGGTCGCGCTCACGTGCAAAATCCCTTTTTCTTCCGGAGATTTTTTCTTCTGTACGATCATCGCTTCCAATGGATCCTCTCCGTCGGGCAGATTTCGAAGAACGAAACGATCCCGGCTCGACCACCAGTTGTGAACCAACTTGCCGCCGATAATGGCGAGGCAGAGAGCGATGATACCCATGGCGAGGGCAGGCGAGATGGCCGGTCCACGACGGCGCTTCGGGGCGGCCTTAATCGGCGGGCCCAGCGCCTCCGGCCCTTTGGGACCGCGACGGCCCGATCGGCGTACTCCGGGGCCGGACGAGCTGAGGCCAGCGTGGCGTTTCTCCGCCTCACTAGCTCTCTTCAGCGCGTCATTGATCAGGCTCATACGCGGATTTCACCTTCGAGTTCCTTGATCGCCCGTCCAACCATCCGGAAATCGATTCGCTCGCGACGCTTCACGAAGCCCGCAAGCAGGCACTTGTCGCAAAGCGCATTGATTAGACGGGGAATGCCCCGACTATACCGAAAAATGCGCCACAAAGCCATGGTTGTAAACCACGGCGCGCCATTCGCCCCGCAGGCCACCAACCGATGGTTGATGTACTCCCCGACCTCGCCCTGGTTCAAGGGCGGCAGGTGAAAGCGAACGGTGATCCGCTGACGGAGCTGGCGCAGACTGTGATCATTGAGTCGATCCCGCAGCTCCGGCTGGCCGAGCAGAACGATCTGCAGGAGCTTGCGGTCGTCGGTTTCGAGATTGGAAAGCAAGCGGACCTGTTCGAGCAGTTCCGGTGTCAGATCCTGCGCCTCGTCGATGATTAGCACGCTGTCGTTGCCGATCATCACCTGTTCGAGCAGGAATTCATTCAGTGCGGCGACCGTTTCCAACCGATCCAAGCCCTTGACGTCGATGCCGAATTCCATCGCGATGGCTTTCATCAACTGGTCCGGGCTCAGCACAGGATTCAGTATGAGGGCGGTGGCGAAGTTGCTGCCCAATTGCTCGAGCATGGCTCGGCACAGCGTGGTCTTGCCGGCTCCCACCTCACCGGTGAGCTGGACAAAGCCCTTGCGCTCGCGAATCCCATAAAGCATGTGATTCAGCGCCTCCCGATGCTTCGGGGTAAAATACAAGAGCCGCGGATTCGGGTTCAGGTTGAACGGCGGCTCAGTCAGGCCAAAGTATTCCAGATACACGCGTGGGCCGTTTTAGCGAAAGCCAAGGGCTTAGGAAAGCACAGATCGGGGCGGTTTCCGGCATTTGCAGCCTCCGCCTATGGCCGGCCTCCTGACCGAGCCACAGGAAAAGAGCGGGTGGAGCTTTGGAGGATCAGAGATCCAGAAACTCGCCGGGGTCGGGTTGTTTGACCTCCACCTTGGGATACTTGGCGGCAATGGACTCGGCGAACCATACCCGAGAATCCGCATCGCCGTGACCCAGGAGAACGGTCTGGGGTTCCACGAAGCCGACCAAGTCGAGGAGTTCCTCACGATTCGCATGCGCCGTCAGGTCGAATTGCTCCACCCGGCAACCATGATCAATCTCGCCGTATGTTTCGCTATAGAAGAACGTTTCACCCGGCTGCGATGCCCGCAATCGCCCGGCAGGAGTCGCGGGATCCGCATAGCCGACGAAGAGGATTCCGTGATGTTCCTCAGCCAACATACGGGCCGCCAACACATGGGCGGCAGTGTTCTCGCTCAACATACCCGCAGTCATCACGAATAGTTTACCGCCCGAGAGTTTCATCCCTTCTGCCTTGCGTGGGTCGATGATCCGCAGTTGCAGCTCCTCATTGAGCATGAGGTTGCTGTGATTGCGATTGGCCCGGTGCGCCTCAAGGTCGTAGATTTCGGTGAAGACCCGGCCGAGCCCGCCGATATGCACCGGTTGCGATTCCAGGACTCCTTCCTTCATCGCCAAGGCCAGCGTCGCCAGGATTTCCTGCGTTCTACCCAAGGCAAACGAAGGAATCAGCACACTTCCCCCGCCTTCCTGAACTTCATTGATCGTCTCAATCAGACGCTTGATCTCCGATTCGCGCGTCAACCCTTTCGGCACTTCACGATTTCCTCGAGTCGTTTCCAAGTTAAGGACATCCGCTTTCACATCCTCGAATCGCGCCCCTTTGAGCAGCGTTTGATCGGCGAAGCACACGTCGCCGGTGTAGAACGCAGTCTGATGCTGACCGCGCACCATGATGCCGGCCGATCCCAGCGCATGACCGGCGTCATAGAATTCCAACGTCGGCGACAGTCCGCCCACTCCGGGCTCCGGAATGCCCGCCCACTCGATTTCCCGATTGTACTTGTAGCCTTGAAAGATCGGCGCCAGTTCGTCCACTTCGCGATGTGAAAACAGCGGGTACTCGCGGATGCCCAATTCATCACGCTGCCGTTTCATGACGTTGACCGAATTGTGAAGCACGCGTTCCACGATGAAATAGCTGAGTTCGGTCATCAGGACGTGTGCCTGAGGGTGTTCGCGCATGGCCACCGGCAAGGAACCCACATGATCATGGTGACAGTGCGAAATGGCGATCGCATCGAGCTCGATGTCCCTGATTTCTCGGTACTTTGGCAGGCTCTCCCAGCCATCCCGCTTGGGATGCGTACCCGCGTCCATCAAAAGATTGTGGCCATCGACCTCCAACAGCCAGGCGCTCGCACCGATGTCGGTGTCCGGATTCAGGTTGGCAACACGCACAGAAAAAATTTAGTCGGAATGACGGTCATGCCCAGCGGCAAACCGCCCAAACGCACATTTTTTTGCCAAACAGTTCCAGCTGTCCGAAAATCTCTGACAATCATCAGAAAATTACCGGGTAGGCGAAACGCGAAATTGGGGGACTATACACCCGCAGGTTACAACAGTAACTTGCGAAGTTGGTTTGGTTGTTGGGGTAGAGCGGGTGAGCGTTAATAGCGCCACCCGCTTCTCGTTTTTGTGGGGCGGTTGGAGAGTTGAGACACCCGAGGTGAAGAAGGATTTGAGTCGACACACCCATTCGCCTCTTCAACCGATCCCGCGAAACCGGACGAACAAGCGCGAAGTCAGAAACCTCAACGCGCGTGGACCCGCGTATTGGCAGCGATGGTCTCGGACAACAGACCCAAGGCCTCTGCCTTCGAGACCGCTCCCACCATGATTCGTTCCCGCAGATCGTTCACGACCGGAATGTTTCGTTGATCGCTCTTCAGCAGGCTCGGCAAGGCATCCAGCACAAGTTCATTCGGCGTCAGTACCTGAGGCACGGGAATCATCAGTTCGCTCGCAATCACGCTCCGCAGAGATTCTCCCTTGTGCAAGTGCTCTTTCACGTCGTGCAACGAAACCAAGCCCACCAGATGGTCCTTTTCGTTGATCACCGGGAGGTAGTTGTAGGTGTGCTTCAGGAACTGCGCGGCAATATCCGGCAGGGTCGTGTTCACACGAATCGGCGGTACGGGCTCGCGCATGATGTCCCCTATGCGCCTCTGATGCGACGCTCCCAACGTGGTGTTATCGTCGATGCTCTCAACACCGCGTTCGGCGATCGCCGCCGTGTAGACGGACTCCGGATGCAGATGCCGGGCGATCGTGGAGGCCAGTACGCAACCGAGCATCAGTGGCGGCATCATGCTGTAGTTCTGCGAAATCTCGAAAATGATGATCATCGCCAACAGTGGTGAATGCACCGTGGCGGCCAGGACTGTCCCCATTCCCACCAACGCAAAGACATGGGTTGGCAGGCCGACGGCGTAATCCGCGCTGTGGAGCAACAATCCAAACGCGGCTCCCACACTGCCGCCCAGAAACAAGGTCGGGGTGAAGATTCCACCGACCGTTCCCGATCCGACCGCCGCCACCGTCGCGATGAGCTTTGCCAACAACATCCCCAAGATTGCGAGCAGCGGCAGATCATGCGTCAGTATCCGGTTGGCCGCGACATAGCCGTTCCCCCACACCTCGGGCCACTCGACCGCAATCGCCCCTACGATCAAACCACCCAGCGCCAGCCGCAGATAGAGCGGACAGCCCAAGCGACCGAACAACTGTTTTCCGCCGTCTATCAGTCGCAGGAACATCGCGCCAACCACGCCCCCGACCACGCCGAGAAAACAAAACCAATACAGCTGCGACAAATGCGTGAACTCAAATGGGGGAACGTCATACCAAGGCTCAATCCCAAAGAAGCTGCGTGAGAGCAGAGTGGCAACGACCGAAGAGGTAACAAGGGGAGCAAAGATGTTCATCGAGAAGTTTCCGAGAACGATATGGGCCGCGAAGATGGCTCCCGCAATCGGGGCATTGTAGGCAGCAGCGATTCCTCCGGACACCCCGCAGCCAACCAGCAACCGTAGTCGATAGGGTGGCCACCCTCGAATCTGACCACACTTCGAAGCGATCGTGGCGGAGAGCGCAGCGATCGCACCTTCACGACCGATGGAAGCGCCGGTTGCCACGCTGATGAGGGACGAAAACGCCCGCACCAGACCTCGACCAAAAGGCAGTCGACCATCCCCTACAACCACCGCTTCCATGAAACTTCCCCCGCTCCGTTTGGCAAAGCGCATGCCGAAGTGAAGAACGAATCCCGCCACCAATCCACCGGCGGCCGGCACCAGAATGCGCATCCACCAGACCAGATGTTCGGCGATGCCCACCAGATCTTCGCCGCTGTGCAGCACCCAGATCTTGATCAACTGCACGCCCTTCATGAACCCGAAGTTAACCAAACCGCAGATCACCCCGACCATCGCGGCAAAGACGAGATGCACCGCCTCGGAGTTGACCTTGATCTGTTGGCGCAGGTTGAAGGCACGCCACCACGCCTTGCTCCAGAACCACTTGTAGATTCGGAGACGGCGGATGAAATTGTCTTCATCTTTGCAACCCACTGCAAAATGCTAGACGAATCTCTGCCAAACCGGAATCTCCGATACCATTCGGCTACAAAAAAACCCCTTCCGATTGCCGGAAGGGGTTTGGTGAGAATCGATTGATTCAGATTAGAACTGGTAAACCACGTTCAACAGGAACATCAGGTTGTTGTCACGAGTTCCGAGGCTGTTGGCGCTGTCCAAGTCCTTGTCATAGCGCAATTCACCACGAGTCAGGACGTTCTCCCAGAGAGCGTAGTCCAGCGTGACAGTCGTGCCGAGATACTCGCCTCCGACAGCACCGATACCCGTGGCGCCGCCTTCGTCGAGGTAATCCAAACGCAGGTTCAAGGATGCCTTGTCAGACAGCCCATATCCAACGTAACCAGCGATGACGTCGGTGTCCGAACCGCCATCAATGCCCACGTGATCCCAAGCGAAACCAAGAGTCAGGTTTTCAACGGGGGTCGGAATGGTGCCGCCCACGTAAACTTGAGTTGCGTCCGGGCCAGCAGCCGCACCGCCGTTGCGTCCGTCAACCACACCAGCGGTGATGGAAGCGCCAGCCAAGGGACCAAAGGAGTCCGGAGCAGTCACATTCACAGCAGCCATGTAAGTCTTGGCGCTGATGTTACCACCACGGTTGACCGGGTTCAGGACGGTGTTGTTCGCATCAGCAATACCGGCAGCGATAGAAGCTTCTTCGCAGAGCTGGTAAGAGGCCAAAAGGCCGACATGCTGGAACGGTTCAGAGGTGAAGCCGTAAGAACGAGTGTGGTTCGGGTTGTCACCGGTGTTGGCAACTTCGTAACCGATGATGGTGTCGAACACACCCATCGTGAACACGAGGCCATTGCCGATCGGAGCATTCAACTGAACGTTGGCCTGCTTGATTGCCAAGTCGTTGCCAGCGCCACCAGCGCCACCGCCGATGTTGTTACCCAAGTTCGCCGCCTGCGGGCCAACCCAGAGTTCTGCGGTGTATCCGGCGGACCACTCACCCTCATCGAGAGGCTTGGAGATGGTGATGTCGACAACGTCGAGGTCGAAACCGTCGGCGGTCGGCATGAACGAAGCCGCAGCGGGGACCATGGTGTTCGGAGCCCATGAGGCGGTGGTGCTAACATAACCACTCAGCTGAGTTCCGGAAACGGCGGACAGCACGTTGCTGGCCGGAGCTTCTTCAGCTTGAGCGGCGGCGCCAATACCAACCACACCGGTGGCGATAAGAGCGCGAGTCCATTGATTGATCTTCATAGTATTTGGTTCCTCCTGGTAAGGATGACTATCTATCTGTTTTGGTTCTGTATTTTAACTAGTTAAAATTGCGGACAAAAACCGGTTGTCCGCACACCAATGTGGTGCATTTGAGTGCCGTTATTAGGCAAATTTCTTAACGCTGTCCACTACTTTTTTATTCATCCAGCCTCAGCAGACCCTACAAAACTAGGGGTTTCACGTCATCTGGCTTCTCGGATCAGGCGAAAAACGGCCCAAAATATGGCATTTACCAGCAGAAAACGAGCAATCCCAATATCTTGTGGAACATTCCCATTCTCTAGTCTTCCATGCACAAGATATAGAGAATCACCGATGTTCAGTGCCATTTTTCGTCAAAACACCAATCAGGAATACTATTCTAAATACTCAATCCGCGACGTTCATTAGCACCTCTTCACACAGCCAATCCAGATCGGCGACGTATCACAAGCCAACTTACACGAACGGATACCGGAGTTCTCTTGAGTGCCCCGAGTCAACGACATGCCTCCCGCACTGAGCTCGGCCGGATAGTTCGAAATGAGCCGAGAGTTCCCAACACCGCACCGCCCGCGGATTCCGTGGTCAACGTGAACGTCTTCGATTCGTCGCGAACCAACCGGGTTGCACCAAGTCTCGCCAAGAGCGGATCGGGATCTCCGGGTCCTGTCCGAGAGACCAGATCACTGTCCTCAACTTGGTCGGGAAGAGGTTAATTCGCGTCTTGATCCAATTTTTTTTAAATTGGAATTGTCGCCAAATTTCTTTCCCGGCACGCTCCCCGGTCCGATGCGGAAAGTGACGCTGGGATTGATTGGCGGCGGCACCGTCGGCGGAGGCGTTTATCAGGCGATCAAGCGTAATGGCGGCCTGATGGCGTCCCGTCTGGGGGTGAAGCTCCATATTGCCAAAGTGGCCGTGCGCAAGCTGAACAAAGCGCGCGCGGTGCGCATTCCCGACTCTTTGCTCACCACCGACTGGCGCGAGGTGGCGAAGGATCCCAAGATCGACCTGGTGGTCGAATTGATGGGCGGAGTCAAGACCGCGCAGCAGGTCGTCCGGGAGGCGCTCAAGAACGGGAAATCCGTCATCACCGCAAACAAGGCACTGCTTGCGGCCCACGGTGAGGAACTTTTTTCCGTGGCAGAAAAACATGGGGTGAACCTCTATTATGAGGCCAGCGTCGCCGGGGGCATCCCGATCATCAAGGTCGTGCGAGAAGCGCTGATCGGCAATCGCATCAAGAGCCTGCACGGCATCATGAACGGCACCTGCAATTACATTCTCACGCGGATGAGCCAAGGCGAATCCAATTTTCAAACGGTATTGGCCGATGCCCAGCGCCTCGGATACGCCGAAGCCGATCCCACGCTGGACATCGGCGGCTTCGATGCCGCACACAAGACGGGCATTCTCGCGTCCCTCGCCTACGGATTCTGGGTGAATGAGAACGATGTCTACGTGGAAGGCATCGAAAGCATCACGGGCATGGACATCCAATTCGCCGCACAGCTTGGATACACAATCAAATTGCTGGGCGTGGTGAAACAACCGGCTCCCCGGGCGAAATCTTCCCGAAAGAAGAACGGCTTCGCCCCAATCCAGACGGCAGTTTACCCGGCTTTGGTCCCGAAAGATCATGTGTTGGCCAATATCAACGACGTATTCAACGCCGTCTTCGTCCGCAGCGATGTGGTAGGAGACACACTCTATTGCGGACACGGGGCCGGCCAGGACGCAACCGCCAGCGCGGTTCTGAGCGACATCGCCGACGCCGCCCTTGATCTGAAGACCGGCGTCAACAACCGCATCCCTCCGTTCGTCCCCCACGAATGCGACGGCGCTGTCTGCCCGATGGACGACATCGTTTCGCAGTATTACGTGCGACTGAGCGTCATTGATAAGCCGGGTGTGTTCGCGAAGATTGCCAAGATTCTGGCAGACTCGAAGATCGGCATCTCCTCGATCATCCAACCCGAGGGACACGAAGGCAGTTCCGTGCCGGTGATCCTGATGATTCACGACGCGCCGAACCGCGAAATGAAGGCAGCCTTGAAGAAGATTGCCAAACTACCCGCCGTCAAAGGCGAGCCCGCCATGATCCGCGTTGAACAATTTGACTGAAATGAGCGACAACCCGACTCAATTGAAACACTGGCGCGGCATCATCGAGGAGTACCGCCGCTACCTGCCGGTTTCGGATTCAACCCCGGTTGTCACGCTCTCCGAAGGTGGAACACCGCTCGTCCCCGCCCTCAACTTCGTGGAATCCATCGGCGGGAAGTTCGAGCTCTACCTGAAATACGAAGGCCTTAATCCCACGTGCTCGTTCAAGGACCGCGGCATGACCATGGCGATGTCCAAAGCCAAGGAACGCGGAGCCGAAGTCGTCATCTGCGCCAGCACTGGAAACACTTCCGCCGCCGCCGCCGCCTACGCCGCGCGCGCCAAGATGAAATGCGTGGTCCTCCTCCCCGACGGCAAGATCGCCCTCGGCAAAATGGCTCAAGCCCTTCTCTATGGTGCCACGACCGTCGCCCTCCGCGGCAATTTCGATGACGCGCTCCGCATCGTTCGGGAACTCGGCGAGACCGGCAAGGTCGAGGTGGTCAACAGCATCAACCCTTTCCGGATCGAAGGGCAGAAGACTGCTTCTTTCGAAATCTGCGACCAGCTCGGCTGCGCTCCGGACTTCCATTTCCTTCCCGTCGGCAACGCCGGCAACATCACCGCCTATTGGAAGGGCTACAAAGAATACTTTTCGGTCAAGAAATCGGATCGCCTGCCGCGCATGTTCGGTTTCCAAGCCGCCGGTGCTGCGCCGATCGTTGATGGCGAACCGGTCCTGGAACCCAACACCGTCGCCACCGCCATCCGCATCGGCAATCCCGCCAGTTGGCAAGGCGCCCGCAGCGCAATCGACGAATCGAAGGGCCACATCGACAAGGTCACAGACGAAGAGATTCTCGCCGCCTACCGACAGGTCGCCCAAAGCGACGGCATCTTTGTGGAACCGGCCAGCGCGTCCTGCCTCGCCGGCCTCAAGAAGTGCCATGCCGCCGGAATGATTCCCGAAGGCAGCGTCATCACCGCCACCATGACCGGACACGGCTTGAAGGACCCCGACAACGCAATCAAGAACGCCGGCTTCGAGCCCACCGTGGTTGATCCCACCAAGGAAGCCGTCATGGAGGTAATCGGACTGTGAATCACTTTCAACCACAGATGTACACAGACAGACACAGATCGGTCGAAACGGTCGAGGACGGCAGTTTGGGTATTTGGGTATTTGGGTATTTCGTCATTCGTTGACCATGGCACTGATCGTCCAAAAATACGGCGGCTCTTCCGTGGCCGACACCGACCGGATCAAGAACGTCGCGAACCGGATCAAGGAATATCGTGATCAAGGCGACCAAGTGGTCGTGGTCGTCTCCGCCATGCGCGGCGTCACCGACAACCTCATCGGCCTCGCGCACCAAGTCATGCCGATTCCCACGGAACGGGAAATGGACATGCTGCTTGCCACCGGTGAACAGACCACGATCGCCCTGACCGCCATGGCCCTTCATGCGATGGACATTCCGGCGGTGTCACTTACCGGTGCCCAAGCTGGTATCCAGACCGACGGTGTCCACACCAAAGCCAAAATTCGCAACATAACGCCAGCACAAGTTCACGAATGCCTCGATGCCGGCAACGTCGTGATCGTCGCCGGATTCCAGGGTCAGACATCCGAAGGCAGCATCACCACCTTGGGCCGCGGCGGATCCGATCTTTCCGCCATCGCCTTGGCGGCCGCAGTGAAGGCTGACCTTTGCCAGATCTATACCGATGTCGACGGCGTCTACACCACCGATCCGCGCATCGTTCCGAACGCGCGCAAGATCAACGAGATCGCCTACGACGAAATGCTTGAGCTCGCCAGCCTCGGTGCCAAGGTCATGCAGTCGCGCTCAGTGGAGTTTGCCAAGAAATTCGGCGTCATTTTCGAAGTCCGATCCAGTCTCAATTCCAATCCCGGAACCATTGTAAAAGAAGAAACCAGCGCTATGGAAGGAGTCGTCGTCCGCGGAGCCTCGCTCGATAAGAACCAGGCCAAAGTCACCCTCGTCAACGTGCCCGACAAGCCGGGTGCTGCCGCCGGAATCTTCAAACAACTCGCCGATGCCGCGATCAACATCGACATGATCGTGCAGAACGTCAGTCACGATGACACCCCGGCCACCGACATCTCCTTCACCGTCGAAAAGGTCGACCTGCCCAAGGCTCGCAAACTCTTTGACGGCCTGCAGAGCGAGATCGGTTTCACCGAACTGGCCGCCGACGAAAACGTCGCCAAGCTCTCCATCGTCGGCGTCGGCATGCGCAGCCACTCCGGCATCGCCGCCAAAATGTTCGACACGCTCGCCGCCGCGAAGATCAACATCGGCATGATTTCCACCAGCGAAATCAAGATCTCCGTCGTCATCAGCCTCGACGACGCCGAAGCCGGCCTCAAAGCCGTCCACGCCGCCTTCCTCGAAGACACCCCAATCAGCGAGTAAGCTTGTTTCGGGTCTCGGGGATACTCCGCCCCGGTCGGGATCGTTGAATTCTTCCGTGAACAACGAGTCTTATTCCATTGCCATGCCCAACCCCATGGCATTGACTCATTGATCGTGACGCCAAACAAATTCCTGGCCTTTCCACGCATCGGCACCTTGCTTGTCGCTGCAGTTTATTGGCTCGCTCCGTCTGCGCCGCCACTTGCCGATTTCAAAGCGGGATATCGGGAAGTTCAGCCCATTCTGAGAAAGTATTGTACCGAATGCCACGGCAACAAAAAACGCCGGGCGAGCCTCAACTTCGAATCTTACAAATCCGAAAGGGACATCATCGTCCATCTCCACAAATGGTTCAGTGTCATCGAACAGGTCGAGACCGGAGTCATGCCGCCGGAAGACCGCAAGCAGCGCCCCAGTGAATCCGAAATCGCCAAACTCACATCCTGGATTCGCAAGACCATCGACGAATTTGATTTCGGAGCGGTCAAGGATCCGGGTCGTTACACGCTTCGACGACTGAATAAGGCGGAATACAACAACACCATCCGGGATTTGACCGGCGTGGATCTCAAGCCGGCCAAGTTCTTTTCCGGTGACGGGGCTGGCGGTGAAGGTTTCGACAACAACGCCGAAGCCATGAAGATGCTCCCGCTCACCGTGGAGAAGTATTTCAAGGCCGCCCGCGAAATCTCCCGGCACGCGGAGGTCAGTTACACACGCGGCGTCACCTTCACTTCCGGAATTTCCCCAACCTTCAAACCCAGCACCTATCTCGTCCGCGTCGAGCGCAAGGTGACCAACTTCTACAACGACTTCTACGACAAGCTTCCCAAATACAACCCTCGCACCCAATACCGCCCCTACCTCCTGCCGGCCATGAAACTGGCTTTGGAGAACCCAAAGGTCACCCATCGGGAGATTTATGAACACGCCATCGAACGAGAACTCATGCCCGGCGTGTTCTATCGCTGGGTCATCGCCTTCGTAAACGCCGAGACCGACATCAGGTCACGACGCTGGAACAGTCACTACGGCCATTGGGTGCTGGATCCATGGCTCGAATTTTTGAAGCGCCGGGAAAGCGTCACGGATGAAGAGCTGCAGGCCTTTCACGACGATTTCGCCAACAAGGTGCAACTGGCCGTTTCCCATACCCGCTACACCAATCAACGTGGCTTGGATGTGAAGACCACGATCAGGGACAACGCCGAAAATCTGTACATCAGTGTGGGCGACATGGACGATGGCAACGAATTCGATCACATCGTCCTGCACGATCCCAAGGTCACGCTGAAGAATGGCAAGACGGTTTATCTCTGCGACTTGGAATTGATCGAGAAACAAGGAGAGGGTTCCGTTCATCGTGACAAGTTTCCGGATGGCAAGTCATTCAAGGGCACTGCAGCCGACGAGATCAAACGCGGCTTGTATGTCGAAGCTCCTGCCCTGCTCGTATTCAAGCTACCGACGGAAGCCAAGTCGTTCCACGCCGTCCTGAGCATGGAGGAATCCGCCGGTGACAAGGGATCGGTCCAGGTCTATGCCAAGGACGAACCCATTCCGTTCCCGCATGGCAAACACACCCATTCCCACTTCTACCGCGGCCCCGGTCACTTCGCGGTCGAGGAAGCGAAAAAGTGGTGGGTCATCTACTCATCGCTGGTCGGATACGGCAAGAGCGCTGGTGCCAAGGAAATGATCGATGTTTCCCTGAGCGAGGAGAACCGGAACCGATTGGATTCAGTCACTCGCGAGGTGGAGTACGCCAAGCGAACCCCCATCAAGGAGTTCTTCGCTTTCATCTCCAAGAAGAAACAGGCCCATCTCCTGACCACGGACAAGGAAGCCCTGCCCGCATTGACGGACCTGACCAATGCCACCGCCCCCAAAGGGCTCTCAGAAGCCGATCGCAAGACATGGAACGATCTGCGTCAAAAGGCCGAGGCGTTTCACGACGAAATGCATGACCGGGTAAAAGACGCCTTGTTCGGATTCGCAAATAAAGCCTTCCGCCGTCCGATCAACCAACAAGACAAACGGATGATTGCCGACACTTACGATCGTTCGATGGCGACCACCGACGATTTCCAGAAGGCCGCGCAGTTGACGATCCAAAGCCTCCTGACCCGCCCCCAGTTCCTTTACCGCATGGAAGACGAGCCCATCGGTGAAGGCGCGCAGCCCGTTGACAACTACGCCTTGGCGAATCGTCTTTCCTATTTCCTCTGGAGTTCCATGCCGGACAGCGAACTCCTCGAACTGGCCCGGCAAAAACGCCTGCACAACGATTCGGTCCTGGAACAGCAGATCCAACGCATGCTCAAGGATCCCAAGTCCATTTCACTTGCCGAGGAATTCGCCAGCCAGTGGCTCGGCTTCCGCAAGATCCTTTCCGAAAAGGAACCGGATACCAGCCTCTTCCCCGCC
>JAYPXF010000166.1:13512-15887 GCA_038154405.1 Verrucomicrobiales bacterium | reverse complement strand
AAAGAAAACAACCCACGGTGTCATGACTTATGAGTCAACGAACCACCTCACCCAATGCTCCTTGGGTGTCATTTACTTTTGAGGCAACAAGTTCTGCTCACGCCGGCGGGTTCTCGGTCCCATTCGCCGGGACGAGACTGACGAGAATCCAGCCTTTTGCCGGCACGGGCGGGTGATCCTCGGCAAAGATCCGGACTTCACCCTTGGGCCCGATGAGCAGGATGGGCAGACCGGATTCGCCGTAGCGCCCGCGATACGAGTCGAAGTCAAATTCCTCGGTCAGCAGGTTCTTCTTCACGATGTGCCCTTGATGCAGGCGTTTTTCCAGTTCCTGAATGGTGTAATCCTCTCCGAACAGGATCCGTCCGCCCATCGCGGTCTCGAAGGCGTGGCTCCGCTGCCCGGCCTCCCGCGCGACCGGCAGTTGGTAAATCTCGGACTTGCCGAACACCTCGCGAAAATGCACGGCAGCCAGCGAGTTGATCTCCCCGTTGGGAGTCATCGCCAACAGCCGGCCGATGCCAGGAAGTTCGAGCTGTTCGATGGTGTGCTCGGACAGGGCACTGCCGTAATGCGTGGGCAGTTCCTCCATGCGTGCCTCCATGAGATTGGCACGGTTGGTGTCGAGCAGAAGCACGGGAACACCTTCTTTCTGGATTACCTTTGCGATGGCGCGAACCAACGGGGTGGCGCCGGCGAAGAGAATGCCCTGCGGGTTCGGTGAAGAAACACCCAGCGCCCGGGCAATCGGCGTGGCGGTCAGTCCATAGATCGCCACCGTACCGATAATGAAAAAGAAGGTAACCGGCACCAGCTCTTCCGCGCGCGGCAATCCCGCGTCCGCCAAGCGGATGGCGAAAATGGAGGCGACGGCCGCGGCCACGATACCGCGGGGCGCCATCCACGAAACGAACAGTCGCTCCTTCAAGGTCAGTTTCGAGCCGAGTGTCGAGACATAGACGCAGGCGGGTCGAACGAAGAACACCATGGCGGCCAACAGGCCGATGCCGCTGAGCAGGTTCAGGTTTTTCAGATCCGCCATCTGGATGCGCGCGGCCAACAGGATGAACAGAACGGCGATGAGCAACACGCGGAGGTTCTCCTTGAACTCCAACACGTCACTGATATCCACACGTTTCTGGTTGGCCAGCCAGATTCCCATCAGCGTCACGGTCAACAATCCGCTTTCGTGCTGGAAATGATTGGAAAGTGCAAACAGGCCCACGACCGCCATCAGGCTGACCGGGCTTTGCAGATAATCCGGAACCCAATAGCGCTTGAAGAACTGGCGCAGGAACTCTCCGCCAACAACACCCAAGACACCGCCCACCAGGATGGTCATGCCAAATCCCTTCATGGCGATCATTGAAAAACCCTCAATACCGACGCCGGCGTGCACGGCTTCGAACACCAGCAGCGCGAGCACGGCGCCGACCGGATCGATCACGATGCCTTCCCACTTGAGAACGGAGGCGACCTGGCGGGTCGGCTGCACCATGCGCAGCAGCGGGCCCACCACGGTGGGACCGGTCACCACCACGATCGCACCGAAGACCGCGGCCAACGAAAGGTCCCAACCCAAAGTGTATTTCGCCGCCGCCGTGGCTCCGACCCAGGTGACCACCGCGCCGACCGTGACGAGATTGCGGACGACATGACCGATGTCCTTGAGCTCGGAGAATTTCAGGGTGAGACCGCCTTCGAACAGGATGAGCGCCACCGAGATCGACACGAAAGGCATCAGCATTTCGCCGAGCATCTTTTCGGGATCGACGAGCTGAAGCACGGGACCGGCAAGAAAACCGATGATGAGCAACAGCAGGATTGACGGCAGTTTCAGCCGCCACGCCAGCCATTGCGACCCGACCCCCAGTACCGCCAGCCAGGCGAGGCTTTGAAGCAATTCATCACTCATCGGCGAAGTCCGGCGGGAGTCTTCGGTCAGACTCCCCACCAACGCAAGACAGGATACCGCTCCTCCGCACTCCGAGGATTACAATTGGAACCGGTGATTGGATCGTTTGCGACGGCATCACGAAGCGGAAGATTCTGCATCTGTCGCTACATCGGGCAGAGCGGATGACCTAGCCGCGAAAGCACGTACCGGACGTGCGGCTTGCGCGGGGCGGCGGCAGGATCTAGAGTCGGCATCACCCCACGGCCGCCGCAAGACCAACGCGCCGATCCGGTTCGCGATGCGACGGTATGAAAAAGATCCTGCTCATTGACGACGAGACCTCGATTGTCAATTCCATGGGCGCATTGTTGCGTTCCTACGACTATGAAGTAGTGGCGGCGGTCGATGGTCTCAACGGTCTCAAGCTCGCCAAGTCGGAACAGCCCGATCTGATCTTGTGCGACTTGAACATGTCGCC
>JAYPXF010000166.1:0-13412 GCA_038154405.1 Verrucomicrobiales bacterium | reverse complement strand
TCGTCAGCGGCAAAGCCGAGGCGCAGGACGTGCGCCGGAAGTCTGGAATGACACCACCGGTCGATCATACCTGTCCGTCGTCGCATTCTGGTTGGTGCAGTACTCGATCACCACGCCCTTGGCGGAGCCAAACACCTCGATGCCGTTCCGATGGTTCTCTTGTGGAGCCAGTCCATCCATGCCCAGTCGCTGCAATCGGACCTTCGCCGCGCCGCTCTCGATCGTCACGGCCGGCTTTGATCCGGGGTTGTACGTGCTGCAGGCGGTGATCGTCACGTCGCTTACGGTGATGTCCCGGGCGTTCTCGTCGACCCGGATTCCTTCATGCCCATTGGCGCGGAGCAGACAGTTGGTCGCGCGGATTTTCAGGCCGTTCAGAAACAGGTCGAAGGTAGCGTTGTATTCCAGCCGGCAATTGGAAGTTCCAATGTCTTTTGCTCGCGGTCGCGTGTCCTGTTTCCAATTGTCGAGCCGGGGTCGACGCGACGAAGTGCTGTCGTATACGCATTCGATCGCGATGCTGGCCCCGACATTGGATCGGGCGATGACGTTGGTGACGAGGTAGTCACGCACGTGACCGAACTCGGGATTGAACTTGCCCATGGTCTTGATGACGATGCCGTTGCCAAGGTTTCCCTCGAAGCGCGTGCCGTCGATCACGACTCCATCTCCACCGGCAAGACAGTCAATGCCATCTCCGGACGCACTCGTGCCCAGACTGCGACCGTTTCGCGAGGAGGATCCGTTGATGATCTTCACGTCATGGCCCGCCACAGTCTGATTCCGTCCAACCACGCGTCCTCCCAGTGAAAATCCTTGACCAGCAATCCCCGCACGGTGTTGGCCTGCAGACCGTATTGTGATGATCCGGCCGTGGGGGAACGGTGAGTGGCACGGACGCTTCGCCGAGTGACGGCGCGACTCAGCCGTTTGTCATCTGTCTTGAGCATGACGGCGTTGAAGCAGTCTTCAATCCACAGGTCCTGCAACAGTATCTTCTGACCGTGAATCAGGACTCCTGAGGCGCCGGGAACCGCCGCGTGACCCGCACGCGCTCCAGCGCCGCATCGGCGGCGTTCGTGAACTCCACGACCGGGAAATCGCCAACGGCCCGAATCTCCGTCGCGAAACCGCTTCCGCGCAAGCGGCAGCCCGAGGGAATGCGGATGGTGACGAGCGAATAGAAGCGTCCCGCCGGCAAATTCACGGAGTTTCTTCGCGCCAGTCCGGAGAGGAGTGCAGATATGTCCCGATAGCCCGAACGTTTTCGCTCGGAGATGTCCCGCTCAGCGGCCAGTCCGTTGACCGAGAGGAGACACAGAACCGCCATGGCAATGGTTGCGCCGCATGGTTTTCCGCATATGCCGGAATAAAGATTGATGGTTGTGGTGAGTTCCCCAAGAAGCGGCGCGAATGAACGCTCCGCTGAATTGCTTGCCGATTCGGATGGATTTGGCAAGAATCCGTCCTCATTTCACCAGCCATACCGACCGATGAAAATACTTCTCGCGGACGACGACCAGATCAGCCGGAAAATCATCTCGGGATTTCTGGCGCGGTTTGGCTACCAGGTGCAGGTGGTCGCCGACGGCGCGGAAGCATGGGATGTCTTGCAACGGCAGAACCCGCCCCAGCTGGCCATCTTTGACTGGATGATGCCACGCATGTCCGGGCTCGAGGTCTCCTCCAAGGTGCGGGGGCTGAATCGAAAGGAA
The DNA here is from genome assembly GCA_038154405.1 of Verrucomicrobiales bacterium. GTDB lineage: Bacteria > Verrucomicrobiota > Verrucomicrobiia > Limisphaerales > JAYPXF01. The sequence goes on along the minus strand of JAYPXF010000166.1, from coordinate 11,697 downwards.
CGCATCTACATCATTCTCCTCAGTTCGCGGAACAGCAAGCTGGACATCGTGAAAGGGCTGGAAGCCGGCGCGGACGACTACCTGGTTAAGCCCTGCGATCTGGCCGAACTCCAAGCGCGGTTGCGCGTGGCGGAACGGGCGATCAAACACGACCAGCAGCTGCGCAAGACGATCAACGAACTGGAGAGTCTGGTGCGTCGCCACAATCTCTTGGGTTCAATCGCTGCCAGCGCGAACACCCCGGCTCCGGAACCGGCGGCGCCCGCCACGACTCCGGCACCCGCTTCCACGCCCGCAGCTCCGCAACTGCCGCCGGCACAGCCCCCCGCTCCGACAGCGGCACCGCAAGTTCCTCCCTTGGATGCCGCCATCGCACAGGCGTTCCAAGAGGTCGGTCTTGGACCAGCCGCGGTCGCCCAACATCAGGATTTCAACACCGGCCCCGAGTTTTCCGTGATGTTGCCGCTGTGTTTTCCCGGTGCGGGCAGGTGGGTGGACCTGCGGTTTGAATTCGACCGACGCAGCGCCCATAGCGCCTGTCGTTGCCTGCTGAAACGGGGCGCGAATTCACCCCAGGAACTGCAGGACGTTCTGGTCGAGCTGGTGCATCTCGTCTCCGGTGCCCAGGCCATGGGGGCGGTGAAGAAATCGAGTGGCATGTTTGGGCTCACCGCCGCGCCGGTCGTGAATCCTTCCGCTCCCGAAGAGATGCATCGTCCGGACGGCAAACGCTATCGGGTACAGTCCTCGGAATTACGAGCGAATGTGACCGAGTTCTCCACCGCAGCCCCGGTTGCCGCCAAACCCGCGAGTCAGCTGGTCGCCGGGGAAGTCATCACCGCGAACATCCCATCTCCCAAAAGCGCCGACACCGTGCTCGCCTATGCCGGGGATATTCTGACGCAGAATCGCATCAGCAACCTTGTCGAGGCGGGCGTTGCCGGCTCAATCTCCGTAGTACGCATTCCGAAAGCCACGCTGCCCTACCTGGCCATCAGCTTCTGACCACCGCCGCCGAAGCGGTCATGGTCGGCAATACCGTTCACCAACCTCGCATTGAATGCGAGCGGAACTGACTTCGTTTCTATTGTCCTTGCCACGCACTGTCGCCATCCGCTTGAGTCGGTCCGCCCGTCTGGAATCATGAACGACCGCCCGATCCGCGTTCCCCTCACGGTGGCCATGCTGCTGCAGTTCGCAATCGGTGGGGCCGTGCTGCCTTTCCTCACCCTGTTCCTGCGGGACAAGGGGCTGGACCTCACGCAGATCAGCACGATCTTTTCCGGCGCATCGGCGATGCTGTTGTTCTTTCCGTTCTTCTGGGGCATGCTGGCCGACCGGTTCATTCCGTTGAACCGGTTGTTCACCATCCTGAACGTGCTGCTCATCGTGACCTTGTGGAAGTTTGCCGGGCAACATTCCTGGCTGGGGTTGGCGGTGACCTACATGGCGTTCTATGCCTGCTTCAACCCGTCATTGGTGTTGCTGAATCCGTTGAGCTTCTTCCACCTGGCGGATCCGCGGCAGGACTTCGGTTCGTTGCGGGCCTGGGGTTCGATCGGCTGGATGATCCCATCGGTCGTCATCTTCTTCTGGCTCGCGGGGAATCCGCATTTGGATCTCACGTTGACGATCCATCTGGGCATCGGCATCGCGGCGCTGATGCTGCTGGCTTCATTCACCCTGCCGCACACGCCGCTGGGCGTGACTCACACCTTGGAAGCGGATGAGCCGGGTCTTACCTACAGCCAGGCCATCCTCAAGCTGGCGCGCAATCCGGCGTACCTCATTCTGTTGGCGGTCTATTTCCTCGTGGCATCGTCGTTTGCGATCCAGGCGATCTACTCGCCGGCCCTGCTGGAGGAACAGGGCATGGCGCGCAAATGGATCGGCCCCGCCCAGTGCATCGGCGTGGTGCTCGAAGTGTTTCTCTTCCAATGGCAGAAGAAGTTTCTCCATCGCCTCACCTACGCGCATACGATCCTGGTGGGTTGTGTGTGCATGTTGTTCCGCCACCTGGTCTTTGCCTTCAGCGACAACATGTGGCTGCTGGTTCTGAGCCATCTGTTCACCGGAATGGTGATCGTGTTTCACCACATCGGCGCCAGCATTCTGGTGAACGCCATCGCACCAAAGGAGGTCCGTTCCACCGCGCAGACCCTGCTGGTGCTGTTCGGTTCCGGGCTGGGGCCGATGTTCGCCAATTTTTGCGTGGGTGCGATCGCGCGGGAGACCGGACAGAACCTGCGGATGATATTCCTGTTTGCGGCAATCCTCTCCGCGGTCGGTTCGGCGTTTCTGTTCCTCAGCGTGCGCCGTCTGAACCGCGCGGCCCACGAGGCCAACGCTCCCGCCCAGATCCCAGACGCGAGATGAATAAACCGCAATTCCGGGCGTTTACTGATTTCAAAAGCCGGCTTTACCTGTCAGTTTTTCCGGCTGGGGCAAGTGACCGATGGACAGTGACCCGAACAATTTGGAACGCGAAACGCCGGACCACGAGGCCCGGCGGCTGCGGGCACTGGAACGCTACGACATTCTCGACACCTTCCCCGAACGCGCGTTTGACGATCTCACCTACCTGGCGTCGCAGATCTGCGGAACACCGGTCGCCCTGATCAGCCTGATCGATCGCGACCGGCAGTGGTTCAAGTCCCGGATCGGTTACGATCTGGCGGAGACACCGCGTGACATCGCGCTCTGCGACCACGCCATTCGCCAGACCGACCTCTTCGAAGTGAAGGATGCGCTCAAGGACGAACGATTCCGGGAGAATCCATTGGTCACCTGTGAATCGGCCGTGCGCTTTTACGCGGGCATGCCCTTGATGACGTCGGACGGATTTGGCATCGGCACGATCTGCGTGCTGGACCAGTCGCCTCGTGAATTGTCCGAGGAACAACGCGCGAGCATGGAAGCGCTTGGGCGGCGCGTCATGGCGGAGTTGGAAACTGCGCTGCTCGTTGCAGGATCTCAAGAAGGCCAAGGTCGAAGCCGAAGGGGCGAACCAGGCCAAGACCGACTTCCTCGCCAACATGAGCCACGAGATCCGCACGCCGATGAACGGGATCATCGGCATGACCGAGCTGGCGTTGAAGTCGGACATGAGCGACCGGCAGCGGCATTATTTGTCGACCGTCTGCAATCTTTCCAACGACCTGCTCGAGATCGTCAACCACATCCTCGACTTCGCGAAGATCGAATCGCGGCAGATCGACTTGGACTACAACCCGTTTGAGTTTCGCGACATGGTATCCAAGGCGGTGAATCCGCTGGCGGCGCGTGCGCAGGCCAAGGATCTCGAATTCCACGTGCGGATCGCCCCCGAGGTGCCCAATTGGGTGGCGGGCGATGCGGGGCGCATCCGGCAGATCATCGTGAACCTGGTCGGCAACGCGCTGAAATTCACCACGGAGGGGGAGATTCTGGTGGAAGCGACTGTGGGCGACAAACCGTCAGCTGAAGAGCATCAGTGCAACCTGCGATTCTCGGTGACGGACACCGGACCGGGCATTCCGGAATCCAAACGCAAGATCATCTTCCAACGCTTCACCCAGGCGGACAGCAGCATTTCCCGGCAGTTCGGTGGCACGGGACTGGGACTGGCGATCTGTCATACGCTTGTCGATGCCATGGAAGGTAGCATCTGGGTCGACAGCGCGGTGAAGAAAGGCAGTTCCTTTCAGTTTGAGATCCCGCTCTACGTCTATCCCGAACCGCTGCACATGAAGATCGACAATGATCTGCGCGATCTCGTCGGCAAGCGGTTCCTGCTGGTGGCGCATTCGCAGAACACCCGGACAATCGTTTCCGAGATGCTGGATTCCTGGGGACTCGGCGTGGAATCGGTCGCGAGCACGGATCTGGCATTGGAAATTATCGCCGACGGTGCCACGACCGGCGAGGCGGTGTGCGCCGTGATCGTGGAGGCGGAGATGCCGCACGTGAGCGGCTGGCAGCTTGCAACAATGATCCGCAGCGAGGCGGGAGTGACGGTTCCCGTCGTGTTGCTGGCCAACGTTTCGGCCGAAAGCCAGACGCAGATGCTCCGCAAGGAGGAAGTCGAATTCAAAGCGATTCCGAACCCGCCGAGTCATTCCGAGTTGAAGGCGAAACTGTTGGAACTGGTGGTCAATGCCGAAGCGCGAGCGGATGCCATCGCTAATCTTTCAGGGGTGGACACGAGCCGGGCGATTACCCGCGGACTGAACGTGTTGCTGGCCGAGGACAACGCAGTGAATCGTGAGGTCGCGGTCGACATGCTCGGCGATCTGGGGCACATCGTGGACACCGCCACGGACGGGCAGGAAGCCATCGCCACCTGGGAACGGGGCGGTCACGACGTGATTCTCATGGACGTGCACATGCCCACGATCGACGGTTTGAAGGCGACCCGCATGATCCGCGAGATGGAATCCGAACGAGGGGACGCACCGATTCCCATCATCGCCGTCACCGCCAGTGCCACCGAAGAGGACCGCGAGCGTTGCCTGGGTGCGGGCATGAGCGACTACATTGCCAAGCCGATCCACGAATCCGATCTGCGCGACAGCCTGCTGCAGGTGCAGAAAAGCACGGTGAGTTGGGTGGACGATCCGGACAAGGCGGCCCAGAGCACGCGCCCGGGGGTCTACGTGAAACTGGCCAAGGTATTTCTGGAGGCCGGGCCGGGAATGTTTCAGTCACTGGAGACGGGCATGCAGGATCAGGACCCGGAAACGGTCATCGACGGCGCCCACCAATTGAAGGGTGCGCTGATGCATTTTGACGCGGCCGAAGCACTGAACCTGGCCACGGAGATTGAGGACTTGGGCAGAGGCGGGAACCTGACCGCGGCCAAGCCCCTGGTCGCCAAGATGCGGTTCGAACTTTCGCAGGTCTACGGACAGCTCCGACGCCACGTGGAGGAAGCGGCCTGAGCGACGACTCGTGACGGAACTCGGGAGAGTTTCGAACGGGAACCAGCCTCAAACACGGCAGTCTCACGACTTCCGCTACCGGGCGATGGCCATCCTCTTGTTCAACACGTGCTAGCTGCCTGCGACTTTTCTTTGAAACCAGTCGTAGGTGAGGCGGATTCCTTCGCGCAGTGAAACTGATGGTTTCCAGCCGAACTCGGTCAGCTTCGACGTGTCCATCAGTTTGCGTGGCGTGCCATCAGGTTTCGAATCATCCCAATCGATGTCGCCTGCGAAGCCCACGATCTCGCGCACAATGCCCGCGACCTCGGCGATGGTGACGTCCTTGCCCACGCCGACGTTGATCGGTTCGTCCGAATCGTAACGTTCAAGCAGTTCGAAACAGGCGGCGGCGAGATCATCGACGAAAAGGAACTCACGGCGCGGCGTTCCCGTGCCCCACAGCGTGACACACGGCCGGCCGGCTTCCTTCGCCTCGTGAAACTTGCGCACCAGTGCCGGCAGCACGTGGGAGGTTTCAAGATCGAAGTTGTCTCGCGGTCCGAAGAGATTCGACGGCATGGCGCTGATGAAGCGCCGGCCGTATTGGCGGTGGTAATGTTGGCAGAGCTTGAGCCCGGCGATCTTGGCCAGCGCGTAGCCTTCGTTGGTGGTCTCCAACGGTGAGGTGAGCAGATACTCCTCCTTGATCGGCTGCTGACAATGCTTGGGATAGATGCACGAACTCCCGAGAAACAGCAGGCGGTCGGTGCCGTGATCGGCTGCGGCTTCGATGACGTTGTTCTGGATGCGCAGGTTGTGCAGAAGAAACTCTACCTGGTGGGTGGAATTGGCCTTGATGCCACCGACGCGCGCGGCCGCAAGGATCACGTGCCGGGGTTGATGTTCCGCGAAGAAGGCACGAACCCGTTCGCGATCCATCAGGTCGAGTTCGTCGCGCGTGCGGGTGATGATTTCGTAATCCGGTTTGCTTTCGTAGAGCCTTACCAGGGCGCTGCCGACGAGGCCCCGGTGTCCGGCGATGAATATCTTGGTCTTGGCCATTGGTTCGCGGTGCCGGGTTTCTAATCGCGAGCCCGTTTGAAGTAAACCTGTTTCATCCCTCCGCCCTGCTCAAGCGGCGCCCGGATCCGGTCGATAGAATCAATGCGGAACACTGTCCGCCGAGTCGCCATGAACGATCGCTACGATTCCGAAGAAAAGCACCGGATGGCCTCCGAATCCCGGACGCGTGCGCTGCGTTGTCCCAAGACCCTGGATGACTGGGAAGAGCGGGTGGCGAGACCTATGGACTGCCCGTCCACCAGGTGCTCGAGATCATCCGCTGCATCGACATCACCCAGGTGCCGAACATGCCGCCGCACATCCTCGGCGTCACCAACCTGCGCGGTCGCATCGTGCCCGTGCTCGACCTGCGCCTCAAATTCGGCCTGCCCGATTTGTCAATCGACGGCAAGACCTGCACGATCGTCGTTCAGGAAACCGCCGCCTCCGGCATGCCGGCCACCATCGGTCTGATGGTCGACAAGGTTTCCGAAGTGGTCCTCGTGCACGAGAATTAGATTGAACAGCCGGCCGATTACGGCGGCTGCGTTGATGCCGCATCCGTGTTGGCCGTGGCCCGAATCGACGAGGAGATCGCCAGCCTGCTGGATCTGGCGCACGTGCTGTGCGACGAACTTTCCCAAACGTAGGCCATCGCCCGCTGGAGCCATGTTGACCGCCAATCTCAGCGCCCAACAGTTCGAGTTCATCCGTGGACTCATCTATGAACACACGCGGATCAGCATCGAGCCAAGCAAGGAGGACGTCGTCCATTCGCGCCTCGGCAAACGACTGCGCGCCTTGGTACTGAATGACTATGATCAGTATTGCGAATTGCTCCAGTCGCCTGACGGGGATGCGGAACTGCAGAAACTGGTTGATGCTATCTCCACCAATCACACCTTCTTCTTTCGCGAAGAACAGCATTTCGAGTTCCTGAAGGATCGCGCCCTCAAGGAACTCGAGCGCGACGCCCGCGATTCCTCAGGCCGCACTTTTCGCGTCTGGAGCGCGGCTTGCTCTTCCGGTGAGGAGCCCTGCTCGATTGCCATCCTGTTGAACGAACCTCCCTTCATGGTTGACGGACTGCGCTGGCGGCTGACCGCCACCGACATTTCGCGTGACATCCTCAAGCGCGCCGCCACCGGGGTCTACGATCTTAAGCGCATCCGCAACATGCCCGACGCCTGGTTTCGCAAATACTTCCTGCTCGGCCGCAACTCCACCTCTGGCAAATGCCGCGTCCGACCGGAACTGCAGAAGGGGATCGACTTCCGCAATCTTAACCTGTTCGAGGAAGACTACGGGCTGCGGCGCAACTACCACGTCATTTTCTGTCGCAACGTGATGATCTATTTTGACAACGAAAACCGTGAGAAACTCGTCAACCGTCTTTTCGATCATCTCGTCCCCGGCGGCTACCTCATGGTTGGACATTCCGAAAGCCTCATGTCCGTCCGCCACGGCTTCGACATGGTGCAGGCCGCCATCTACCGCAAACCCGGCTGACCGTGATCTGTAGCTTCAATTGCCAAACGAAGCCTGAGGCCGGGATCTCTCGCACGGGCTTTGGCTGGCGGTCGAAGCTGCCAAGAACGACGATCACGCCACGAACCAGGCGTCCTCGCCCGGTCGATAGCCAAATCCAATCAGGACCGGTTTGATCTGTTCGCGCGCTCCGGGCGCACCCACCGCGATGAGCAGCGGATCTCCGTTGGCTTCCGGCAGCTGTTCATGGCCGATCACCTTCACCCCGTGAATCTCCCGCCCGATCTTGCGGGGAGACACCTCCACCACGAAGTCGACTTTCATTCCGGCATCGAGCAGCCAGCGCAGCCATGGTTTGCCGGTCTGCCCGGCGCCCCAAAGATTGCAACGAACCGAATTTGCCAGCGGACCTTTCAAGAGATGCTCACGGCGGCAGCGATTGAATGCCGCGAAAGAATAGCGTCTATTCGTACGCGTCAATCGTCCGGGTCCGTCTATCCAATCAAGCACGATCTCATCCACCTTGCCGAACTGACAGCCCGCCTGAATCGCCCGCAGCCAGAGATCGTAATCCTCCGGCAGATCTCCATCGCGGCATTGGAGTTCGAATACTTCGCGACGCGCGAGTGCCGTCGGATTGACAACGGGTGATTCGACGAAGCGGTAGGCGCAGATCTCAGCGTGAGTGCGGCACGAGTTCACCCATGATTCGTATCGATTCAAGGATTCCACCGGATTGCCGCCGGAATCCACAATGCGCACGAGTCCGCCAACAACGTCGAGCTGCTGCGACTTCAATGCCTCCACCTGCCGTTCCAACCGCTCCTGATGCGATCGGTCGTCGGCATCCATGCGCGCAATCAGATTGCCTTGCGCATGCGCGACGCCCTCGTTCATCGCCTGCGCCACGCCTTGATGCTTCGACTTGATCAGTCGAACCCGGTCATCATCAATCGCCCGCACCACTTCCGCCGTTCCATCCGTCGAACCATCGTCTACGACCACGCATTCCAGATCGGCGAACGTGCCGGTAAGGATGGAATCGATGGCGCGACGGATTGATTCCGCCGCGTTGAAGGCCGGAATGATGACCGAGACTTCCGGCATGAAGCGATGTTACTTCTTGTCCGACTGGGTGCGGCCGAAATGTCGGTCGGCGAAATCGAGATACTGTTTCCAGTCGTATGGTTTCACGTCGTGATTGCCGGTGCGGTAATGATAACCGATGCGGTTGCCCACCGGTGTGTCCAGCGGCGGTTGCTTGTCCACACCTAGTCCCTTGTGACCGAACAACGCGTAGACGGGTTCGGCATGTTTGGCGCTGAGGAACTCGCCGTTGGGATCGGCCCACTCATCCTTTTCCGCGCTCGCGACATAGACCGGCCGCGGCGCGATCAGGGCGATCAACATGTGCTGATCGACCGGACATGCAACTTCGTTGTCGTTGTAGCGGTTGTGGTTGTCGTTGAACCAATGGGGAAACACCGTGTTGATTCGCTTCACCGTCTCGCCGAAGGCACGACGACTCAGGGCGGCCCCGCCGCAACCGGAGTTGTTGGAGATCACAATGGCGAAACGTTCGTCGCTGGCACCGCCCCAAAGCGAGGTTTTGCCCAGACGGGAATGCCCCATGAGCGCGACCTGCTTCTGGTTGATGTCGCGATCGCGCTCAAAGTAATCCATGGCCCGACTCAATCCGTACGACCACGCTGCGATCGCCCCCCATTCGTGTGCTTCCGGTTCCACGCGACCGGGTTTGAGGTGATACGAACGTAGGCTGCTCTTCCAGCCGTCCTTGTGATCCGGCTCCACGTCACCATAATACATTGTGGCAAGTGCATAGCCCCGATCGAGGATCGCATTCACATCCCAGCGGTTCGAGCGCGTACCGCGACCTTTCTCCGTTGCCCGGTTCTCCTTCACACCCATGTCCTTCGACTGACGGCTCCAGCTCCCGTGAACGATGATTCCCGGATCCGAGTGAATCGTGTGATTGCCGTAGAAGTTGTAGCCGATGAAGGCCGGCAACGGACCCTTCACCTGATTCGGCAGATAGATCAACAGCCCCACCCGCGGGCCCCACTTGTGCTTGGTCAGGTGAATGCGCACCTGACGCCGCGTCGCCTTGCCGCCGAGCGCGTCCTTGTCTTCCGACAGGATCTCATATTTCAAAGCGGTCTGCCTGGGAGGCACCGCTCCGTAAACATGTTCCTGAAAGAGTCGCAACACCTCCGGCCGCCGTTTGCGCTGCCAGTCATCGGCCGACTTGATCTTGCTCCCATCGTCCGCCGTCAATGGATCCGGCAGGGTGTACTTCGGCACCTTCGCCTCGTCGTAGTTGAACCCTTTCGGGGGCGCGAAACTTTTCTGCGGAGCAACAGCCATCAGGGTGCAAAGCAAAGGCAGAACGGAAAACCGGGTGGAAATACGCATGGCGTTTTATCACCGGACCCCGTCGTTTTGTCCATATTCCGTACCGGGCCCGATGCGGTCCAGGAAACCAATGAATCAGTTCTGCCCCGCCATTCGACGGCGATACTCCTCAATCGCCGCGCGCTGCTTCGCTTCCCGGTCCCGCCGTGGGAATGTCTCGAATCTCACTCCGTGTTCCGTTCGCTCGCCGATCGTTCGCCGCGTGTAGGATCCCTGCGGAAAATGTTGACCCGAATTGGACAGAATCCAACGTGTGAACTTCGGGTTGTCGCGCTCCGGCGAGACACTCGCCCAAACTCTCAGGTAAGTCGTGGGACGAAATCGTCGGCCCATTTCCTTGGGATCAATGCGGGTGGTTTTCCCGCTCGGGTTCAGATTCAGCATGTTGGTGCCGAAGGCAACCTGGTGTAGCTGCAGCCGGTCACCATCTGACAGCTTCGCCAAAAAATTGGTCCCATCCTCCTGCGCAAATGCGATTGGAGCCCAGCCGACCAGGCAGGTGGTCCAAAAGATCCCATTCATCCACCTCACACGCGGAAGTATGCACGGAGATACGGGGGAGTTTAGGAGAAAATCGATCGCGAATGGTAAGCGACGGGCGGTTTTTAACCCGTTTTAGGACTCAGAGGTTTGGTCAATATATTGGGGTCATGACCAATGCAAAGCCATGATATTGTGTGGTATGCGCGGATTCCCGTTGCGACGGTCGTCGACTTTGGTTAGAAAAGTGCCTAATGGATAATGCTGCCTCCCGGCCGAGGCCCACAGTCGTGCCGGGAGAATCGGACACCTGTTTGTCGACGCTGCATTGTCGTCCGGCGCAGCGGAGCGTGGGGCGATCTAGGGAGAAATCCGACGGTAGCTCGGAAACGGTCCTATTGAGGAAACAAGTGAGACGGGGCCAAGTAAGGGCAGGTTGGATATGCGCCGTGCGGACGCTGGGAGTCTCCTTGCGTTCGGGCACGGGTGCAGGCCGATGGCCGGAAATTCGCGAAGGCTGCCGCGAACGTCCGGGTAAAGGACCGTGTACCCGCATGGCGCGCCATTCAATCGGTGACGCCATGAACAAGTTATTGGCAACCGATCATCTGCTGAGCCGGCAGCGTCCCCTTTGGGGCGCCGGCCTGCTTCTCTTGCCGTCTTCTGCCGGAGACAATCGGCCCTACACATCCAACCTGGCTAGGAAGCGAGCTGGCGCCCATCTCTGTTCTGACATTCGTGGACATGCATCCTTAGCGGTAGCGGTCCACGAGTATGCTCTCCCCACCAAGCTGTTGATCGCTGGCGCTGCGAACGGAGGTGATTCATGAAGGGCCTCGCCAAGCGTCGCGTCGCGATAACCGGTATCGGAGTCGTCGCTCCGAACGGCTGCGACCTGATCTCTTTCTGGAACACGCTGATTGCCGGTGAGAGCGCGGCTGACAAAATCTCCCGCTTCGACGCGAGTGAACTGCCGACCCAGATCGGATGCGAGGTCGGGGACCTGAGTGTCGGGCAGTTCATTGATCCCAAGAAGGCCAAACGATTTGAACGTTCCATCCGCCACGCCTTGGTCGCCGCTCGTCTTGCGGTTGCGGATGCCGACGTCGAGGCGGCACTGAACAATGAACGTGCTTCCGTGGTGGATGGTACTTCGTTGGGCGGAATGGAAAGCGGCTTCAAGGCCCAGGCTGCCTACGAGAACAAGGGCTACAAATCGATGAGCCCGTTCTCAATGATCAGTTCCTACAACGGCGGCTCGAGTGCGGAAATCGCCGTGGAATTTGGCATCGAAGGCGAAGCCCTCTCGGTCGGCACGGGGAGTTGCTCAGGT
>JAYPXF010000165.1:11688-15937 GCA_038154405.1 Verrucomicrobiales bacterium | reverse complement strand
GCCCAGTGAGTCGGCCACGGTGTGCAGGGTCAAGAGGTGGAGCCAATTGGGAGTCTGGACGATGCCGGCAAAGTGGGTGATCACGGCGGGATCATCGAGATCGCGCCGTTGGGAAAGCGCAACCATGGTCAGGTGGTGCTGCACCAGAAAAGACAGGGAGTTGGTCATGGCCTGGTCCAATTTTAGGCGCGGCGCCACTCGTTCCACAATTTTAACAGCGATGTCGGAGTGTTTGCTGTCTTTCTCCATGTCCCGTCCGGCATCGTGTAGCAGCAGGGCGAGATAGAGGGGTGAAGGATCGTCGATTTTATGGCAGACCGGTTGATAGGCCGCTGAGAAGCGGTTGTCGTCGTTGAACAGCTCATCGAGCTTGTCGATGCACTGGAGCGTGTGTTCGTCCGCCGTGTATTGATGGTAGAACTCATGTTGGACGAGGCAGGTCATGCGGCCAAACTCAGGCATATATTTGCCAAGGAAACCGACGTCATGCATGGCACGGAGAGTCGTCGCGACATTGCCTTTCTGACTGAGGATCTCGCGGAAGGTCTCATGCACATGGTCGTCGGCAATGAATTTGGCATCGACCAGTTTCAGGTTCTGACGGATCAACTGCTCGGTGTCCGGATGAATGCGGTAGCCACGCTGCTGGGCGTAGAGGAATACGCGCATGAGACGACGAGGGGAATTGGAGAACACCCGTCGCGATTCGTGTTTGATCTCGTCCTGGTAAATCTCGAATCCGTCGAGGTGCGGCTTGGACACCAGTTTGCCGAAAATGCCCTTGATCATTCCCAAGCCGGTCTGGGTGGGACTCAATGCGAGGCGTTGTTCGATCGTGCGGCAGATCAGGTAGATATTGCGGGCCTGCACGTAGTAGTCCCGCATGAACAGTTCGAGGCGTCGGGCGGGGGAGCGGTCGGTGTATCCGAGTGCATGGGCCACCTTTGGCTGCACATGCTTGGTGAGGATGTCGCCGTCCTTGCCGGTGAGGTAGTGCAGCTCGTTGCGGGCGCGCATGAGGAAATCATAGGCGGCTTCCAGATCTTTCCGTTCACGGCGGCTGATGAGTTCATTTTCCTGCAGTTCCTTGAGATTCTTGGTCCGAAACTTGACCAGGGACATCCAGATGAGGTTCTGGTAGCCACGCATTCCGCCGCAGCCGTTCTTGATGTTCGGTTCCTGGAGCAGGGGCGTGTTGCCCCACTTGCGCCGGCGATCGGCCTGGTCCTCGATCCGCTGGTCGATGTATTCGTTCTCCTTGCCGAGGATGCATTTGGCGAGAACGACCGATTGCATCTGGTCGAACAACGACTGGTCGCCCGTGATCAGGCGCGCTTCGAGCAGCGAGGTCTTGGACTGCATGTCCTCGTTGGCAACTTTCACGCAATCGGTGATTGTGCGAACCGAGTGGCCAACCTTCAGGCCGATGTCGTAGAGCGTATACAGAAGTCCATCCGGATCGACCAAGGCCTGCAAAAACGCCGGCAACTGGCCGACTGAAGCGGCGACATTGTCCCCGGCGTGCAGAATCATGATGTCAATGTCGCTGCAGGGATTGAGCTCAGCGCGGCCATAGCCGCCGATGGCGATCAGAGCGTATCTGGGAATGGGATCGGAATTCGTCGATTCGAAGTTCCGTTGGACGGTTTCGATGATGTGGGTGTGCAGTTCGTCGAGTACGGCCGCGCGTGCCAGGCAAACCTCCAGTCCACCGGCGCCGCTTTCATGGACCATCTTGAGCCGGGCGGTTTCGACCTTGAGAAAGTTCTTGTAGCGCTTGAGTTCGCGGGCCGGTGACCGGCCAACGGGCAGAACCAGCCGTTCTTTGGCGCTTTTCTTGATTTTTTTGAGCAGGTCCTGCACGGGCGGAGAGGGTAGGCGAAAGTTTTTTTCGGAAGCAAGCAACCGCCGTGGTTTTTTGGTGTTCAACGGGGCATGACAGCGCTGGCGAACGCCGACTGTTTCGGGATTGAAGGGCCTCACGGCGATGGCCTTGTGTCCGACATCGTGGACGATAAGATAATCCCAATGCCGGTGGCGGAACTGAAAGACACGGCGCTGATGGATCGGGTCAAGCTCGGGGACCGCGAGGCCTTCGAGGAACTGGTCTCGCGCTACCGCTTGCCGGTGATGAATCTTATCAATCGCACGCTGCGGGATCTGACGGAGGCGGAAGATCTGGCACAGGGGGTGTTCGTGCAGGTTTACAAGGCGGCGCATCGCTACCAGCCGACGGCAAAGTTTTCCACCTGGATCTTTACGATTGCCCGCAATCTCTGCCTCAACGAGATCCGTCGGCGGACCCGTCATCCCGCGGAATCCATGGAGGCCCAGCTGCAGACCGGCGATGGGGAGATCGTGCAACAGTTTGAGGATCGTCGGGTGAACGGTCCGGGACACGACGCCTTGCGTGAGGAGTTGGTGAGCAAGATCGACGAATCCATCCGTGATCTGCCGGAGAACCAACGGACGGCCCTGATCCTTTGCCGCGAGGGGGATCTGAGCTATGAAGACATAGCCGAGGTGATTGGTACGTCTGTGTCCGCCGTCAAATCACTGATCTTTCGCGGACGTGAAACTTTGAAGAAACGCTTGAAACCCTACCTGAAGACCGGTGAATGGGAGCCGGCCAGACAATCCGCCGATTCGGCCAGTTGAGATGAACCTATCTGATTTTGAAAACCTGCTGGAAATCCAGACCGTCCGCGACCTCAACGAAGACGAGAGCGCGCGATTGGAGGAGTGGCTCAGCAAACATCCCGATGATCGTGCTATTTGGGAAGAGGAATGCGCATTGAGTCGGGCCATCGCCGATTTGCCGAGTGAGCCGGTATCCAGCAACTTTACCGCCCGCGTCTGGGAACGGATTGAACAGGATGAACGGGAGGTGGAACGAATCCGGGAAGAGGTCAGCTTCCGGCAGATGTTGTTTGGGACTTGGCTCCGAATTCCGCGCTTGGCTTGGTTTTGTGCGACGGTGATGGCCGCTGGCTTGTTGGTGAAACAACAGCGTGTTCATGACCGCGCCCAAGTTGCGGAAGGCTTGGTACCCGTGGCAGAAGTTGCACAGGTGCCGTCAGTGGGGGCGTTGCAGGATTTCGAGGCGATCAATTCGCTGGGTGAACCCATGGTGAGCGGCGATGTGGAGCTGCTGGATGTATTGGAGGAGTTGAAGTAAGCCATGAAACGCTTCCTTTTCATGCTGCTGTCTGTCAGTTCCCTGACCTTGCGGGGGGCGACGATTGAGTTGCCACCGACTCCGCTGTCCGATCCGGCAATGAACCCTTCGCCTTTGGCCTTTTTCCGGGAATTGTTGGAATCGTCCGAGACCGGCCGCATATCGGATCTTTCGAAATACCCGGAGAAGGTCCAACTGGTATTGCGACGCAAGCTGGCGGAATACGACGCGCTGACGCCCTCCGCACGAGAGCTGCGATTGCAGGCGACGGAGCTGCGTTATTACCTCCGTCCGCTGATGGCGAAGCAGGAGGGGTATCGCAAGCTGGCATTGCCGGGGATTCCGGAAAAGTTTCGCACGCTGGTCAAGGTGCGCCTGGAGCGTTGGGATCAGTTGCCGACGGATACGCGGGAGAAGATCCTCGCCAACGAGTGGATGCTGCACGCCGTGCTGCGTTACGGCCCGCGATTCACGGTGGAGCAGGCGAAGGTGAAGATGCCGGTCTCGCTCGCGGCGCGGGTCCAACAGCAGATGAGTGCTTGGCAAGGCCTCGGTCCGGAGCGTCGGCAGGCTCT
The DNA here is from genome assembly GCA_038154405.1 of Verrucomicrobiales bacterium. GTDB lineage: Bacteria > Verrucomicrobiota > Verrucomicrobiia > Limisphaerales > JAYPXF01. The sequence continues at coordinate 12,184 of JAYPXF010000165.1, read as the reverse complement.
GCTCCAAAGATTTCAAAACTTCTTTGCCCTGGATCAGTTGGAGAAGGAACGGGTGGTGGCGGCAATGCCGGAGTATTCGCGACTGAAGGTGGGAGGTACGCTCGACGCCATGATCAGACTTCCCGAACCGGTGCGCGAACAATGCATCAATGGACTGCAACAGTTTGCGTTGATGAATCCGGTCGAGCGGGCCGTGTTCATCCAGAACGCGGAGGCGTGGCAACGTCTGTCGGAGCATGAGCGTGCCGCTTGGCGGCGGGTGGTGACTGAATTCCCACCACTGCCGGAGGTGATTGAATATCCGCCTCTGCCTCCCGGATTCGGGGAACCTCCGCCCGCACCGATTCATCTGCTGTCCAGCCGTTAGACCGGTCGCACACTACAATCCGCGGGAGGGAATTGTAGTGGAATCGGTTTGATCTCCTGTGCAGGATGTCCGTGCACTGTCTCTTATAAACAACTTACGCTGCCGACGACCAAAAACAGGTGTAGATAT
>JAYPXF010000165.1:0-11678 GCA_038154405.1 Verrucomicrobiales bacterium | reverse complement strand
ACTCAATCGATCCTCCAGCCTGGAAATTGGCCAGCAATTGCAGGAGAAGAAGGTTTGGACGGAACAACAGGCCAGCGAGTTGCTGAAGTTGGAGACGCTTTACCTGAATGCCTACCGCGAACTGAAGCGCAGGCTGAACGATGTGTGTAAGGTCACCGGTTGTGAAGCGGATGAGGCGGAGCGGCTGCTGCGATCATTCTTCAGCTTCCGTCTGCTGATGGAATTTCTGGAGATCATCGTTCCGGCGAGGCGTTCATTTGAGAAGACTGACGAGAACGGTACGAAGGATCTCATGGAAGAAATGGTCGAGTCGTTCCGCCGAGTCAGTCTCTGTGCATGGGCGGTGTTCTTTCCCCGGACGAACTTTTCGCTGACGGCGGATGCCGCTACCCAGTTTTGGCTGGCCTGCCTTTGTTCGGGGAAACCGGATGAAATGACCGCCGGATGTGTGAGCCTTTTCCAACCGACTCATGGCGATCGCCTGCGGATGTTGAACAAGTCCTACGACAAACCAAAGAAGGACATCCGGATGAAGGATGTCGTGGACGAATATATCGAGCAAGCTCCCGAGAAGTTCAACGGTTTGCACAAGTCCGCGGAACCGTATCTGAAGAAGGGGGTGGAGATACATTTCGGAGAAATCATCCGCATCTGCGGCAAGCTCGAACTGCCTTTTCCGGTGGTTTACTATTTGGAGTTTCTGGTCAATGAGGTCTGTCACGCGTTCGCGGCGATGGACAGTTCCGTGAGCGCCAAAGACAGTCGGTTCCTTCACTTCCTGCTGAATGGCGTCCGGGAGATCACCCGGCAGGAGGCAATGGCGTTCAACCGCACGCCGGTGACCGATCACGAGAGCCTGGAACAGGTTCTTGCTGAACTCGACGAGTTGATCGGCATGCGGGAAGTGAAGAAGAAGGTGTGCGAGGTGGCCGACTTTGCAAAACTGCAGCAGGTTCGCGTGCAACATGGTCTGGGCCCCCTGCCGGCCACGTATCACTCGGTGTTTCTTGGGAATCCGGGAACAGGCAAGACCACGGTTGCCCGTCTGATGGGGCGCATTTACAAGTCACTGGGCATTCTCAAGAAAGGGCATCTGGTGGAGTGCGATCGTGCTTCATTGGTGGCCGAATTCGTCGGGCAGACAGCGCCAAAGACTCACGCGATGATCGAGTTGGCACTCGATGGAATCCTGTTCATCGATGAGGCATACACCTTGGCCGGTGGTGATCGGGATTTTGGACAGGAAGCAATCGATACTTTGCTGAAACGTATGGAAGATCACCGCGACCGTTTGATCGTGATTGTGGCGGGCTATCCGGAGCCGATGGAGAGGTTCATTGATACGAATCCCGGATTGCAGTCGCGGTTTACGCGTTACGTGGAGTTTCCGGATTATTCCCCACAGGAACTCTGTCGGATTTTCAATGCCATCTGTCGGCAACACAGCCTGGATCTGACCCCGCAACTGCGTGAGAAGGTCCTGCACCATTTTACGTGGCTCTACCGCCAGCGCGATGACAAATTCGGCAATGCTCGGCTGGTTCGCAATTGCTTCGAGACCATCGTCAGGGGACAGGCGACGCGCGTAAGTGATCTGACGGAGATCAGCGGCGAAGTCCTCTGTCGTCTGGAAGAACAGGATCTGAAAAGCCGGGCCGAACGGTCCTTGGTTGAATACCGCAAATCGGGCAAGGGGTACGTCATCTTCTGCGGCCACTGTGGTGAAGAATACAGTTGGACACCGCAAATGGATTTCATCAATGGCATCTGCGACTCCTGTGGACACAGTTACAACGCCGAATATGGGGAACTGAAACCGGGGTGAACGGAGGGTGCTGAACATTTGATTCGGTTTCTCACGCAAAAACGATCGTTCATTGGTGGGTATGAGGTGAGTTGACCGGGGGGAATGTAGTTGCTTCGGTGGTCGGCGAAGAATGTCATGAGATCCTTGTTGCTTGTCATATGCCTGTCAATTGTGTGCGAGGTATCCGGTCAACCAGTGGAACTAAGCCCGGACCACTACGTCAGGTCGGGCGTTCCGCAGGGCAGGCTGATTAAAATGCCGAAGTGGCGAAGCAAGGTGTTTGCGGGGACGGAGCGGGACTGGTGGGTCTACGTGCCGTCGCAATACTCGGAAGGCAAGGCGGCGGCGGTGATGGTGTTTCAAGATGGGCACGACTACGTTCGGACGAACGGCAATTGGCGCGTGCCGGTGGTGTTCGACAATCTGATCCACAAGGGCGAGATGCCAGTGACCATCGGGGTGTTCATCAATCCCGGGCACAATGGAAAACACCAGCCGAAGAGTCCGTGGCGGGTGAGCAATCGGAGTTTCGAATACGATTCACTGAGCGATCAGTATGCACGTTTCTTGACGCACGAGATATTGGGGGAGGTCGGGAAGAAATACAGGCTGACGGATGATCCCGATCTGCGGGCGATTTGTGGTGCCAGTTCCCGTGGGATCTGTTCGTGGACGGTGGCTTGGGAGATGCCTGATGCCTTTCGCACGGTAGTGAGTACAATCGGGAGTTTTACGAACATCCGGGGCGGTAATTCTTATCCGAACCTGATTCGCAAGACTGCGCGAAAGCCGATCCGAATCTGGCTTCAGGACGGGCGAAATGATTTGGACAACTGACATGGCAGCTGACCGTTGGGCAATGAGCGCATGGCTGCCGCGTTGAAATATGCCGGATACGATTACAAGTTTGTCTACGGTATGGGAGAGCACAACAGCCGGGAGGCGGGACCGTTGCTGCCAGCGGCGTTGCGGTGGTTGTGGCGGGGTTGGAAAGAGACTCGATGAACGTGAAACAGTTTGCTCTGTATGTGTCGGTCGGCCTGTTGCTACTTGGGTGCAAGGATGACCTGACCGTCAAACCCGAGCCGAGTCTGCGCATGCAGTTGATCGATCTGGCGAAGCAGGAGGCGGGGAAAGGCAACACTTCGGCGGATTGTTATCTCGGCCGGGTCTATGCGACCGGCAATGGAACATTGAAAGGTCCCGGTTTGGGGGCGGACCATCTGGCCAGCACTGAGAAGGCGGTTCATTCATTGGCCGAAAGACTTCTGAAGGTTCTCCCGGATTCGAATGAAACCAATCGGTTCGAGGTGATGGTCGCGGTGGTGCGTATGTCGGCCAGCCAAGGGGATGCGGAAGCCCAGTTCATAATGGCCTCCTGAGTGGCGTTCGGAGACGGCTTGTCTGCCAATCTCAACGAAGCCCGCCGGCAAATGTCGAACGCTGGGGCAAACGGAAACAGGTTCGCCCCGCAGGCCATGGCTCTGTTGAAAGCCGAAGCCGAACGGGGCGAAAAGTCGAATTGAGTACCGCGTGGCCTCACTGGGGACAAGCGGTCGCCTGGCTCGTTGGTTGTAATCTAGGATTCTACTTCAACGCATCTTCCACCATCTTGCGGGCATCGCGGTCGGCATTGGCGAGGATCTTCTTGGGACCGGTGGCCTTGATGAAGATCATGCCTTGCGGGCCTTCAACGATGACTCCGAGCAGGCCGTAGCCCGGCATTGGTGTCTTGGCTCCAAAAGGCGGTCCATCCATGAACGTGCCTTCGGCCTCGACGAAGGTGACCTTGGTCTTGTTGATCTGCTTTGTCTCGACCTTGGGATTGATCTTCTCCTTGGGCTCCTGAAACTGCTTCAGCCAACGATCGACGTTGGCGTTCACGCCACCGGCTCCACCGGGGCCGAAATAGAAGAACACCACGTTGGCCTTGGCGGATCCCTCATGAACCTCCAGTTGCGCGGCGCGCATCGATGAAGCCGGGCGCACCTTCTTCCATTTCTCCGGTTTGGTGAACGTCACCCCGGCAACGGCAAAGTCTTCGGCTGCGACAGTGGAAAGGTTGGTGGCACAGGCGACGGCAGCGATCGCGAGGCAACGGACAATGGTGTGTGATTTGAACATGGGCAAGGTAGATAGGTGAGGCGGCGGAGCTTGTCAAATGTGCGGGTGCGAATTGTGATCCGTGATCGTTGACAGATGCTCCGGAAGATCTAGCCCAATCATGGCTAAGCAACGGGAATTACGAGGTCGGTCGGATCAGACCTCCACGGCTTTGAGATGGTCAGGCCAGTAGGCGACAGTTTGTTCGAGAAAGGTTTCAAGCTGATCCAGCATGGTGGCTTCGTCGTAGGTGCGTAGGACGTCCGACTGCCCGTTGCAGGCAAGGGCATGGCGGCTTTCACCATCCTGAATCATCTCCAACATGCGGCCGCCCAGGAGCCCGGGATCGCCACGGTCGAAAAACAGGCAGTTTTGGCGATGGACATAGAAGTCCTGCAGCTCGAAGGCGCGATTGATGATTACCGGCAAGCCACTGGCCATCGCCTGTAGGGGGCCAGGAACCCAGCCTTCGGCGTTGTCTGACGGATACACGAAGACGTCATGTTCCCGGTAGATCTTCGGAAGTTCGGTGTTTGGATTGTTGAACTTTTTGATTTCGGCCTTGATCTCCTTGGAAATGATCTGGTTGCGCAGGCGGGCGACGTAATCGGAATCGCCTTGTCCATAGATGCTGAGCGAGGCATTGACGCCCTGACTACAGAGCATGTGGAACTCGTTGAGCAGATCGTCAGCCCCACAATTCGGATTGAGCTCGCCGACCATGAGAAATCGGCTGGCGGTCTGATCTGCAGCCTTCGGCTCGGCGTTGAACCGTTCCGCAGAAACGGCGGGCGAGATGGTTTCGGCATGTCCAACGGCGAAGTCCTGTTCCATGGCGAGACGTTGCAGTGTGGGCGTGCAGAAATACAGACGTGGAAAAGGGAATGCCTGGTTGTTTGTACCGTTGCCGTCCTCGTCAAACAGTCCTTCGACCGGTTTCTTGCCGCGTGTGACGGTCTTGGGGGCTTTCTTTCCGGAGCCTGCGAGCGAGGCGCCGAAGCGAAAGAGCTTGGCTCCGATCGACACGTCTGAGCTGTTCCAATGCACAAGCCACGGATCGGAGACCAGTTCCTTCCGGATCCACGGATCAGCGATGTCAAACGTGTAGGGAATGCCGGATTCCGCGGCGTAAAGCATGAGCGATTTGCCTAGGCCATGCAGGCTCCAGATGTAGATCAGTTCCGGTTTGAAGTCTTCAATGATCTTGGCCAGGGCGTTGTTGTTGTGCTGCTCGATCTCTTCCAGTTCGTCAATGTCCGTCGTCAGAGGGACATCGTAGACGCCGTTCAGTTTGAACGTCCGGTAGACCTTGCGATCGTCGTATTCCTTGCCCATGCCCAGGGCGGACGTGATGACCCTGGTCTGATGGCCGCGATCCTGCAGTGCCTTGCCGACCGCCTCGACGCGCAGGTTGGAGGGGTCTACCACGTGTGGTGGATGGAGATTGGACAGGATCAGGATGCGCATCGCGTAGTTTGTCGGTTTGGCGAAAATGAATTGTTCTCATTCGTTCCGGCTTGGCAAGCCATTGTGACGGGGCTCGCAAATTCGTTTACATGGGTGATCTCACATCTATTCTTGCCTCATGCCGGGTCGCCGAATCGCCTCTTTCTTGCCGAGTGCCACGGAAATGGTGTGTGCGGTCGGTTGCGCTGAGCGCCTCGTCTGTCGGTCCCACGAATGCGATTATCCATCCACGGTCGCGGATGTTCCGGTCGTGACGCGTCCCCGGATCGATGCGGATGGGAATAGTCGTGCGATCGATAATGAGGTCAAAGATCTGGCCGCAAAGTCCCAGTCCATTTTTGAAATCGATTGGGATAAACTGAAGGAGGTCGAACCGGACATCATCCTGACCCAGGCGCAGTGCGACGTCTGCGCAGTGAGTGAGGATGAATTGAAGGCTGCCATTCGGGACTGGGACGGAAACAAGCCGGAGATTGTGTCCATGTCCCCGATACGGTTTCCTGATGTCTGGGAAGATATTCGTCATGTCGCCGACGTGATCGGAGTCGGCGATCGTGGCGCCAAGCTGGTGAAAGAATTGAAGCAGCGATGTGTTTCGGTGATCGAGAAGGCGGCGGTGGCCACCCGCAAACCCAAGGTGCTCTGCCTCGAGTGGCTGGATCCGTTGATGGCGGGTGGAAACTGGATTCCTGACATGGTGGGTATGTCCGGCGGAGAGAACGTGATTTCCGAAAGTGGCAAACATTCCGGTTGGATCGAGATGGATCATGTGACGGTAGAGAATCCGGATGTGATCGTGCTGCTGCCTTGCGGATTTGATCTGGAACGCACGGTGGAAGAATCTCGTCAGCTTGAGCAGTTGGAGGGTTGGTTGAGTCTCAAGGCGGTGAAACGCAAACGGGTTTATGCCGTGGATGGAAACGCGTTCTTCAACCGTCCGGGGCCAAGATTGGTGGACTCACTGGAAATTTTGGGTGAGATGCTTTACACCGGTCTGATTGAATATGGCCATGAGGGGCGGCATTGGCGTTCGATCTATTAGGATGAAGAAGAAACTCCATTGCCTGATCGCGCTTGGGTCCTTCATTTCGGCCACGGTTTGCGGTGACGAACGCATTCAGCCGGTGCAGTTCGAAGCCGATGGCCGGCGGTTGTCGGGATTGCTGGTGACACCAGCGCGTCAGGCACCACATCCGGTGGTCGTATTCATGCCGGGATGCGGACCATTCGGCAAAGAGACGTTCTTTGCAAATGACCCTGATAGTGCTGAAATTCGAGGTTGCCGGGAAATCGGGGCGTGGCATCGCTTTCTGGAGATGGGCTACGCGTGTTTCGCCTGGGATGCGCCTGGCGTGGGGGACTCTCGGGGCGATTGGCGGGAAGACACCTCCCATGACCGGCGCAGACAACTGCGGGCTGCGCTGCGTGCGTTGAAGTCATTGGACGAAATCGACGCTTTGCGTATCGGACTGTGGGGAGCTGCTGACGCAGGATGGGCGGTTCCGGCGGTGGCTGCGAATACACCGGATCTCGCATTTGTGGTTCTCATTGGTTGTCCGGGCACAACCATGGTGGAGCAGGGTGGATTGCTGCTCGAAAGGGATCTGTTGACGGCCGGCGTGGCGAAGGAAAAGGCCGGGAAGGCGCGGGAAATATACACGCGCAAGTGGGAGATGACTCGGGCGGGAGTGCCGTTCGTGGCGTTGACCAAATACGTCAGCGACGAGATCAAATTGCTGGGGGGAATCCAACACGACTGGCTGAAGCCTTGGACATTGCGGGAACATCGCGATTTCTCACGGAATCCGGAGGCGTCCGAAGCGCTGTTCTATAGCCCGGTGGCGCACCTCAAAGAGATAAGGGCACCGCTTCTCGCGGTGTTCGGCAAGCAGGGGGCAGATGCTCTGGCCTACCGGTCGGCGTTCGCGAAGGGGAAAAATGAGCGTGCGGTGGTGGCGACGATTGACGGAGCGGCGGGACTCTTGACCGGGCAGGGAGATGAAACAACGGTTGCGGAGTATTGGCGCGTCTTGGAGCGGTTTCTTCGCAATCAGGTTCCGGCCGACAAGCGCGTGTCGCCGGGTGTCGTGCGTCGATTTGCCATTGGGGATGGTGAGCTCGAAGTGGTTTTGAATCTGCATGACGAGAAGTCACGGACCTTCGAGGTCAATCTGACCAGCCTGATAAGGAAAGCCTATGCGCATTTTGCGGGGATCATGGGCGGACCGCCTTTGGATGCCGGCGGATGGCCGATTTCGAAACTGGTCATCGACGTTCAATCGGGGCGGCTTGCGGGAGAGGCGCATCCGGGACGACTGGAACTTACGTTGGATGAGGAGAAGGTGTTCGGTTTCCTCGACTGGAGGGCGTTGGTCATCCATGAATTGTTCCATCTCTGGAACGCTGAGACGTTCAGCTACGTTGACTATCGCGAGCAGTGGTTCAACGAAGGCGCGACGGAATACATGACATTCAAGGCACTCATGAAACTGGGTTTGGTTTCGCGGGAACAGGGACCGCTGTTGCTGGTGAGGGCATGGGGGAACTACAATTCTGCGCGCGGCATTGGGGAGATTTCACTACGCGAAGCGGGGCATAACGACCGTAAGAAAGGTCATTACTTTCTCGTCTATCACGGCGGCGTCACCGCCTGCATGATATTCGACTATGAGATTCGCAGGACGACGAACAACCAGAAGTCTTTCGAGGATTTGCTGCGATACTTGTATGAAACGCACAATCATACGGATCGGAAATACAATGCGGTGAGCCTGATAAAGGCATTGAAGGCCGTCGGAGGAGCGGATTTCACCGATTTCTTTCGACGTCATATTCACGGGACAGAAATCATGCCGATCGGACGTTACGTGACGCGGATGGAAGTGGAGGCGGTCCGTCTGGGGCAGATTGAAAAGGTGCCTGAGCCTGATCGGGGAGTCTTGCATGGATTGTTTGAATTGATCGATTGATGGCGATGGGAACCTGTCTGTCCGGAGAAAACGCTTCGTACATGAGATGGAGCGAGTTTCGGAGCAGCGTCCGGATTCTCCTGCCGTCACTTGTGTTGGTCATGTTGGTGGTGATCGTTCATGAACGACCGAACGAGGTGCATGCCGGGGCACGAACACTGTTTCGCCAACCGTAGGCCGGGTTGTAACGCGTGGCGCGCTGGGGAAAACGTGACTTCAATCTCGTTGCTCGGTTGGCCGAACAGGCGTCGATCCGGCTCAAGGCCTTGAACGACGACTGTTGGACTTTGAACAGGGTAGTGCTCACTCCGTTGAAGATCCTGATGGAGCCCGGAGAACCACTGGAACGTAGCTGGGAGTTCAAAGGCCGAAAACAGGATGCCTAACAGTTGCTGCCGTATTACCCCAATCGGGAGAGGATGATTCCGCGTTACTAGAAACCGAAAAGAGATGGATTTCAGCAGGTCAGTTGAGGTGTCGGTCTTGCTGGGTTCAGTTGGTTGAAAAAAACGGCCGCCGTTGCCGACGACCGCTTCGCGTAATGAACCTGGTGTAATTCAGTTCTTGGGTTTGCGTTCCTTCTTCTGGCCGCCTTCGGGGCGCTTGCCCTTGCCACCCTGTTTGGCGCGCAACTCCTGCATCTTCTTGAATTGTTCCTCGGTGAGGATCTCCTTCAGTTCGGCTTGGAACTGTTTCATGGCCGCGCGTTTGTCGGACGCATTGCGGATTTTCCCCCGTGCTTCCTTGAGCTTGGCTTCCTGTTCCTTGGTGATGCCAAGCTCCTTCATCATGGCGGCCATGCCACCACGCTGACCCTTTTGTGCCTTATCGCCACGTTGTTGTTTGGCCCGATCAGCCTTGGCTTTCTTTTCGCCGTCGCCGGCGGCGGTGAGATCAGAGGTGAAGGTGAACAATCCCGCCAATGCGATGGCGAAAATGATTTTGGTATGTTTCATATCTGAGTTTGTCTGTATGTGCCCAAACTGCAACGGAATGGGTTTCCTATGCGTAACAGGTAAGACGCCGTTCACCGCGTCGGGTTACAGCAATTCGAAAATGAGAGCTCAGACAATCGCGACGCGATTGGTCAGTTCGCCAATGCCGGAGATACTGATGGTAATCAGGTCTCCCGCTGCGAGGGTGAAGTCTTCAGCCGGACCGACCCCGGTTCCGGTGAGCAAGGCGGCGCCGTTGCGGAATTCCTGGGAGCGACATAGATAGTCGGTCATTTCTGCAAAGGATCGCTTGATTTGTGAGATGCTCGTTTCACCGGTGAACATCACATTGTCGCCACGCTCAATTTTCACGGAGATGGACCATTTCCGGACTTCCTCCTCAGTCGGGCCGATCACGATGAACGGGCCGAATGAGCAGGACCATTTGTAGACTTTGGCCTGGGGCAGATAGAGAAGGTTCTCCCCTTCGATGTCGCGGGAACTCATGTCGTTGCCGACGGAGTAGCCCACAAGTTCGCCGCGCGAGTTGACCACCAGTGCCAATTCCGGTTCCGGTACGTTCCAGTTCGCGTCAGCACGGATTCCGACGTCATCGCCGGTGGCCACGGATTTTTCTGCCAGTGATTTGAAAAAGATCTCCGGTCGCGCGGCATCGTATACCCGGTCGTAGGCGGTGGCGCTGAAGTCGGATTCTTCCATGCGTGCGGTTTTGCTGCGCAGATACGTCACGCCTGCCGCCCAGACCTCCTGACGCTCCAATGGAGAGAGTAGGGTGACATCGCCCACCGGTAGATCAGGCGCGTCGGAATCGGCTAGTTCTTGAGCGCGGGCAAGAGGGTCGGGGGACTCCAGAATTGAAGTGAGGTCGGAAACGCCGACCATCGAGAGATCCTTCACCCGATTTTCTTCTTCAAGAAACAGTCCAGGCTTTGGATTTCCGGTTTGTTCGGCAAAACGGCACAGCTTGATCATGGGAAATTCGCGCTCGGTTGAAAAGCGAAGAGAGATGAAGCTGGCCGGATCCGCAGATGCGGGATAGATCAGCGATAACGGTCGTTCTGAATGAATCCGGGGACTCCGGACTCCCAGCCACGGGGCTGACTCCATGGACGGGCAGAGAGGTCGTCACCTTCAGTAGTCTTGCAACCGGTGAGGGTGGAGAGGCCAGCGACCGCGATCAATAATACGAGGATCTTCTTGTGGGCAAGACGTTTCATTACGGCTGGTTCGGGGCTACGACTTCGTCACCTTCTTCCGGTCCGTCGTCGTCGGCGTCAAAGGAACCCATGACGTTTGCGATGGAGTGGCCGGTTTCGACGGAAGAAACCTTCAGGCGGGCGATGTAGCGGCCTTCGCGGCTGACTGTTAGTTCACCGTTCTTGCGAACGCCATGGTTGGCGCCCACATTGAGAATCACAAACTTCCAACGGGGATCCACCGCTACGATCTTGCCGCGGATTCCCACGGGCTGAAGCACCTTGCGGAGCGGATTCTTGAGAACCTCATACTCGTCCTTGATCTTGGTGAACTGGTTCATCAGGATGTTGTTTTCCTGTTTGATCGTTCCCAGTTCTCCTTTCACGAGTGGCAATTCCTTGTGCTCGGCGAGAATCTTCGACGGAGTGAGTCCCTGCTTGTTCAAAGCCCAGTAATCGTCGTTCATCGCTTTGATCCGGGCGGTCTCCTGTTGGGCCTTTTTCGCGGCGGCCTTGGCACTCGCTTCGGCAATCTTGGCCTGCTTGCGTTGATTCATCTCGTCGCGGAGATCTTCGGTGAGTTTGGCCACCTGCGCTTTGGCGGTGTCCCGCTCGGTGGTGGTGGTATCCAATTTGTCCTGAGTGTCCGCGTGATCCTTTTTCTCGGTAGTGAGCTTCTTCTCCGTGTCGTCGAGGGTGGTGTTCAATTCGACAATCTTGGGGCGAATCTGCTTCTCAGCGAGGAAGATCGCCAATCCGCTGCCGATGATCGAAATGCTCAAGAGTATCTTAATCCACATAACCCGTTACGGTGCAAATAACTAGGACGCCGCCAGTCTTATCCCGAGGTCCCATCAGGTGTCAATTCAGCACTGGTTGGTGCGAAAGGCAAATTTTCACAATAAAACGGACGGCGACAAGCCTAAATCGGTTTCACATGAGGGCATTTTCATCACGAAATTGCTCAATTCCCACGGAAGTCCCTCAGATTCTGGACACGGAACACTTCACTTAACTAGGCTGAGACAATGCCTCGCGAATCAGTGAAGGACAAGACGGTGAGAGTGGCCGCGATCATCGATGGATTGCGCACAACGTATCCGGATGCGCATTGCGAGCTGAATTACGGGACGCCCCTGCAGTTGCTAATTGCCACCATTTTGTCTGCTCAGTGTACAGA
>JAYPXF010000164.1:10899-15940 GCA_038154405.1 Verrucomicrobiales bacterium | reverse complement strand
GTGGTAGCTCTTGCCGATGCAGATGGACTCGTAGCCGTTATGCTTGAAGAGTTGAGGCAGCGTCGGGTGGATCGGGAACTTCTCGCGAAAGTGGGTTCGCAGATCCCAGACGCCGAGAGTGTCGGGACGCAGGCCGGTCATGAACGATGCGCGCGAAGGGTTGCAGACCGTCTGCTGGCAATAGGCGCGGGTGAACAATCTGCCGCGCGATGCGAGACGATCAAGGTGAGGGCTGATGATGTGGCGATCGCCGAGGCAGCCGAGTTCGGCGCGCAGATCATCGGCTATGATGAACAGGACATTGGGGCGTTCCTTCGCGCTGATTTGATGGATCAGGCAGAGAATCAACGCAAGGTTGAGCAGGCTTCTCACTTGAGGGAATGAATGAGTTCAAGAGTGGCGCGACGAATCTTTTCCTCGGCCTTTACCTCTAGCAAAGAGGAGCGCGCGGGCCAGGTTTCGTAACCGCCCCATTCGTGTTGTTTGGCGGTTGGTAGATAACCGTGGTAGCCGTTGGCGAGTTCGATGGTGAAGGTGGATTTGAACGGGCTCTGCGCCTTGATCAGCAGGCCGGTCTCAGCGAACACCTCGTTCGGGATGGCGGCGATGACGAGGTCGTCGATGCGGATGGCCTGGAGCATGATATTCACCGTGTCGGGCATTCTGGAAAGAGCGATGGCCTCGTTGGCATAGATCACATTGCGCGGAAAGCGGGCGGTGGGTTTGGTTTTAGCCAACGTGTCACGTGCCCATGCCAGACGCTTGGCGCCAGGTTTGCGGATGCCGAGCGTCAGTTCCTTCGTTGCAACCTTGATCTTGCCGGAATCGAAAAAGCTCATGTCCCGATAGACCTGCGCTGCGTTGGTGGCGATAGCCTTTCCGATCTGCTTCATGCGCACGTAGGCGGGGAAGCGTTGGCGTTCTCCGGCGAAGTTGATGGCATTCACGTCGCCGCTGGTGCCATTCGACATCAGACCGACAAAGGCGGGCGACTGATCCGGGGTGGCGATCAGTTTCTTCACGTGTTCGGAGAAGACACCGAAGTAGTCTGCGCTGATCTGGCCGCGAGAAGTGCCGCCTACGTAGTGGAGCCCGTAATTCCCGAGCAGGAAGATGGGTTCGCCGCTGCGTTTCTTGGCGCTGACGACGTAGACTTCCGTATCGACGGGGCCGGCCGGGTTCAGCAGACCGCCGCGCGGAGGGTTCATCCAGACTCGGTCTGTTTTCTCGCCAAAAGGATTCGGTGGTGTGAGTTGATCATCAACGAACCAGCGGCGGTTGAAGACAAAGCGCGGTTCATCGTAGCTTCCCCAACCGATGGAGGCGGGGCGGACATTCTTGAAGGCCAGTTGCACGCCCTTCGCTATCAGGGTTGCCAGCTTTTGATGGTAATCCAGGTTTGCCTTGCCTTGTCCGATGTTCAGTGCCCGCGGAGTTGAATGCGTATGGGTCGCTGCCAGCAGTAGGTTGCGCGCGGGAACTCCGGTGGCCTCGTGAATCTGATTGCGCGCGTCGTCCAGGATTTCCCGGGCGATCATCGTGTTGTCGATGATCGCGATGGCCGCACGGGTATTGCCGTCATCGAATGCCACACAACGGGCGTGCAAACGGTCGTGCACACCCTTGGCCGGTCCGGGTTTGGAGATGGTGCCATCCAAAAGGACATTCAGGTCGGGCGTCACGTCGATCGCGTGGGCACCGATGCGCAGACCGGCGGCTTCCGTTGAGGAGGTGAACAGGAGGCAAACGAGGAATAGTCGGAGCAGTTTCATGTTCAAGTTCCCACTGTGTCGGAAGGCTTTCCAAGATCAAGAGCAATGGGCTTGAATGCATCTGACCTAGACGATGTCGTATAGATTCACGCATGATCGCCAAACACCCTATGATGAATCGAATTGTGATGTTGCTTCTGAGCGGGGCAATTGTTTTGGTGGGAGGCTTGCCGGTACAAGCCGCACCGAAGTGGGCGGACCTGGATCGTCCGGAGCATGATTATTGGAACAAGCCGCTGAACGACAAGTTCACGCAGTTGAAGGATGATCTGGAGGCGGGCAAATTGCCGCTGGATTATCGTACGGAGAAGACGTTCCTGGTTAGCCTGCTGAAGGCGCTCGACATTCCGGCTTCGTCACAGGTGCTGCTGTTTTCGACGACGAGCCTGCAGTTGCGGTTTATCAGCGTGCGTAATCCACGTGCGCTCTACTTCAATGAGGATCTCTATATCGGCTACATTCCCGGCGGACGCATCGAGGTGGTGGCGCTGAATCCCGAATTGGGCGGAATTTTTTACATCTTCGATATTCCCCAGGGCCGGAAGCAGGTGCGGGTGGAACGGTCCACGCGTTGCATGAACTGTCATGCCGATGAGGACACGCATGATGTTCCGGGACTGTTGGCGAAGTCGGTGATTCCCGGTCCGAATGGTGGCAGTCTGCGAGCCTACCGGATTGGTCAATCTGGGCACGGGATTCCTTATGAAGAGCGGTTTGGCGGTTGGCACGTGACCGGAGAACACTCGATTACCAACCATCACGGGAATCTGACCGGACAGTTCAGGAACGGAAAACTGCTCACGTATGAGGCGCAGCCGGGCCGCCGGTTTGTGTGGAGCAAATACGCGACCCGGACGAGCGATATTCTGCCGCATCTGATTCTTGAACATCAGATCGGATTCGTGAACCGGGTGTTGGCGGCGGGTTACCAGACGCGCGCATATCTCGCAGAGGGCAAGGGCAGGTTGTCATCCGAACATGACAAGCTGCTCTCACAACAGGCGGACAGTTTGGTGAGATACATCCTCTTTGCCGACGAACCGGCTCTGCCGGCTGGCGGTGTGGGAGGTGACGATGTGTTCAAGCGAGACTTTCAATCTGCCGGAAAGGCCAATCCCGCCTTGGCGAGTCTCCGACGATTTGAGCTGCGGACCCGGATCTTCAACCTGCGATGCAGCTACATGATTGGCAGCTCGGTATTCACCGGATTGCCGGACGAAATGAAGCGGCGCATCTTTGCCCAGTTGCGGAACGCACTTTCGCCGGATTTGCCGGACAGCGCTTACGAATATCTGGACGCAGACGAGAAGCGGGCGATCGGTGACGTGTTGTCGAATGCTTTCCCGAGTTACGCCTCAAGTTCCGACAATTGAAACGTTGGCATTGGTCGTGGAACTTCACCGGCTCATGGCTGCGGCGCCGGCAAGCAGGACGAAGCCCACCAAGATCACGAGGATGAACCAGACGAAGATGGAGGTCTAGGCTTTCACCTCCGGCGTTCGTTCCGCGATGCGCTGATATCTCTCGGACAGGATGTATTTGCCGGTGGGACCGGCGGAGAGGTAGAGGCAATATCCGGAGATGAGGGTCGCCGCGGGGAAGCCCAGAAGACCGGGCAGGTTCAGGAAGATGAAGGGAAAGCGCGACCACGGTTTCAGTCGGCGCACTCCCCAACCGACCAGTGCGGTCAGGAATCCCAAAGCGGCGAGAATGGCTCCGAACAGCTTCATGCTTTCCGGTGGTGCGCCGTCCTCGGGTTTGAATTCCGTGAACGACATGAGCAACCCAACAGGAAGTAAAGTGATCCACCGAAGAGCTGGAGCGTCGCGGTAATACGCAGTGAGCGTTCGGGTCCGGTCGCCGCAAGGTGGGATGAATTACAGTGGATACCCTACTCATCTGTACTCATTGACCTGGCACGAGACCATTTGTGCGGTGGATTTCTTGCGTTCCGAGTGGGGAGCGTTGCAGGCTGGGGAATGAACAATATTATCCGAGTGGTGATCTTTGTCGGTGCGATGCTGGGTGATGGGGGAAGCATTGGAGCGTGGAACTATGAAGGCCACCGGGTGGTGAACCTGTTGGCGTTGGATTCGTTGCCGGCGGATTTCCCGGCCTTCGCCAAGACCGCGGCCAGTCGGGAGCGGATCGCATTCCTCGCTGGCGAGGCGGATCGGTGGAGGAACACTACGGACCTTCCCCTGCGGCACGTGAACGGTCCGGATCATTTTCTCGATATCGAGGACATGAAACCCTACGGGGTGAATCTCGATCACCTGACCGCGTTTCGGTACGTTTTCGTTGAACAGTTGACGCGGGCGCGCGTGCAGTTTCCGGCTCGCGTTCCCAAGGTGGACAAATCCAAGAACTTCGATCGCACGAAACAGTTCGTCGGTTTTCTGCCGTGGACCATCCTGGAATACTACGGAAAGGTGAAATCCGGGTTCTCGTATCTCAAGGCCTATGAGCAGTCAGGAACGCCGGAAGAAGTGCGACAGGCACAGATGAACATCATTTATGTGATGGGGGTGATGGGGCATTTCTGTGGTGACGCTTCACAACCGTTGCATACCACCAAACATTTCAACGGTTGGGTGGGGGACAATCCGAACGAATATACGACGGCGCGCACGATTCACTCATGGATCGACGGCGGATATCTGGCGAAGGTTGGGGGAATCGACCAGGCCGGACTCGTGAAGCGGTTGCGACCGGCCAGACATCGCGACACGATTCGCGGACGGACGGATTACATGCTGCCGGAGATCATGAAGTTCATCCGCGAGCAACACAAGCTGGTGGAGCCTCTGTATCGAATGGAAAAGGACGGCAAGTTGTCCGGAGAGGACAAGGCCGGACTGGCAGGCAAGCCGCTCTTGGAGGGGCAGATATTGAAGGCGGCCCAACTGCTGGGAGATCTCTGGTATACGGCTTACAAGAACGCCTCTGCGGACAGGTATTTGTTGGGTGTCCTGGCGAAACGCAAGTTGAAGGAGGCTGGCAAGTGAACGCGGATGACGTGTTTCGGGTGGTGCTGGTAACGGCCCCGAATGCGGAGGTCGGCCGGGAGGTTGCGGTCGCTGTTCTTGAAGCGAAGCTGGCGGCGTGCGTGAACATCGTGCCGCAGATCGAGTCGCACTACTGGTGGAAGGGGAAGATCGAGACGGAGACGGAAGTGCTGCTGGTGATGAAAACGAAATCGGCACGGATCAATCAGCTGGAAGAGACGGTGATCGCCGCGCATCCGTATGACACGCCGGAATTCGTGT
>JAYPXF010000164.1:0-10889 GCA_038154405.1 Verrucomicrobiales bacterium | reverse complement strand
CTTACCCAGCACCTTGTCCCCATCTCTCTCGCCCTTGTACTCCAGCTTCAGGTTCTGCAGGTCCATGTCTCTCTTCCTCGCCCAACGCACGCCCTCGAAGCTATTCGTGTCTTTGAAGATCCACGAGGGAGCGGGGAGATACCTGAAATGGATCAGCGATTCGACGCTGTGAGATTTCCCTTTTCAGCCGGGCGCGACATTCTATCGTGTTGGCGTGTTTGAAGAACTGACCAGTCAACTGAATGACGGCACGGATCTGTCCGAAGATCAGGTCTGCTCCGCGCTGACCGGGTTGATGTACGAGGATATTGATGCGGAATCCAAGGCGATGTTCCTGACCGCGCTCGCGGAGAAAGGCGAGAGTGCCGACGAGATTTCCGTGTTTGCCCGCGAATTGCGGGATCGCTCAACCGAGGTGGCCTTGGATGCCGAAACTCGCAAGGGCGAGATGCTCGATGTTTGCGGTACTGGCGGTGACAAATTGAACACTTTCAACATCTCCACGACAGTCGCCATCCTCTGTGCTGCTGCTGGAGTGAAAGTTGCCAAACATGGCAACCGGGCGATCACTTCGAAGTCCGGCAGTGCCGATGTGCTGAAAGCCTTGGGGATTCCGACCGAGTTGTCACCCGACGAGGCTGCGGATTCGATCGGCGGCAAGGGATTCGCATTCCTTTTTGCGCCCGGCTATCACCCGGCCTTCAAGAACATCGTTCCGGCGCGAAAGCTCTGCGCAGAACGCGGTCAGCGCACGATTTTCAATTTTCTCGGACCATTGTTGAATCCCGCGCGTCCCACCGCTCAGATCATCGGTGTTCCCAATCCCGCCTTGTGTGAGCCGTTGGCAAAGGTACTGCAATCGCTGGGTATCCGTCGCGGGATGGTCGTGTGTGGAAGCATCGACGGAACGGACAAACACATGGATGAACTTTCCACCCTGGGCGACAACCAGATCGCCGAGTTTTATCAGGACAAGGGTTTCTCCAATTCGGTTCTCTCGCCGAAGGATCTCCCGCTGCAGGAGGTGAAGCTGGAAGATCTGGCCGGTGGCGATGCCGAGGCCAATGCGGAAACGACCCGCCAGATACTTGGTGGGCAGGAGACCGGTCCCAAGCGCGACATCGTGTTGTTGAATGCCGGTGCCGCACTCTTTGTTGGAGGCGCGGCTGATTCGATCAGCGGCGGCTGGGATCTGGCCAAGGCTGTGATCGAAGACGGTCGCGCGTCCGCCAAATTGGATGAACTCAAAGCCGGCTGATCGTCGATGGCCGCCGATTCATCTGCGCAGATTCTTCGCACCAACACCCCTCAGCTTTTCAATGCCGCGGTGGACGCGGCGGCAAAGCAGTTGGAGTCCGGGACGGTCGTGGTGCTTCCTACCGAAACGGTCTACGGACTCGCTGCGAATGCTCTGGACGAATCCGCGGTCGCCGAGATTTACGAGGTCAAGGGACGCCCTGCGCACAATCCGATCATCGTTCATGTGGATGGAGTGACCATGGCCAAAAGCTGCGTCAGCCAGTGGCCTGAATCCGCGCAGAAGCTGGCGGATGCATTCTGGCCGGGGCCGCTCACCTTCGTGGTGCCCAAATCGGATCGCGTTCCAGAGATCGTCACGGCCGGAGGTCCGACGGTCGGGGTTCGCTGGCCGGGGCATCCGTTGATGCACCAGGTGATCAAGGCCTGTGGCTTTCCCTTGGCGGCTCCGAGCGCGAACCGCTCCAACGAACTGTCGCCGACCAACACGGAACATGTCATGAAATCACTGGGCGATCGGGTCGGTCTGATTGTCGACGGAGGTCAGGCGCAGATCGGTATTGAATCCACTGTGATCGATCTGTCCGTTTCTCCTGTCCAGATCCTGCGTCCGGGGATCATTCACGAAGAATCCATCGAGGCCGCACTCGGCGAAGATGTGTTGGTCGGCAGCGAAGCCCATGGGGGCGGTGGCGAACTGAAGAGTCCGGGGCAGTTGCTCAAACACTACTCACCGCGAGCCCGGGTCCTGGTCAGAAATTGGGAATCATCCGCGGAACTGGATGCTTGTGTTGCCACCATTGAAGGGGATCGGGAGCGGATCTGGTTGCTGACTCATTCAAACGTGCCGCCGCATGTGGAAGGCGCCCAGGTTTGCGTCGTGCCGCACGACGCGGAAGCCTACGCGCGGGCGCTCTATGCCGAACTGCATCGCTGCGATGAGGAAGGCGCGGAGACCATTCTCGTGGAGTCTCTGCCCGATACTCCGGAATGGCGCGGAATCTCCGACCGGCTTGCTCGCGCCTCTGCGTGAGGCGGCTGGCTGCGGATTCTTTTCTCGACGGATCTGTTTCGCTGAGCAGTTCACAAAATCTGCAACGGAATGATCAATCCTGGCCTTTGTGGATCGATCAAAACCTTGGAGATTGATTCCGGACGCGGAGCCTTCGCACAGCTTCGTCCTGCACGTGTCGGATGCACCACCGTGAATGCCGATGTGACTGTCGCGAGCTTCGCCAGAACACTATCGTTATGGATGAAGGTACGTCACAACCCGCCTGGCACGCGTTGGCGGAGACGGAAGTGGTCAGAATGCTGGATGTTGATCTCCAGTCGGGACTGACCACCACCGAGGTTGACGAGCGTCGACGAATTCACGGACCCAATTGCCTGACAGCGCGCCGCGGTACGCCGGGCTGGCAACGCTTTCTGCAGCAATTCCATCAACCCCTGATTTACATCCTTCTGGTCGCGGCCGGGGTCACGCTGGCTTTGCACGAATATGTGGATTCGGTGGTCATCTTCCTGGTCGTGCTCGTCAATGCGATTGTCGGTTGCCTGCAGGAAAGCAAGGCGGAGAAGGCGATCGATGCGCTGGCGCGAATGGTGACAACGAAAACCACGGTGCGGCGCAATGGACGCAAGGAGCAGATTCCCGCCGAGCAGCTGGTGCCCGGAGACGTCGTATTGCTGCAATCAGGTGACAAAGTGCCGGCCGATATGCGGCTGTTCCACAACAAGAGTCTGCAGGTTGATGAATCCGCGCTCACGGGAGAGTCGTTACCGGTGGAGAAGAATACGGATCCGTTGGAGTTGAACACCTTGCTCGCCGAACGTACGAATCTCGCCTTCGCCGGCACATTGGTAACCCACGGCCAGGCCGAAGGTGTGGTGTGGGCGATCGGTAATCATACCGAGTCCGGTCGCATTGCACGATTGATCGGGGGTGCGATCAGTCTCAGCACACCGCTCACGCGAGGAGAAAGCGCGGTGGACATGTTCATGGCGGCCGTGGCGCTGGCAGTTGGCGCGATTCCCGAAGGTCTTCCCGCGGCCGTTACCATTACTCTGGCCATCGGCGTGAACCGCATGGCGCAACGTCGCGCGATCATTCGCAAGCTGCCGGCGGTGGAAACCTTGGGCAGCACCACCGTGATCTGTTCGGACAAGACCGGCACGTTAACGGAAAACCAGATGACTGTGCAGGAGAGTCATGCCGGCGGCCGTGTTTATCAGGTGACCGCTGCGGCTTGAACACCATGAGGCATTGCGTGAATGCCTGCTCGCCGGGTTGTTGTGCAATGATTCGCAACTGGTCTGTGAAGAGGGAACCTGGGTGGCCCAAGGGGATCCGACCGAAGCCGCACTCACCGTTTCGGTCGGCAAAGTCGGACTGCGTGAAGCCGGCCTCGCCAAGACTCACGGCCGCATCGACTCGATTCCGTTCGAATCCGAACGCCAGTTCATGGCCACTATGCACGGGCATCATCTGTCCGACCAACGGGTGATCTTCAAAAAAGGTTCACTTGAGAAGCTGCTGGAGCGGAGTCATGACCTGCTGTTGGACGACGGCGAAACCGGCCCGTTGGATGTCGATGCGATTCGGACGGCGGCCGAAGACATGGCCGGGCGCGGCATGCGGGTGTTGGCGATTGCCCGCCGACTTACTCACTCGGAACACGAAAAACTGGAGCATCATCACGTCGCCGGCGAACTCACCTTTGTCGGATTACAGGGCATGATTGATCCGCCTCGGCGCGAAGCGATTGAGCCGGTCGCCAAATGCCAGGCTGCCGGTGTGCGAGTCAAGATGATCACCGGCGACCATGTCGTCACGGCCAAGGCCATTGCCGGGCAACTCGGTCTGAAATCTCCCGCGGGAAACGATCTGGCGGCGGTGACTGGTCGCGAGTTGGAGCAAACCTCAGACGAAGATCTGCCCGCCTTGGCTGAACGGACGAGCGTGTTTGCGCGCGTCGCACCGGAACAGAAGCTGAAACTCGTTCGCGCGTTGCAGGAAGATGGACACGTCGTGGCCATGACTGGTGATGGCGTCAACGACGCGCCTGCGCTCAAGCAGGCCGACATCGGGGTGGCCATGGGGATGGGGGGGACGGAAGTTGCCAAGGGCGCAGCCGACATGTTGCTCACCGACGACAACTTCTCGTCCATTGAAGTCGCCGTCGAGGAAGGTCGCGGCGTGTTCGACAATCTCACCAAGTTCATCGTGTGGACGTTGCCGACCAACATGGGGGAGGGACTCATCATTCTCTCCGCCATCCTTGCGGGGACGGCAATGCCGGTTCAGTCGGTGCATATCCTCTGGATCAACATGGCCACCGCGATCCTCCTGAGACTCATGCTGGTGTTCGAACCCAAGGAGAGCAACCTCATGCTCCGTCAACCGCGGGATCCCAAAGTGCCCCTGTTGACCACGCCGTTGATTATGCGCATCGGCCTGGTTTCACTGATCATGCTCGCGGGCGCGTTCGGTTTGTTCCTTCTGGAACGCCGCGTGCTGGGCACGGATCTGACCACCACCCAGACGGTTGTCATCAATGTGATCGTGATGGTCGAACTTGCGTATCTCCTCAACTGCCGTTCGCTGCTGCACTCCATGTTTCAGCTTGGGGTCTTCACCAACAAATGGATCTTCATCGGCATCGGCGGAATGGTCTCCGCGCAATTGCTCATGACCTATCTTCCGCTGGCCAACAAGATTCTGCACACCGCGCCGATCGGCGTGGCCGAATGGAGTCGGATTCTGCTGGTCTCCGTGATCACTTACTCCGCAGTTGAGTTCGAAAAATGGTTGCGCCGCGACAAGGCTGGTGGCGACTGAATTGAGCTTGTCTTGGGATCGGCAGAGAATACCCGTCATTACACGTGAAACGGGTTTTCGTGAACCCGCGTTCAAATGGCACTCCTCTCTGTGCGGTGATCAATGATCCGATCGTGGCGGGTATCGCTCCCGTCGATGCCGCAGTGAAGGGCGTTGCCATGCGTTGAGGCAAAGGCGGAACTGACGGAGAGGTTCCATTCCACCTTGCCGATGAAGACTTGCGGGAGGTGGTCGCACTGGTGTTAATCGTGGATGCCTGATTACTCACGCAGAACGTTGCTCAAGACTGCGGCGACCTCGGCGGCAATTGGAGTTGCTGGAAGTCTCGAATCCCAGACCGATCTCCCTGCAGAGTTTGCAGTGGAGGATCAGCGTCCGTTCCGGGGGCAGACGCGTCGGTTGAAGATCACCAATCGCGGACGTTACGTCACGGCGCTCATTTTCTCAGTGGACTATCCGACACACTTTCGACTGAAGCCGGAGTTCCATCCCGTGCTCACGCCCAAGGGCTACCCGGTCACGGATTCGCATCAGTTCTGTTTCATTCACCATCAGTCGGTCATGTGTGGTCATGGTCGCGTTCGGGCGGCGGATGGGCGCGTGATCGACTTCTATCGCAAGCTGAACTTCCCGGAGGAGCAGCGTTCTGACCGGTGGCATACCAAGGAACGAAATCTCTATCACCTCGGTCCGTCCGGGATTCAGGAAATCACCAGTGCGCGGTGGACGGCGGGTGAAAAAGTTGTCATCGAGTTCGAACTGAGCTGGCGTACGCGTGAGCCGGACTCAGCGAAGGGGCAGGAGATATTGAAGGAACGGCGGCGATATGAGGTGTTTCAAGATTCCCGGCATACCGTCATCGATCAGTTCACCCGATTGGTTCCGGCCTCGGGCGAGGCGGTGCTGGAGGCGGATCGCCATTCTTTCTGCGGGGTGCGGGTGAATGATCTCATCGACCCCGACGAGGGAGGCACGATGTTCGACTCGGAAGGGCGCACGAATCCCGCGGGGAATTACTGGGATGCCGAGGGGGCGCGGAAGTCGCCGAGGTGGATCGATTGCACCGGCAGGGTCGGGGAGGCTGCGGTTGGCATCGCATTGATGGGGCATCAGGCAAATCTTCGCAATCAGTATTACATGCAGCCATGGGGACTGATGGAGGTGTCTCCGGCATTGGGTGAAGACGTGCCATTCTCCGTGCAATCGCCATTCCGGTTTGCTGCCCGATATGTTGCGCATGACGGGAGGGCCTCCGCACGTGAGCTGAACCACTGGTACGACCGGTTTGCTGAGAAAACCCCCGGGTGAGATCGCGATTCTGCTGGTCACCGTCAGGCGGATACGGCTGAATACCGGCCGCTTTTCCGCGATCCAAGTCCTAGTTCAATCCTGAAATGATGAAACTATCCAAACTCACACAGGTCGTCGCCGCGGTTGTCGGTGCTCAATTTTCACTCAATGCCGAAGACTGGCCGCGGTGGCGCGGCACGGATCATACGGGCCTGTGCAAGGAAACCGGTCTGCTCGACAAATGGCCGGCCGACGGGCCCAAGACAGCATGGGTGAACAAGGATGTCGGTTTGGGCTACTCCAGTTATGCGGTCGTGGGCGGCACGCTTTACACGATGGGCCTGCGCGGCGAATCCGAGCAGCTGATCGCGATCAATGCCGATACCGGCAAGGAGCTTTGGTCGACCGATGTCGGTGCGCGTTACAAGAATGCCTGGGGCGATGGCCCCCGTGCGACTCCCACGGTTGACGGCAATCGTGTGTATGCCGTGGCCGGCGGTGGCGAATTGGTCTGCGCCGATACCAAGAGCGGCAAGGTGGTCTGGAAGGCGTCCATGACCGGAATGGGTGGCGCGGTGCCCAAGTGGGGTTACAGCGAATCCGTGCTGGTGGACGGTGACAAGGTGATCTGCACTCCCGGTGGCGACCAGGGTGCGTTGGCCGCGCTGAACAAGAACACGGGTAGCGTGATCTGGCGCAGCAAGGACTGGAAGGAAGGCGCCCAGTATTCCTCCGTGGTGTCGGCCACCATCCATGGCCGCAAGCAATACGTGCAACTCGCGATGAAAAGCCTGGCCGGTATTGACGCCGCGACCGGTGACTTGATCTGGAGTTCTGATTGGCCGGGACGTACTGCCGTGGTTCCCACTCCGATCATCAAGGGCGACGAGATCTTTGTCGCCACCGGCTACGGGGTTGGCTGCAAAAAGGTCCGCGTAAACAAGAACGGCACGGTTGAGGACGTCTGGATGAACAAGGTGATGAAGAATCATCACGGTGGCGTGATTCTGGTCGGTGATCATCTTTACGGCTATTCCGATGGACCGGGCTGGGTCTGTCAGGACTGGAAGAGCGGTGAAGAGGTCTGGGCTGAGCGTCGTGCCTTGAAGAAGGGCGCCATCTACTACGCCGACGGTAAACTCATTCTTCTGGACGAGACCAAGGGAACGGTTGCTCTGGTGGAGGCGTCCTCCAAGGAGTGGAACGAGCTCAGCCGTTTCACCCTCTCTCCGCAGACTGACAAGCGGGCTCCGCGCGGTCGCGTCTGGACCCATATCGTGATCAGCAACGGCAAGATGTATGTCCGCGATCAGGACATTCTTGTCGCCTACAATGTGAAGGGCTGAGCATTCCGGACAGAACTGATTCGAGAGCGCCGCGTGAGCGGCGCTCTTTTTTTGTCAGTCCGCTTGCGGATGGGATTCCTTCTGTTCGCGGTAGCGACGGGCGCGTTCGATGAGTTGGCTGAAGGTGGGGGCGGATTCGTTGCGCTCGCGATTCTGTGAGCCGATTTCAAAGACGAGTTCCCATTGCTTGAAAAGCGTGCGGTAGGCGTCGATGACGCTGTTCTTGGGATCGTAAATGGACGTGGCTTCCGAGGCGAAGCCGTTGACTTCCAGGATCTGGAAATTGCGGCCGGCCTTCAGGTCTTCATCGCATTTGTAACGGGCGTCGAAACGGCCGAAGTAGAAACCGGGCAGACCTTTTGCGATTTCGTCCATGCGCGCACTCAGTTCCGGGGTCGCGAGCTGCCAGCCGTCATGAAAGATACAGCCTTGAGCATGATTGCCGGCATTTACGAGCGGCCATTCCCGACCGGCCTTGATCACGCAGTCCTGGTCCTTGGCGAAGCGGCTGCAATACTTGTCGGCGATGATGAAGGCACGATCATCGTCCCAGATCAGTTCCTCCAACGTGCGTTTCCCGTCGCCGATCACTTTCGGGAAGATCTTCTCGGTGATGGCGAACAGCTGCCCGGTCTCCTCGTTCGGGTAACGATAGTAAAAAATGCCGGCTTCACGCGGTCCCGGAATGAAGCGTTGCAGAATCGTCGGGGCCCGGATGGAGGAGAGATACGCTGCGCGCTCTTCGGCATTGCGGATCACCTTCACACCGCTGCCGCGATTGCCACAATCGGGTTTCAGGATGAAGGGAAAGTCGATGGTGTGATCGCGTTGAAGGCGTTCGACATGAGCAATCTTCTCTTCGGCGTTAGTGCCTTCAACCAGCCACGTCTGCGCAACAAAGTCCGGAGCGTGCGGATGCAGTCGGCCAAGTGAGAAGGCCTTGGATTCACCCGCCTGAAAACCGTTGATCGTTCCCGGGTTGGTATAGAAGGGAAGCCGCAAGCCTGCGTGCCGGATCGCCAGGGTGAAAATCTTCCAGGCGACGGGCAGGTAGAAGACGGCGGGCGGCCAGAATTCCCAGTCTACCATGCGCCGCCACTTGGCGTGCAGGCGGCGTAGCTGTTTCCGACGGGCAGTCACACCTCCGCGATGTCCCGGCGTCCGGCTTGCACCGCCACCGCTTCGTGATGTTCCAAGGTCGATGAAGCGATGCCGAAATCCCGAGGGAGCTCCGCGCCGAGCAGATTGGCCATCACCCGGATCAGGGCGAAATGGTGCAGCGTGTGTGTCACGACATACAAGAGTTCGCGACCGAACGAGGAAGCCGCTTCCTGGGCGAAGGCGCCGCCCGGCAGGATCAAGGAAGTGACATTGATCGATCGGGTCAAAACGGTCGGGTTCAGGCGCTCCACCGAATCACGCATTGCCCTCACCCGCGCCAGACTGAGGGAGCGATCGTTCTCCAACAGGGAGTCGCGTTCACGGTGGTCGTAGTTGATGCGGGATTCGGCGGTTCCGGCGAGAAAGCAGGTGAAGTGATCGAGGCAGTGCCGCAGATGAGCGCCGATGGAGCCATCAAACGCGGCTGGTACGGTGGCGACATATTGCTCGTCGGTCACCGAGTGCAACAGCGATTCGGCCTGCCCGAGCATCTCCCAGGCTGCGAAAATGATCGCGGTGGACGAATCCTGCTGACCGTTTTTTGTCTTGGCGTTCAAATCGGAGCACTCCGTGTTCGGTGAGGCAAATCGACGCTGATTGGGATACCCAGGTGGCCCGGTTATTCCCGCTGCGGCAACATTTTCCAATCCGGTGACGCGAAGGGCGGCGATGGTTAATCGATTCGATCTGGTGGTTCAATGAATATTGTCGCACGGATGCCCGCGTCGACATTGATCATGGCCTGAAAGTGTATTAGGAATTGAGAATGAACGCGCGATCGGATGGCGGTGCCGGCTCGACCCTTTGGTGGGTGGTCGCGTGTGTTCTCACAATCGGCGTGTTGTTGGTGGTGCGACGCGAAGGAGTCGCTCCGGTGGAAACGCCACCGTCTTCCGTGTCCGCAACCACGAATGCAGTTTCCGCCTCCGGCACCAACGATGTCGAACCCCTCTACATGCGGCAGGAAGGCGCGGCGATCTTTCCGCTGGTGCAGAAGCATGCCATGGCCGCCACAAAGGAGGAGAAAGATCAATGGGTCGGGGCTACGGTGTGTGGTGAATGTCACGAGTCGAATTACCGGTCGGCGGTTCACACGAGCCATTACAAGACGAGTAGTTTCCCGAATGCCACCAACCTGCTGGGTTCGTTTGATGGTCCGCACAGTTGGATGGCCACGGCCAACCCGTCGGTCAAGTACCGGATGTTTCGCGAAGGCGATCGCTACTATCAGGCGGTTCATTCCAACGGGGAGGAAAACTATCGCGCGGCCATCGATCTGATCATTGGTTCCGGCAAGATGGCACAGACCTTCGGAACCTGGATGAAGGACGATCTCTATGAACTGCCGCTGACGTCATTGCAGCCGGACGGTCGCTGGGTTAACAGTCCAGGCTATCCGGATGGGGTGGCTCTCTACAACCGGCCGATCAACACCGGGTGTCTGAAGTGTCATGCGACGGGATTCCTGGCCGAAGGCGACGGCGATTTCAGCAATCGCTACAAATCCCGTCACGTGGTGGCGGGCATCACCTGTGAACGTTGTCATGGTCTCGGTGGCAAGCATGTGGCCTATCATCGTGCAAATCCGGATGAGAAGTTTGCCAAGCACATCATTGATCCGCGCAAGCTGACCTTGTCCGAGAGTCATGAGCTTTGCTCGCAATGTCACGGCGGGTTGAAGGGTATCGATTCCGAGATGCACAAACCTGGAGTCCATTCAAACAACCAGCTTCCCCGCATGAAGAAGAGCAAGTGCTACACGGCGAGCGGAGGGATGAACTGCGTGATCTGCCACAATCCCCATCGATTGGAGCGCGGGAACAACCGGTTGTTTGCCCAGCGCTGCCAGACCTGTCACAAGGTGGAGGATTGCGGTGCCGTGACGCCGGAAAGGCGGCAGCATTTTTCGGAGAACTGCGCGGAGTGCCACATGAAGAAGCAGACCATCACGGACATCTCGTTCCAGACCCGCGAGGGCAAGGTGGAGGTGGCGA
>JAYPXF010000163.1:0-15971 GCA_038154405.1 Verrucomicrobiales bacterium | reverse complement strand
CGGGCGAGTATCTTCGGATCCTCATTGCCATATCGGAACGGCGCAATCTGCACGTAGTAGAACGGAAAGTTGCCAAGGCCCCAGAGTTTGCGCCAACCGTTCACCAAGGCCTTTTTCTTCTCGTGATAAGCTGCGCCTTCTGAATGATTGGATTCGCCCTGGTACCAGACTGCTCCGCGGATCCCGTAGCCGATCAGCGGATGGATCATTGCATTGTAGATCGCCGTCGGACTGGTGTGCTGCGTCAAGGGTTTGTGAGCCGCCGGGAACTCCGGGCTGAGCGGCGCCGGCCGCCCTTCTGCCAATGCCGATTTGGCATCGGCGGTCCACTTCTCCACGACGGCAATATGCTTTTTCAGTCCAGCCTGATACCCCGCATTGTCCGGCAAAGTCCGGCGAACCTGATTGAGAATTTCGTCCAATGCCGGCACCTGTTCGAAGCCACCAACCGGGGTCCAAGGTTCAATGCGGGTCCCACCCCATGAAGAATTCAGCAGACCGATCGGCACACCCAGTTCCTTCTGCAATTCGCGGGCCATGTAGTACCCAGCTGCACTGAAACCCGCAACCGTGTCCGGCGAACAAATCTGCCAAGTCGCGGAAAGGTCATCAAGCGGATGCCCGGCCGTCTTTTTCGCCACCTTGACATGACGGATCTGCGGATGATCACCCGCGGCAATCTCCTCCGCCGGATCCGCACTGGCCGCCACGGACCACTCCATGTTGGACTGCCCCGAACAGAGCCACACCTCACCGATCAGCACGTCGCGGATCACGATTCGATTGGCGGCGGACACCAGCAACATGTGCGGACCGCCGGCTTTCATTTCCGGCAAGGTGGTCTTCCAGCGGCCGTTGGCGTCAGCACTCGTTACGATGACTTTGCCATCACCCAGCTTGAGGCTCACGGATTCACCCGGATCCGCCCATCCCCAGATGGGAATGGGGATTCCACGCTGCAACACCATGTGATCACCAAAGAATCCGGGCAGTTTCAAGTCGGCCCGCACGCCACCGCCACCGACCAATCCGACCAGCAGAATCAACAGGAAACGAAACATCAGCGCAGAGTCCCCGCGCGCAGCCAACTCTGCAATCAACTAATGAACCGGTCGTAGATCGGATGAATTACGATAACGATCGCACGCCCCATACCTTTTGCAGTTGCACGCATCGTCCACGTCGGACACAAATCCGCCCCATGAGATTTCTGCTCGGACTCCTGCTCCTGACGAGTGTCGCTTTGGCGGAACGACCGAACATCATCGCGGTGCTGACGGACGACCAGGGTATTGGTGACGTCGGTGTGCACGGAAACAAGAAGATCCGAACGCCGGCGATTGACGAATTCGCCCGCGACGGAATCCAGATGACCCGCTTCTATGTCGAGCCGGTCTGCGCCCCCACGCGCGCGGCGTTGATGACCGGGCGATACCATTATCGCACCGGGGTGATTCATACGTCTCGCGGTGGCGCCAAG
Organism: Verrucomicrobiales bacterium; assembly: GCA_038154405.1. Lineage (GTDB taxonomy): Bacteria > Verrucomicrobiota > Verrucomicrobiia > Limisphaerales > JAYPXF01. Next base: position 14,491 of record JAYPXF010000163.1, on the reverse strand, counting down.
ATGGCGGCCGATGAGAAGACCCTCGCGGAGTATCTGAAGGAAGTCGGTTACCGCACCGGCATCTTTGGCAAATGGCACTTGGGCGACAACTATCCGATGCGTCCGCAGGATCAGGGCTTCACCGAATCACTCGTGCACAAGTCCGGCGGCATCGGCCAGACCCCGGACAAGCCCAACAGCTATTTCAATCCCGTGCTCTGGCAGAACGGCCGTCGGGTTCAGGCGCAAGGGTACTGCACTGATGTTTTCTTCGACGCCGCCATCGAGTTTATTGAAGGCAGCACGAAGGAGAGCTTCTTCGCCTACATCCCGCTCAATGCACCACACACCCCATTGGAGATCGCCCCCCGTTACACCGAAAACTATCTGGCGATGGGACTGAACGAGACGACGTCAAAGGTCTACGGCATGATCGAGAACATCGATGACAACTTCCAACGCCTGATTGACCGCCTGGACGTCCTGGGGATCCGCGACAACACGGTCGTCATCTTCATGACTGACAACGGCGCGCAACAGGCCCGTTTCAACGCCGGATTTCGTGGACGCAAATCCCACGTGTATGAGGGTGGCATCAGGGTGCCATTTTACCTGCAATGGCCCTCGGAATTCAAACGGCCCGCGAAGATCAACACGCTGGGCGGCCATATCGATCTCCTCCCCACCCTGCTCGACTTCACGGCCTACCAAGGTCCAGTACCCCACTCGCTTGACGGAACCAGCCTGCGACAAGCCATGCACGGCCGCGTGAAGTCATGGCCGGATCGCAGCTTGATCTTTCAGGTACATCGCGGACTGCAGCCCAATCCGTTTCAGAACTGCGCGGTCGTGTCCCAGCAGTACAAGCTGGTCGGCAATCCCGGCACATTTGGAAGGGAAAGCCTGCCTTCAAATTCGAACCAGCTGGAACTGTATGACCTCGCAAGTGATCCGGCCGAAACCAAGGATCTCGCCGCCGCGAAACCGGACATCCTCCGCAAACTCAAAGCCGACTACCAAGCGTGGTTCAAGAGTGTAGAGGCCTCGCGTCAGTTCACACCTGAACGGATCCACATAGGCAACCCGGCGGAAGATCCCCTCGTTCTCTCCCGATACCAGGATTCAAAGTACGTCGATGGCAAACCGGTGGGCTGGGATGTGGTGATCGAGCAGAGCGGACGCTACCGTTTGTCCATCAATCGTGCCGAGACCGAATCCAGCGGCCGAATTCACATGCGCATCAACGACCGTGTCCAAACGCGCCCGGTGCTGCCGGGCGGCAATTCCGCCACCTTCACACTGCCCTCCGGCAAAGGTTCGTTGGAGATCTGGTATCAGGCAGACGGCGCCAAGCGCACGCACGTGACCAACAACGGCACCGTCGGCAACGTCACGCTCACCAAACTCTTCTGATTTCATTCCTCATTGGCGGTGGCTCGGCGGCGCGGACGTAGGCCCCGGTCTGGGCGCAGCAAGAACGTAGCGGCATTCGTCAGAATTTCGTTTTGAGGACCGGAGCAGCCACGAAACTCTGACGGGGTCCGCTACAGCTGACTCACCTAAAACAACGAATACGGCCCGGTCCAATGCGTCGGAGAAAGTTCAATTTATGTCTGACATCGTAGATAAGCTCTGCATCGCCCTCGCAATCACCGCGGCAATCCCTGCGTTCGCGGGTCAAAAACCGGACGGAAAGTTTTCCAAAGCACCGGTTTCCGCATTGTCTGTTGAGCAATCGCTGAAGACCTTTCACCTCAAGCCCGGATATTCGCTGGAACCGGTTCTCACCGAACCGCATATCTCGGAACCGGTCGTGGCCGTCTTCGATGGCAACGGCCGCATGTTCGTCGCGGAAATGCGCACCTACATGCAGGATGCCGACGCAACCGCTGAACAGACGCCCAAGAGCCGGATCTCCCTGCATGAAGACACCAATGGCGACGGCGTGTTCGACAAGCACACCGTGTTCATCGATGACCTCCTTCTGCCGCGAATGATTCTGGCGCTCCGAGAGGGCGAACTGCTGGTCAACGAAACCAACACTCAGGACATCTGGCTCTACCGCGACACCGATGGCGACGGTGTGGCCGACAAGAAGACCCTTTGGTACGAAGGCGGCAAACGCGGCGGCAACATGGAACACCAGCAGAGCGGCATGATCTGGGCGCACGACAACTGGATGTATTTCACCTACAACGCCTGGCGATTGCGTTGGAACGGCTATGAAAATCCACCGCTCAAGGAAACCACCGCTCCCAACGGAGGACAATGGGGTCTCACCCAGGATGACAACGGCAAGCCTTGGTTCGTCAACGCCGGCGGCGAACGCGGCCCGATCAATTTCCAGACCTCCACCGCCTACGGGGCCTTCAACACTAGCGATCAATTCGCGCCCGACTACAAGATCGTCTGGCCACTCGTTCCAATCCCCGATGTACAGGGTGGCACGCGGCGCTTTCGTCCGGATGAACTCACCCTGAACCATTTCACCGCCACCTGCGGTCAGGAGATATTTCGTGGTGATCGCCTGCCTAAAGACATCCGCGGCGACCTGTTTTTCTCCGAACCGGTCGGCCGTCTCATCCGCCAGACGAAGATCGAGGTGAAAGAAGGACTGACCTACCTGCGCAATGCCTACAACGAAGACGAGTTCATCCGTTCCATCGACCCTAACTTCCGCGTCGTGAACATGAATACCGCTCCCGACGGCACCCTCTACATGGTCGACATGTATCGCGGCATCATCCAACAGGGCAACTGGACCCGCAAAGGCAGCTACCTGCGCGGTGTCATCGACGAATACGGTCTCGACAAGGTCATCGGCCGCGGCCGCATCTATCGCATTCGCCATCAGGATTTCAAACCTGGTCCGCAACCGCGCATGTATGAAGAGAGTTCCGCTCAGCTGGTTGAACATCTGAACCATCCCAACGGATGGTGGCGCGACACCGCCCAGCGGTTGCTCATTCTCCGCGGCGACAAATCCATCCAAGGCAATCTGGAACGCGTGGTCCGGCAACACGGCAATCCACTTGCACGGGCCCACGCCCTATGGACGTTGGAAGGCATGGGACTGCTATCGCCCAAGACCGCTCGCTCAAGCCTGTCCGACAAGAACCCCAACGTCCGGCATACCGCGATACGTGCCAGTGAGACGTTGATCAAGGCCGGCAACGAGAGCCTTGAATCCGGAATTCGCACCGCGCTCCATGACGCCGATCCAAACGTCGTAATCCAGGCCATGTTGACCGCGAAGAAACTGAACTGTAAGGATCACAAAGCACTCATCGAAGAGCTCGCCAAGGAACACGGCGCCAAAGGTGTGAAGGAGATTGCCGGTCAGATACTCAATCCGTCCGCCGGCAAAGCGAAGATCGCCCGACTCAGCAAAGCGGATCTCAGGTTGGCGAAACGTGGTGAAGCCATCTACAAGGAACTTTGTTTCGCCTGTCATGGAGCCGACGGCAAAGGCCTCCAGGTGGAGGGCGCCAAGAAAGGCATCACCATGGCACCTCCGTTTGTCAACAGCGCCACCCTCATCGGCCACAAGGACGCCCCGATCGCCGTCGTGTAGAAAGGCCTCCCCGGTCCGGTGAACGGCAAGACCTATCCGGCCCTGATGGTGCCGATGGAGAGCAACGATGACAAATGGGTCGCTTCCGTGCTCACGTTCATCCGCAACAGCTTCGGCAACCAGGCACCGGCGATTAAGCCGAAGGACGTAAAGCGCGTCCGCAAGCAGCTCAACGGTCGTGACGTTCCCTTCACGGTTGAAGAATTGCACCAGAGCTTTGCGATTCCGCTCGCCAATCGAAAGCAATGGAAGTTTGCCGCCAGCCACAACGCCAACAAGGCCAACGCCTCTGTCGACGGCAACATCAGTTCCCGTTGGGACACCGGCACGCCGCAGAAACCCGGCATGTGGTTCAGCATCGAACTGCCCAAACCCGCCGAGATTCAGGGTCTGCGGCTCGACACCCGTCGTTCTTCGCGCGACTACCCGCGTGGATACAACGTGGAGGTATCCATGGATGGCAAGAACTGGTCGAAACCGGTCGTCATCGGCAAAGGGGACAACCCTATCACCGACATCGAGTTTTCACCGGTGCAGGCGAAGCACATTCGCATCAATCAAACCGGATCCGTGAGTGGACTCTTCTGGTCAATCCATGAACTCGACATCTTCCGCGCCGCATTGAAGAAACCGGAGATCAAGAAGATGAGCGCCACCGCCAAGGCGTTTGAGTAGACAGCGTCAACGGTTCACAGCTTCGGGGGCGCTAAGGGCGACGTTTCAGGCGGCCTTGTCTGACGATCTTCCCGTCGTCAATCACGAGTGCGTGGGTCATGCACTTGGGCAGATCTTCCGGATGATGAGTCACCATGATCAGGCTGGTGTCCATGTCACCGATCCGTTCCAGCTGCCGTTCAAGCGCGTCGCGAATGGAACTTTCCAAACCGTCGAACGGTTCATCGAGAACCAACACTTCCGGTTCATGCACCAGCGCCCGGGCAATCAGGATCCGCCGCAACTGACCATAGGAAATGGCCGTGGCCGGCAGCTTCGAGAATTCGCCGAGGTCGAACAGTTCGATCAGTTCCCCCACTTTGGATCGCTGTTTCTTGGTCAGCCTGTTGTAAAGCACATGACCGCCAAAGAACCCGGTGCCGATGGCATCTGCGCCGGACAACTCCTCACGAAACCGCATCTGAAAATCCATCGAAACAAACCCCACTCGTTGGCGGATCTCCCAAAGGGTGTGCCGGCGACCTTCATCGAAACGCTCCACCGTACCGCCCTGTGCCTGGTGCATCTCACCGAGCAACAGTTTCAACAGCGTGCTCTTGCCCGCACCATTGTGACCAAGAATCGCCCAATGCTCACCACGATGAATTCGTAAATCAGCATCTTTCAGAATCCACTTCTTGCCTTGGTAGACACTGGCCTTGCCCAAACGAAACAGGAACGGATCATCTTTCTTCGCCTCCTTACCCGAACGAATCAGCTCGGTGAACTGCCGCGTGGGTGACGCCTTCTTCGCTGACAGTTTCGCCTTCATTCTGAACCGGTCGACAAAACTCGACTGTCTCCGCACCCGACCGGAATCCAGCTCCAACACATGCGTGAAGGAAGGGATGAATTCCTCCTTGCGATGCGTCGCCATCACAATCTGCGTCTCCTTCTGCGCAATCGACTCGATCCATTCCAACAACCGGTTGCGGGTCCGCACATCAAGTCCATCGCAGACTTCATCCAGCAACAACACCTTCGGCCGCCCAACCAATGCCCGCGCCGCCAACGTTCGTCGCAATTCACCCTGCGAAAGCGTCTGCACATTCCGCTTCATCAGCAGCTCAATCTCCAGGCGCTTCACCAAGGCTTTCGCAAACGCGATCTCCTTCCGTGTCAGATCGCGATACAGGTAGTCCGTGCCATGAAAACCGGTCAACACGACGTCCCAGGCCGTGCGATCCCATTCGATCTGCAGATAACGTTCCTGCTGTTCGGGTGATACGAAGGCGATGTCTTCCTTGGCGAACACCGGACTCTGCGATCGCCTGCCGTTCCAACGATACCAACGCTTGCCGGCATCCGGGTCCGGAGCGTGTTCACCCCGAATAAGTTTCAACAGCGAGGTTTTCCCGCAACCATTCGGTCCCAGCACCACCCAATGTTCGCCCGGTTTCAACTGCCAGCTGATGTCCTCCAGAATTTGATGCCCGTCCAACGACAGGTTCACCCCATTGAACTCGATCAGTGCCTTGCCGCTCGTCGCCATCTCAGTAGTCCAGCACTTCGAATTCCGATTCAAACCAGAGCCCGTTGAAATCAAACTGCGCCTGCCCGGATTCCAGGCGTGAGGAATACCAGGTCACGTCGTTGCGGATCTCCAGCAGATCGCCGATCTCCCCGCACATTTCCTCGTCCAAACGCAGGATCTTATAGCGGTTGCGCCTCAGTTTCGCCTTGTCCATCTGGTAGGTCAGTTCCTCCACCGCTTCCCGCGAACTGCGCACGATCCACACCTCGCCTTCGTGAATCTTCACCGCCAGCTTGTTCAGCTTCTTCGGAGTACACTCCCCGCATTCCGCCCAAAAGGCCGGCTGCATCTGGTAATCCAACTGAACCAGATCGGGCACAAAGGGAATATATTCGTCGTGCAGGTCGGTCTGCATCTGAATGCGGTCACGAAAGAGAATCAGATAGCCAAACAACCGTTGCAGCACTTCCACGACCGTATCCTCGCCCTTCTGAACAATGATGATCTTGCTCGGAAGGTTGCGCTGATTGTCCTGGCTCTGCAGGTTGAAGACGTACTTCGTGACCATTGGGGTTCTCCCGTTGCCACCGTGGGAGGCGGGAAAAGTATCCGACGCGCCCGGCAAGACAAGTAATCAGTCTCGTGTTTTTGCGATGGCGGAGGTTCCGATCGACGAATGGAGGGAACTGCTCTGCCGGTTCCGCATTTGCATCAGAACCAGGCATCCCCCGCCGAGCGGCATCGACGGTGCGATGCCTCCATTTCCAGCCACGGATTAGCGATTCCTTCGACGACCACCGACGTGTATGCTGCACCGACATGTCGTCAGTCGTGAAAACAACCCGATGAGCCAACCGGAACACACATCCGGCTTGGACGCACTCGGCTGGGATCACGAATGGGAGACTGCTTTCGCGGCGATTGAAGAAGAGATTCCCGGTTTGATCCCGGCCCGAATCTCCATGGAGACCAAGCTCAACTACCTCGTCTGGACCAATGATGAGGAACTACCTGCCAAGATCACCGGCAAACTCCTTCACGACACCAAGCGTGATCCGTTGAATCGCCCCAAGGTGGGTGACTGGGTGGGCATCTCCTTGGCCGACGAGGGCGCCAAGGCGCAGATCCGCATCCTCGCCCCGCGCCGCTCGCAACTCACCCGCAAGGTCCCCGGCCGCCGCAATGAAGCCCAGGTGATCGCCGCCAATTTCGACACGGTGTTCATCGTCCAGGGGCTTGACGACAACTTCAATCTGCGCCGACTGGAACGCTGTCTCGTAATGGTGCACGAAGGCGGGGCCCAACCGGTGGTCGTCCTCAACAAGTCGGACCTGTGCAACAACCTCGCCGATCGTCTGCACGAGGCCGAGACTGCGGCCGGCGACGCACCGATTGTCTCCCTTTCAGCCATGAGCGGCGATGGAGTTGATCACCTTCAGCCTTGGATTCGCCCCGGCCAGACCGTCGCCTTCATCGGTTCATCCGGAGTCGGCAAATCCACTCTCATCAATCGTCTTTACGGAGACGAAGTCCAGGACACCAACGACGTCCGCGAGCGCGACTCCAAGGGGCGCCACACCACCGTCCGCCGGGAAATGATCTTCCTGCCCGAGGGCGTCGTCGTCATCGACACCCCCGGCATGCGTGAATTCCACCTCTGGTTCGCTGACGAAGGACTGGACGCCGCCTTTTCCGATATCGAAGCGATCGCCTTGAACTGCCGGTTCAACGACTGTTCACATTCCAATGAACCCGGCTGCGCCGTTCTCGGCGCCATCGACAACGGAGAACTTTCCGCCGAACGGCATCGCAACTTCGTCCGCCTCCAAACCGACCTCAACAAGCTCAACCGCAATTTCGAAAAACGGATGTGGAAAGACAAATCCGCCGGCAGCTTCCACAAGACACGGGCACCGAGACCGTTCAAGAGTGGAGGCCGGTAAGATTCACCAGGCCGTCGAAAGCACGGTCTCCAGTTCCGACTCGGTCAGCGGCAATGGATTCGCCTTCATGCTGCTGGCTTTGGCAGCCTTGGAGATCAGTTTCGGGAAGTCGGTTTCCTTGATGCCGTATTCGCGGAGCTTGGGAGTTTTCAGATCGCTGGCGAGTTCGCGAACCCATGCGACACCGTCTTCCGGCTTGGCATTGCCGTTGCCGGTGAGCCAGCGGGCGATGCGGGTGTAACGCGCGATGGTTTCCGATTCAGCGTAGCGTTCGGTCAAGGCCTTCAGGTTGGCCGCCATGACCGGAGGCAACAATGCGGCACAGACGGCTCCGTGCGGGGCGGGAAACATACCGCCCAGCGGCGCGGCAAATCCGTGGACAGCACCCAATCCCGAGTTTGCCAAGGCCAAGCCGCCGAACAGGGCTCCGGCCGACATGTCTTCGCGAGCCTGGGCATCCTTGCCGTTCTGGCAGGCATTTCTCAACGAGCGTGCGACGCGGGGGATGCCGTCCCGACACACGGCATCGGTCAGGGGATTCGCCCGGCAGCAGGTGTAGGGTTCAATGAGCTGCGTGAGGGCATCCATGCCAGTCGCAGCCGTGACCGCAGGGGGCAGATCGTAGGTCAGTTCCGGATCCACCACTGCAACGCGCGGCAACATCAATACGCTGCGCAGACTGGCTTTGACCCGATGCTCCGGCGAGCTCAGAACCGCGTTCTTGGTCACTTCTGTGCCGGCGCCGGAAGTGGTCGGAATGGCAATGAAAGGCGCCGCCTGCTTTTCAATCGCATTGCCACGTCCGATCACGTCGATGTAGTCGAGCACGTCACCAGGGTTGGTCATCATCGCCGAGATCGCCTTGCCGCAGTCGATCGCGCTGCCACCGCCGATGCTGACCACCATGTCACAGCGGCCGGCCTTGGCTCGCTCCACCCCCGTGCGGACATCGGTGATCTTGGGTTCCCCGATCACGGAGTAGACGGTCTGAGCTACATCTTCCGCATCGAGCAGTTCCAACAGCTGCGCCGCGCGTCCGGGTGAACTTCCCGTCACGACCAAGGCGGATTTTCCAAACGCCTTGGCGATCGAACCGATCTCACTGAGCCGGCCGGCACCAAAGACAATGCGCGTCGTGGTTGCGAATTCAAATTTCATATTGGTCGTGAATGTTCTCCTCTAGCGCCAGCGGTCAAAGACTCCGGTGGGGAGAGCGTACTCGCGAGCCCTGATCGGAGTCCCGCCGGGACGACAGAACATCCGACCAGATGCTGGCATCCTTTCAGGATGCTGAAGTGGGCTCGCGGGTAAACTCTCCCGACCATCCTTTGGATGGCTGTCGCTACGCATGCGCATGATTCGGTTCACTCCGGATTCCCATAGATGTCATCCGGCGGATGGACGTTCCGATAACGCGTCGCCTTTCTCGGCTCGGCCATCATGTCCGCCACCGCCTCACGCCAGGTATTGTAATGTTCGGTCTCCTTGTGCGCGACGGGCCCGTCGTCATCACGAAACACCTCGATCAGACGGAACGAAGTGGGATCTTCATGATCCTGATAGAAATCAAACCGAGCCACACCCGGTTCCTGAATGCTGCCCTTGGCATTGGCAACCGTGGCCTCGATGAAGGCATCGACGCAATCGGGTTTGACGTGAACTTCAACCAGATGAACTCGCATGATTACTTCTCGATTCGATAGAGGTGGGTCTTGGAACGCAGATACATGGCCTGACCGGAGAATGCGGGTGATGCCATGAAGCCTTCGGGGAACTCGTTCTGCGCAACCACCTTGAATTCGCGACCAGGCTTCACGAGAGAAACCTTCCCATCCTGGTCACACAGATAGATGTGCCCCCCAACGTAGACCGGCGATGCCGAGAACTTCCCACGCAGACGTTCCTGATAGATCTCCTTGCCGGTCTTCGGCTCCATCGCCGTGAAGATGCCCGAGTCTGAAACCATGTAAAGAATGTCGCCAATCAGAATGGGGGAAGGTTTGGCCGGCGCCTGGCGGATGACCTTCCACTTCACGTGGCTGTCCGTGATGTCTCCCTTGCCGCGCGGATCAATCGCCCACAACTGCGGCTTCATGTATCCGGTGGCGATATACGCCAGCCCATGGCCGTACACGACGCGAGGCACATTCGAAAAACCGGGTATGTCCACATACCAAAGCTCCTTGCCAGTGTTGGGATCCAACGAATTCACGCGCTGCGCACCGACCGAAACGAGCTGATCCTTGCCGTCGACCTGGATAACGTGCGGCGTTTGATACGCCTTGCGCAGATGGAAGTTGATGTCCGTCATGTCGTTGCTGCGATTCATACGCCACGCCAGTCTGCCGGTGTTCTTGTCGAGCGCGGCGACGTAGCGCAGATCCGTGCCGTCGCAGTTCAGGATCAGCTTGTCCTTGTAGATGATGGGTGACGAACCGGGCCCGTTCTTGTCGTGGTCGTGTTCGAGACTTTCGTTCTTCCAGAGAATCTTGCCGGTCTGGGTATCGATCGCGGCCACCCCATACATGCCAAAGAACACGTAACAGCGTCCCTCCTCCAATACCGGCGTCGGGGATGCATGACTGTTGAACTTGTGGATGTCCTCGGGCTGGGACACGTAGAACACCTCCACCATGTGCACTCGTTTGCCGGTGTTCTTGTCGATGCAGACCGCGCGCAGGGATCGCCCACTGTCCAGCGACGTCTGCATCCAGATCTGATCACCGTAGATCACCGGCGAGGACCAACCCTGCCCGGTGATCCTTTTCTTCCACTTCACGTTCTTGGAATCGCCAAACTCCAGGGGAATACCGGTGCAATCTGAGTGACCGTCACCGGCAGGTCCGCGAAACTGCGGCCAATCACGCCCCGCGTACGCAGCATTCGCCACGAGCAGGCCGACCAAGAAAGCGGGAATCAATTGCATGGGCCAAGTGGATAGTGGCACGGCCTCACAGTGTCGAGACTGTTTGCGCCCGGCCGCGAATTCCGCGAATCTTGTCCGCAGCCAGATGCCGAAGATCTACCTCGATTACCAATCTGCCACACCGGTTCGACCGGAAGTGATCGAAGTGATGCGTCCGTTCTTCGACGAGCGCTTCGGCAATGCGGCGGCATTGAATCGAACTGGGCTGCAGGCTCGTGATGCCCTCAAGGCAGCGAGGGAAACCATCGCAAGATTCATCAACGCCCCTTCCCCCGATGATGTGTTGTTCACATCCGATGGCACGGAAGCCATGAATCTGGCGCTCAAAGGGGTTGCATGGGCCAACCGCGAGCGCGGCACACGAATCATCTCCAGTGCGATCGAACACCCCGGTGTCATGCGTTCGATCGAGTTTCTGAAATCGCAAGGTTTTACCCATGCAACAGTCCCCGTCGACAAAAACGGCCGCATCGATCCGGACGCGATTCGAGAGGTCATTGATGAAGAGACCATCCTGATCGCGACGCATCTCGCCAACCATGACCTGGGCACGATTCAGAAAGTTGCCCAAATCGGGTCCATTGCGCGCGGAGCGGGAGTCCCGTTGTTTGTGGACGCGGAGGCTGCCGCCGGTTGGATGCCGATCAACATCCGCGAATTGGGAGCCGACCTGCTATCGCTCTCGCCTCAACGATTCTACGGTCCAAAGGGAGTCGGCGTCCTGTATCGCTCGGGACGAGTGCCGATGACGCCGCTGATACATGGCGGCGCGCAGGAACACGGATTCCGCGCCGGCATCGAGAACATCGGCACCATCGTCGGCGGCGCCAAAGCCGTGGAACTTGTCCCCGGTAAGGACGTTTCCACCCGCGTGGCTGACTTGCAGGCCTCGCTTTGGGAGCAACTCAACGAGCTAATCCCCAACCTTCATATCAACGGTCCCGCTCCCGATGGAGGACAAACCCGCGCGATCAACACCCTCAATATCAGGTGCCTCGGAACAGAAGGTGAAGGCATCGCCCTTGCCGCCGACATGCGCGGCCTTGCGATCTCCAGCGGCCCCGCCTGCCACGGCAAAGCCCTGAAGATTTCTCCCACCCTCGCCGCAATCGGTGTCAGCGAAGAGCTGGCCAAGTCCAACATCCTGCTCTCACTCGGAGAACAGACCACACCCGATGAAATCACGGAGGCGGTAAACATCCTCGAGAAAGTGATTGAGCGACTGAGATCCTTGGATGCGTAGAAGGCAGGCCAAAGAATCGGCACGTCCCGTGTGGATCGCTATCCAAGGGTCCGTGCGCTGTCTGAACGATTCGGACCGCCGAAGACAAATCTGCGCGATGCTGAAATCTTGGATTCGTATGGTGACACAAGTTCAGCAACCCGCCCCATAAGCCACCGAATACCTGCAGATGTTTCCCGGGAAGATCTGGATTTCTATCCTTGGGTATACCCGTTCCTTAGCTTTCAGGATCTGCTGTTTTACCTCTATCCGGTTGCGCTTGAATACTAGAAGGACCGGGAATTGGAGTGCATTGATTCTTTCATGTATTCACTTGAAAACTGCATTGAGGACGAAGCACTCAGGCTCTCGGTTGAAGATTTGGAAGTTCTCGAATTGGGGCTCAAATGTATCTGGACCACCGGGGGCACCGAGTTTGCACCTTGGTGCCAGTGTCCCAGTCTCAAGAAAGCAATTGGAGTCGAAGCGTACGAGGACGAACCATGACAAGACTCGGACGCCAACAACCTTGACGGCTGACCGTTTGCCGTCACCTTCCGCCATTCCGTTGACGGCGGGGGGGAATTGTTGTTCCCTTCCGGCCCCGTTGAACGGGCAAGAATTACCATGGTATCGGAAGACGAAATTCAGAACGCGCTGAAGGCGGTCAAGTATCCCGGTTACAGCCGGGACATCGTGTCCTTTGGCCTCGTAAAACAGATCGCGGCGAACAACGGCGCCGTGAGCATCCAACTCGAACTCACCACGGGCAGCCGTGAGGTGGCCCAGGAGTTGAAATCGGATGTGGACGCGGCGTTGAAGGGACTCGACGGCGTGAACATGGTCAGCGTGCAGATCAAACAGCCCGCTCCTGAACAACAACAGGGCGCGCCGGCCGCCGCCGGTGGCAACAATCCCTTTGACCAACAGCAGAAGGCTCCCGGCATCAAGCGCATTGTGGCGATTGCCAGCGGCAAAGGCGGTGTTGGCAAATCAACCTGCTCGGTGAATCTGGCCTGTGCCCTGCAGTTTCTTGGCGCCCGGGTCGGTCTGCTCGACTGTGACATTTATGGCCCCAGCATCCCGTTGATGATGGGCATCAAGCAGCGCCCCAACGTCAGCGAACAGGAGAAGCTGATTCCGCCCAATGCCCATGGAATCAAGCTCATGAGCATGGGTTTCCTGATGGACGACGATCAGCCGGTCATCTGGCGCGGCCCGATGATCATGAAGACCGTCCAACAGTTCATCATGCAGGTGGACTGGGGTGAGCTCGATTATCTGCTGGTCGACCTCCCTCCGGGCACGGGCGACGCCCAGCTTTCGCTTTGCCAGACCGTGCCACTGGATGGCGGCGTGGTTATCACCACTCCGCAGGAGGCCTCTCTCGGTGTTGTGCGCAAGGGCATCGGCATGTTCGAAAAAGTGAACGTGCCCATCCTCGGCATCGTGGAAAACATGAGCTACTTCACCGCGCCCAACGGTGATCGTGTGGAAATCTTTGGTCATGGCGGTGGACAGGAAGAAGCGGATAGGCAAAAGACCGAGTTTCTGGGCGAGATCCCGATCTTCACCGATATCCGCGAAGGCGGCGACAGCGGCGAACCCGTCGTGGTGACCGCTCCGAGCGATCCCCCGGGCCAGGCGTTCATCAAGATCGCCGAAGGCCTGCGAAAGATTCTCGGATAGGGACCGACGCGTTCGATCGGAACTGGAGGAAACCGCTCCGTCGGTTTCCGTTGGGATTCCCCGCCGATCAAATCGACTGACACAAACCAGCATCGACGGAGCGATGCCCTCCACTACTGGCCAAACTGCGGATGGTTGCGGAGCGCTTCGAGAAGCTCGTTCGTCAATGGTTCCTGAGTGAACACATCCGACGAGAGCGGATGACCGCTGTGCGAACGTTGCAACTTCTCCAACCAACCGGCATCCAACGGATCCTGCAGCAGCGTCAGGTCGTTCGCGGCGACGGTGGATTCCTCCTTGGCACCGACAGCGCCACCTTTCCCCACAAAGAAACCCGCAAGCAACAGGGCCGATCGCACGCAGGTAGCACGTGAGTAGGTGGCCAACGAGCACGACTGCTCAAGCGCTTCGTGGATGGCGCGAAAAACCTCCACCGTCCACATTCCGGAGTTCTTCAGGGGTGACCAGGCGTCGAACAAAACTGCATCCGGTTTCGGCAATCCGTTTCCGCGCGCCCGGAGTTCTTCCAAAAAATCACCTTCCAGAAACCGCCAACAAACCTTTGTCCCGTCACGTTCGAAGGCAATATCGCGATCCGCCAACAGTTCATTGATTTCCGGAATGAAGTCAGCGACGTATTGAAAGTCATCGCGATGCTCGGCCGCAAATCGGAGCGCACCGGCGGTGTGGTCGAAACTGATGATCTCTATATTCGGGGTCGCCCCCAACAACGCACGCGTGGCAACCAAGGCATTGGCGGCAGCTCCCATGCCGATGTCCCACACGCAGAACCGGTCCATCCTGCCCGCCCGGGCGACCAGATCCAGACCCTTCACATAGAGCGACTCCGCCTCGGCAACCGGACCGACAATCGGATGCATGACCTCGCCGACATCATGGCAGCCGATGGAACAGGTACCGTTGGGGTGTCGAACAACGTGATAATCCCCCGCGCTCATCGCGCGAGTTC
>JAYPXF010000162.1:1810-15990 GCA_038154405.1 Verrucomicrobiales bacterium | reverse complement strand
TCCTCATCCTCCGCCGTACACCGGATGCGGATCGGGACAATTCGCTGTTCAAGGCGGCGGGTGGTCGGCCCAATGCGCATGCGCTGTTCACCACCAAGCTGGCCAACGCCAAGCAGCACGGCGCCAAGGGAATCCTGATCGTGGATGCGACTCCGAAACGGCAGACCATCGAGCAGATGTCTGACGGCGGTCCGTGGCGGATGGGACCGCAGAAGGATTCCCTGCCGTTCGCTTTTGTGAGCTATGAAGTTGCGACAAAGTGGTTCAAGTCACGGAACAAGGATTTTGCCGCAGTGGTGAAGCAGATGGACGAGAAACAGAAACCCGCCTCCTTCGCATTGAACACGCTGTTGGTGACGCTCAATGTCAAGATTCGCCGTGACAAGGCAAAGGTGAACAACGTCATTGGTCTGCTGGAAGGATCTGATCCAAAACTGAAAAACGAATACCTTGTGGTTGGCGGTCATCATGATCACGTGGGTTACGGACGCGACCGGCGCAAGCGCGGGGATGCCGAATTCATTCACAACGGTGCGGATGACAACGCGAGCGGCACGTCGGCGGTATTGGAACTGGCGCAGGCGTTTTCTTCAGTGAAGGCGAAACCCAAGCGCAGCATCCTGTTCATGACCTTCAATGCGGAAGAACGCGGGCTGATCGGCTCCCGACATTACGTGAACAATCCGCTTGTGCCGCTGACCAACACGATCGCGATGATCAATCTGGACATGGTCGGTCGCGGGGCTCAGGGACTTGACGTCGGCGGCGTTGGAACTTCGCCGGGCTTCCTCGGAATGGTGAAGGATGTGGCGAAGAATTTTGATTTCAAGATGACCACCAACCCTGGCGGCAAGGCGCCGAGCGACAATACCTCGTTCTACAACAAGAACATGCCGGTGTTGTTCTTCTACACGGGAAAACATGATGATTATCACAAGCCGACCGATGTTTGGCAGAAGATCGATCAGCCCGAGATCGAGCAGATTACACGGATGGCTTACCTGGTGGCGGACAAACTTGCCAATGCGGCTGAACGTCCCAAGTTCACCAAGTCCGACGGCAATCCGGTTCGTCGCGGAAGACCGCGTCTGTTGCTCGGCATCGTGATCGATCCCGAGTATCGCGGCGAAGGTGTGAAGACCACCGAGGTGGATCCGCGATTTCCCGCCGGCAAGGCCGGCTTCAAGCCGGATGATATCCTGCTGACCTTGGATGGCAAACCTGTGCGCAGTGTGGCGGACATCGGACGTTTTCTGGCGCGGAAGAAGAAGGGCGACAAGGCGACTGCGGAGCTTGAGCGAGACGGTAAGGCGATCACGAAGGAACTGAAGTTTTGAAGATGATCAGAATTCTGACCCTGTTGTTCGCCGCGGTTGTTCTCGTACCGGCGGCGGAAGAGAAGCGTCCCAACATCCTCATCATTTCCATCGACGACCTGAACGACTGGGTGGGGTGCATAGGTGGTCATCCGAACGCGAAGACGCCGAACATCGACCGACTCGCGAACCGCGGAACGCTCTTTTACAACACCCATTGCCAGGCCCCGATCTGTACGCCTTCACGGGCATCGCTGGTGCTCGGCAAGTATCCGTCGACGACGGGTATGTATTTTTTGCAGCCGCCGCTGACTGCCTACAAGGACCGGAAGCCGGGTGACATGTTGGTCGAACACTTTGCCGCGGCTGGTTATCGCACCATGGGAGCGGGTAAGTTCGTTCACGGCGGCAATGAGAAGCGATGGTTTCATGAGCACGGCGGCGGTCTGGGTGGCTTCGGCCCGATTCCTCTTGGGAAGATCAACCACAAGGAAGGTCACAAACTCTGGGACTGGGGCGCCTATCCACCCGATGAGGCGGACACTCCGGATGTGAAGGTGGCCAATTGGGTAGTTGATCGCCTCAGTGAAGAACAGGAAAAGCCGTTCTTCCTGGTCGCCGGCTTCTGGCGGCCGCATGTGCCGATGTATGCGCCGCGGAAATATCTCGATCTGTTTCCGCTGGATGAGATCGAGACTCCCAAGGTCATTGCGGACGACCGTAACGATCTCCCGCAGTACGCGAAGGATCTGACCATCGGTCATCCGGCGCCGCGTCATGAATGGTTCTTGAAGAACCAGCAGTGGAAGGTGGCAGTGCAGGCCTATCTCGCGAGTGTGGCCTTCGTTGATGCGCAGGTAGGGCGCGTGCTGGATGCGCTCGACGAGAGTCCGTACGCGAAGAACACGATCATCGTCCTGTTCTCCGATCATGGTTGGCACCTGGGTGAAAAGGAACGCTGGGCCAAACGCTCACTATGGGAAGACGGAGTTCGGGTGCCGATGATCATCAGTGCTCCCGGTTTTACGAAAGGGCAGCTTACGAAACGCCCGACCGGTCTGATCGACATTTATCCGACTCTGTTGGATCTGGCTGGTCTGCCAGAGAAAACGGATCTGGAAGGTCGTAGTTTACGCAAGTTGATGAAGTCGCCTAACGCGGAGTGGGACCGGCCGATTCTCTGCACCTTCACTCCTCGCAACCATTCGCTGCGATCCACCGACCACCATTACATTCGCTACGGTGATGGCAGTGAGGAACTCTACGATATGCGGACAGATTTCCATGAGTTTCACAATCTTGTGGGGATCGAAAAACACAATGGTGTATTGGAAAAGTTTCGTTCGCAGTTGCCCAAGATCAATGCCGATCCCGTCCGTTCGGACTGGAAGGGTTGGGAGATCGAGGCCTGGGAACAGGCAGAACTGAACGCGGCGCGACTGCGGTGATCCTGCGGCCGCTGGTGACAGTGAGACCACATCAAAGGTTGAGTCCGCGTGAATGCGCTGCTTTACTCTCGCTTCCAATTCTCATTCGTATGCAATTGACGCGTTCTTGCCCCATTCTCGTTGTCGCCGGTTTTCTCGCAATTTCCGGCCTTGTTTCCGCCAATCAGCCCGCGGCCCGGATTGTTCGGGACAGCGGCGTAAGAGGTGGATTGATCGTTCACCTGGGCAGCGGGGATGGAAAACGGACAGAGGCGCTCCGTCTCAACGACAGCTACATGGTCCAAGGTTGGGACCGCAATGCGCAAAGTGTTGCGAAGGCTCGGTTGAACATCCGCGCCGGTGGTGATTATGGCTCCGTTTCGGTGGATCGCCTGGAAGGCAAAGCGCTTCCCTACATCGACAATTTTGCGAATCTCGTCGTGGCTGACGACATGCTCGGTGTGTCGATGGACGAGATCAAACGTGTCCTGGCGCCACGCGGGGTCGCGATGATCAGCAAAGGGGGCAAGACCACCAAGTGGGTCAAGCCCGTCCCGGAAGAGATCGATGATTGGACGCATTACTTTCACAACCCCTCCGGCAATGCAGTGGCGCAGGATGATCGGGTGGGTCCGCCGCGTCGCATGCAATGGGTCGGCAGTCCACGTTGGTCGCGTCATCACGATCGCATGGCTTCGATGAGCGCGTTGGTGTCAGCGGCGGGGCGGTTGTTCTACATCATGGATGAAGGATCCCGTGTTTCGATCCAGCTGCCCTCGCACTGGAAACTGATCGCGCGTGACGCGTTCAACGGAACTGTTCTCTGGAACCGTACGATTCCGAAATGGCACAGCCAGTTGTGGCCGTTGAAGAGCGGTCCCACCCAGTTGGCGCGACGATTGGTCGCCACGGATGAGCAGATCTTTGCCACCCTGGACATTGATGGTCCAGTGGAAGCCTTGGACGCGGCCAGCGGCAAGACGCTGCGCAAGTTCGCAGGCTCGGAACAGGCCGAGGAAATCCTGCACGTGAACGGAACGGTCTACATTCTGGTGCGCGAAGGAGGTTGGGAGTTGAAGGACTATATTCCGAAATTCAACACGGGTGATCAGGCGCGGGTCCGGACCGAGTTCATATGGGATGCGCGTCCGCGCAAGCTGATTGCCTACAATGCCAAGACCGGCAAACGCCTGTGGGAAAAGAAGGACAAGATCACGCCGCTGTCCGTGGCCGTTGCTGAAGGCACGGTTGCCTATTACAACGGCGACCAGGTGGTGACGCTCAATGAGAAGACCGGCAAGGTCAATTGGACCGGAAAGAAGGCCAGTCGTCGCAGTCTGATTCCGTTCAACTTCGCCCCGCGTCTTGTCATCTACAAGGACGTGGTCCTGTTCGCCGGCGGCGAAGGCAAGATGCAGAGCTTCGATCTGAAATCCGGCAAGCAGCTTTGGGAGCAGAAACACGACCCGTCCGGCTATCAATCACCGCAGGATCTGTTGGTCGTGAACGGATTGGTCTGGTCGGCATCCGTGACGAGCGGTCGCGGCGAAGGTGTGTTCCGTGGTTACGATCCGCGGACGGGCGAGATGAAAAAGGAGTTTCCGCCGAACGTGAAGACCTACTGGTTTCATCATCGCTGTTACATCGCGAAGGCCACGGAGAAGTTTCTGATGCCGTCCCGCACGGGAATCGAGTTCATTGATCATGAAAAGGAACACTGGGACATCAATCACTGGGTTCGTGGCGGCTGCCTCTACGGGGTGATGCCGGCGAACGGATTGACCTATGCGCCGCCGCACAACTGCGCGTGCTATCCCGAGGCGAAACTCTACGGCTTCAACGCGCTGGCACCGAAAGCAACCCAACCGCTGGTGATGACCAAGGGCGCCGTTGGCATTCGCTTTGAGAAAGGTCCGGCCTTCGGCAAGGAAGTTGAGGAAGTTGCCGCCAAGAAGTCGGATTGGCCGACATTTCGTCATGACTCCAAGCGGAGCGGTTACTCGGGACAGGCGTTGCCCGAGGAAATGCGCAAGGCATGGCAAAGCAACCTGGGTGGTCGTCTGAGCGCATTGACGATCGCGGGTGGCAATGTCTACGTGGCACAGATCGATCAACACACGGTGCATGGACTCGACGAGAAGACCGGGAAACTGAAATGGAGCTACACCACCGGTGGTCGGGTTGATTCGCCCCCGACCTATTGGAAGGGACGCGTTGTCTTTGGTTCGGCGGACGGTTCGGTCTATTGCCTGCGCGCGAACGACGGCGAGCTGATCTGGCGTTTCCGTGCTGCCCCGATGGATCAACGCGTGATGGCGTTCGAGCAGGTCGAATCCGTCTGGCCGGTACATGGGAGCGTGCTGATTCAGGAAGGCGTAGCCACATTCGTAGCCGGCCGTTCGACCTTTCTTGATGGCGGATTGCGCCTGATCAAACTTGATGTGGCCAGTGGCAAGAAGCTGATGGAGAAGGTCTGGGACAATATCGACCCGGAGACCGGTGAGGACATTCAGAACCGTTTGGAAACACTGCAGATGCAGGTCGGCCTGCCGGACATTCTTTGCAGTGACGGCAAATACACCTACCTCCGTTCACAGAAGATCGATGAGGCCGGTGAGCGCCTGGAGTTGGGGCCGATCTCCGGGAGCGCCCCGCATCAGGGGGCGGCACAAAAAGGCGAGGGAACGCACCTGTTCGCGCCGATGGGTTATCTGGATGACACCTACTTCCATCGCGCCTACTGGGTTTACGGACGCAACTTTGCCGGCGGTCACAATGGTTACTACCAGGCCGGCAAATACGCCCCGGCGGGTCGCATGCTGGTGTTCAACGAAACGAACGTTTTTGGTTTCGGTCGCGATCCGAAATACCTCCGCTGGACGACGACGATCGAACATCAGTTGTTCTCAGCTCCGCGTGAGATTCCTGATGCACCGGCTCCGTCGGCCCGGCGGGGAGGCAAGGCTCCGGGTGCCAATGTGGCGTTCGGGACGCCGAAGGGATTGGATCCGACGAAGAAGGCGGTGTCCGTGGAAGCGTGGATCTTTCCAGACAAGGGCGCCGGAGTGGTGTTCGCTCATGGCGGTCCGCTGAACGGATTCGCACTGACATTGAACAAGAGTCAGCCGAGTTTCCTGGTGCGTGCGAACAGTTATCTCAATCGCCTGACTTCGAAGCGTCGCCTGAAAAATCAATGGAATCACATGGCGGTCGTGCTTGGAAAGGACGCTTCCATGAAGATGTATCTGAATGGTGATTTGATCGCCGAAGGTGTGTCGGAGGCCCTGGTGGCGAAGACGCCGGCGCAGGGCTTTGATCTTGGCTTGGATACCGGCAGTGCAGTCGGAGACTACAAACCCACCTTTGCCTACACCGGTCTCATTGACGAACTGCGGGTCTATCATCGGGAACTGACGCCCAAGGAGATCGAATTGAGCGTCCGCAACCCGGAGTTGGCCCGGCAGCGCAACAAGGAGGCCGTGCTCGCCTGCGACTTCGACAACGGCAATGCCAAGGATCTGTCGGGCAACAAGCACGACGGTCGATTGGGTGGCGTCGATTTCGGCAATGGCAAGGTGGGAACGGCGTTGTGGTTTCGCAAAAAGGGTGGCGGCAATTCCAAGCAGGGCGATTCTTACGTGGAACGTGATTGGGATCGGGCCGTGCCGATGTTCGCCCAGGCGATGGCCATGGCCAACGACACCCTGTTCGTGGCCGGTGCGCCGGATGTGATGGACGAGGAATACACCTTTGAGCGGATCATGGAGGGTGACAAATCCGTGAATCCGATTCTGAATGAACAGGACCGGGCTCTTCAGGGCGCCCAAGGCAGTGTGCTCTGGGGGATGTCCGTGAAGGACGGTCGCAAACGCAGCGGAATGACGTTGGGCGCTTTGCCGGTCTGGGACGGAATGGCGGTGGCGAATGGCGGGTTGTTTGTCGCCACGAAAGACGGCAAGGTGACCCGATTCGGAAAATGATGATCTCAACAAGCCGATACCAATCCGGACTGGTCGCCACCTTGTTGCTGGCGCTGACCGTTCAGGCGTTTGCCTGCACGGTGCCGGTGTTCCGCTATGCCCTCGATCGTTGGCATCCTGATCGGTATGGCCTGCTCGTCTCGGAATCGTGGTTAGAGTCCAAGGCAGGAAAGGCTTTCTCCGAGAAGCTGGAAGAATTTGCCGGCGTCGTGCAGCTGGTTCCCGGTGAGGTTGAAGCCGGCAAGGTGGCCCTGATGCAACCGGCGCAGGGCTCACCGGAGTTGTGGCGGGGTGAGGCGAATATTGAGAAGCTGCGTCCGCTGTTCAATTCCCCCGTGCGAAAGAGGATCGTTCAAAGTCTGGTCAATGGACACTCCGCCGTCTGGGTGGTGATCCAATCCGGCGATGCCAAGGCGGATTCCGAATTTGAAGCGCGTCTGCAGAAACGGCTGAACTACTTGAAACAGGTGGCGAGCATTCCGGAGCAGGATCCGTTTGATCCGGAGAACAAGCTCGGACCGGGGCCGGAAATGCGGGTGGATTTTGAGGTGTTGAAGATCAAGCGTGATGATCCGAATGAGCAGTTGCTGATCAAGATGATAGCCGGCCCGATTGGCGATGAACTGATCAAAGGCAAGGAGCCGTTTGCGTCACCGGTGTTTGGTCGCGGGCGTGCCTTGCGGGCATTCACTGCCACGGATCTGGATGACGAAGGCATTGACGAACTGAGCCTGTTCCTCTTGGGGGCCTGTTCCTGCCAGGTCAAGGCGCAGAATCCGGGATGGGATTTGTTGATCAATGCTGATTGGAGCCAGGAGCTCATGAAGGTCGCGATGGCCTTGGAAGAGAAGGCGATGACTGAAGATGCGGGAGCGAAGCCCGAGCTGGCTAAGGTGAAGCCGGAGCCAGAAGAGTTTGCCAAGGTTGAGAAGCTGGTGAAGGCAGCGGCGGCGGAGAGTGCATCGAAGGAGCCTGAAGTGGTTGTTTTCGGCAAGCGGGAGATGGAGCCTCCCAAGTCTCAGCCGGAGAAGATGGCATCTCGAGAATTCCCGTTCAGATTGATGTTTCTCGGTGCCGGTGTGTTCCTGGTTGCCGTTTTCCTTGTCCGCCGTGCGTTGTAGTTACCCATGAAAGCATTTGTCGCCATCGTCATCGCCATTGTCGTCTGCCTGTTTGCCATCAGTAATTTCCACGAGCAATCATCCACCCCGGCCGCGGGTGAATCAAAGGGTTCGCTGATGGTCTACTGCGCCGCCGGCATCAAGAAACCGGTGGCTGCGATCGCGAAGCAGTACGAAGAGGATTACGGTGTCACCGTTCAGCTGCAGTATGGCGGCACGGGAACCTTGCTGAGCCAGGTGCGGGTGGCGAAGCAGGGAGACATCTTCATTGCGGCGGATGACGGCGCGGTGGCTGATGCACAGAAGCATAAGGCGGTGCGGGAGTCCGTGAAGCTGGCGATTCAATATCCCGTGATTGCCGTTCGAGTCGGCAACGAGAAAGGGATCAAGGAGTTCAAGGATCTGTTGCGCGAAGACGTAGAGGTTGCGGTCTCGAATCCCGAGGCGGCCAGCATCGGGAAGCGGACCCAGAAGGCGTCGGGCGACCGGTGGGAGGCACTCAAGGCACACGTGGCCGTGATGAAACCGACCGTCACGGAATTGGCGGCGGATCTGAAGGTGGGCGCGGTGGATGCCGCGGTGATCTGGAATTCCACCGTGCCGCAATTTGAGGGACTCGAAACCGTGGAGATTCCGGAGTTCAACGACCAGAAGGACAATGTGACCGCAAATATTCTGGAAGCATCCACGCAGCCGCAGGCGGCGCTGAAGTTTGCGCGTTATCTGGTTGCGCCGGAGAGGGGCGGAAAGGTTTTCACGGAGAAAGGATTCGACGTGGCCAAGGGCGATGCCTGGGCGGAGAAACCGGAACTGATCCTCTACAGCGGTGGCGTGAATCGGCCGGCGGTGGAAGAACTGCTGCAGGAGTTTGCCGAGCGTGAAGGGATCGAACTGACCACGGTGTTCAACGGCTGCGGTATCCTTTGCGCATCAATGCAGGCGATGACGAATACGGCGAATCCGAAATTCCCGGACGCCTACTATGCCTGCGATCTCTGCTTTGTTCCACCGGTCGCCGAACACTTTCCCGAGTCCGTCATGCTGACCGAGACCGACATCGGCATCGCGGTGCGAAACGGCAATCCGAAGAAGGTCAAGACGCTGGCGGATCTGGCGCAGCCGGGACTGAAGGTAGGTCTGTGTAATGCCGAGCAGTCTACCCTGGGTTTCATGACGCAGGGGATGCTGAAGTCATCCGCGTTGTATGACTCGATTCGCAGCAATGTGGTGGTGGAGGTTCCGACAGCCGATTTTCTGGTCAACCAGATGCGGGCCGGCGCGCTTGATGCGGCGATTGTCTACAAGGTGAACTACCAGTTGCAGGAAGAGCACCTGGAGTTTCTGGAAATTGATCACGAAGGTGCGAAGGCCGTGCAGCCGTTCTCTGTTCGTGGCGACTCTCCGAATGCCCAGCTGGCCGGTCGTTTGCTGAAACATTTGCAGGCGAACAAATCCCGTTTTGAGGAGACGGGTTTCAAATGGACGGGCGATCAGGGTGCGGTGAAGAGCAAGGAGATCGAGATTCCCGAGTGGCTCAAGCCGAGCCTGAAGAAAAAGTGAGAGGGCGGAAGATGCTCCGTGGCGGAACTCGTGAGAGTTTCGTTTTTGTGGAGACCTGAATTGAGACCCTTGCGAGTTTCGCGACCAGTGATGGGCGACGAGCCCTGCGGATTCAATCGGTGTCGAATGTGGTGAGCGTGATCTTGCGACGCTTGCAGAGTTGCGCGACTTCTTGTTCGTCCAAGACCAATGTTCGTCCCGGTTCGAACGCGAGGACACTCACTCCGTTTTCCGCGCAGGTGTTGATGGTGCGTTCACCGATGCAGGGGATGTCGAAACGCATGTCGTGTCCATCCTTGGCGACCTTGACCGCGATGGCTCCGCCTTCCTTGCCGGCCAGTTCGCCACCGCGGGCGAGACATTTGTCCGTGCCTTCGAAACCTTCGACTGCAAGCACGGTACCTTTCTTGACGACCACGATCTGTCCGATTTCCAGACGGGAAACTTCCAAGGCGATGTGGTGTCCGTATTTTACATCGGCCAACTGATCTGCCGAGAGATTGGGGCCGAGATGGAATTCCGGTCCGGGCATCAACGGTGTCAGCCACGGCAGGGCGGAAATGAGTTCGACGCCATCTTTGGCGAGCTCGTCGGCGATGCCTCCGAATATGGTGTGGGCATTCTTCTGTTTCAGGCGCATCAACAGGCCCAACGCGCGAAAGTCGGGGCGCAGGTCGAAGAGGTTCTTGGGGGCGATTTGCCCGACCATGACGCATTGCTTCACACCGCGCTTGGAGAAGGCCTTGCTCAGTTTGTTCAGCTGCCCCACCCGCATCCATTCGATCTCGTCGACCAGTTCGGTGAGCTTGGGGTCGGTCTCATTTTCGAAGGCGGCGGCGACCAGACGTTTCACCCCCATGTTGCGGGCCTGCTGCGCCAGTTGGAAAGGCAGGGAACGATTTCCTGCAATGATGCCGAGGGTTTCGACGTCAGATGACATGTGACCAGCGTAGTCAGATCACGTTGGCGCGTCCATTTTTTGGTGAAACCGCAGTTTAACGTTGCCCCTTGGGTTCGCCGGGGCACAATCCACGGCCTTTTCAACATGAAGAACATACTGACCGTCATCCTCCTTCTCTTCGTCGTCGTTTCTGGATCTCAGGCCGGGGACAGTCGCTTCTTTGAACTGCGCACCTATTACGCCAATGAAGGCAAGCTGGAGGCGCTGCACGCCCGCTTTCGGGACCACACGTTGAAGTTGTTTGAGAAACACGGGATGGAAAACATCGGTTACTGGGTGCCGGCGGAGAACAAGAACAACTCGCTGACCTATGTGCTGGCCTATCCGAGTCGCAAGGCGCGCGACAAGGCTTGGAAGGGTTTCCTGAACGACCCCGACTGGAAGGCTGCCTACAAGGACTCGACGGCCAAGGGCAAACTGGTGAAGAAGATCGACAAGGTGTTCATGAAGGCGACCGACTATTCGCCGGCGATCAAGATCGCCGGCGAGAAACCCGCCCGCACATTTCAGTTGCGGACCTATACGACACCCGATTGGAAACTGAACGGTTTGCACGCGCGCTTTCGGGACCACACGGTGAAGTTGTTTGAAAAGCACGGCATAACGAACGTCGCGTACTGGACTCCGACTGAGAAACGCACGGGCGCCGGCAAGACGCTGATCTATTTCATTGCGGGCGAGAGCGCCGATGCCATCAAGAAATCCTTCCGAGGGTTCGGCAAGGATCCGGCCTGGCGCCAGGCCAAGACCGAGTCTGAAAAGGATGGCAGGCTGACCAGCAAGGTTGTGGGTGTTTTCATGACGCCCACCGACTATTCGCCGACCAAATAGGTGCGCGGTTCGCTTGCAGGCATATGAAGGACGGGAAGTTTGGAATCTGCATCGCCGGACTCGGTGTGTTGAGCAACGTCGCGATCGGACCGGCGTTCAAGAACAGCAAACACTGTCGCCTCGCGGGGGTGGTGACGAGTTCGGACGAGAAGGGACGGGAGTGGTCGAAGAAGTTTGGCGTCCCGGCGGAAGGAATCTACAACTTCGACAATTTCGATTCGATTGCCGACAATCCGGACATCGACGGGGTGTTCATCGTGTTGCCCAATGCGCAACATGCCGAATATTCGATCCGGTCGGCCAAGGCGGGCAAGCACGTGCTATGCGAAAAGCCCTTGGCCAACACGGTTGATGAATGTGAACAGATGATCGCGGCCTGCATGGAGGCGGATCGGTTGCTGGCGACCGCTTATCGTTGTCACTGTGTGCCGCAGCATCGCGAACTGATCAGCCTGGCTCAAGGCGGCGCCTTCGGAACCCTGCGTCTGGTGGAGGCGGCTTTCGGTTTTCATACGAAGAATCCGAATGCCACGCATTCCAAGTGGCGCCGCACAGCCGCCGCTGCGGGTGGTGGCGCCCTGGTGGATGTGGGGGTCTATGCGGTGCAGGGCGCGTGCTATGTGTTAGGTGAAGATCCCATGGAGGTGCTTGCCAGTGAGGCCAAGATGATGCCGGAAGTCTATGCGGAAGTGGACGAGACCCTCTGCTGGACGATGAAGTTTCCCAGCGGTGCGATCGCCAACTGCTCGACGTCCTACACCTGCCCGGTGAACCGGCTCTTCGTGGCCGGCGATACCGGTTGGGGAGAGTTGTCACCTGCCTACGGCTATTTTGATGAGATCCAGTTACGCACCCATGAGGGCGTGCAACGAATGTCACAGGTCGATCATTTCGCGGAACAGATGGACCACTTTGCCCAGGCCTGTCGCGGGAAGACGGAGCTGTATTTTCCCGGCGAAATGGGTCTGCGCGACGTGAAGATCATGTCGGCGATCTACGAGTCTGCTCGGACTGGACGAGCCGTGCAGATATAGAAATCCGCCTGCCCGGTTATTCCGAACAGGCGGATCCTTATTGCGGGAGATCAGTTCTTTGACTGCGCCTTGAAAGCCTGATCGATGGCTTTCAGCGCGCTCTTCAATGCGTGCTCGGGCAGATTGGACTTCTTGAGCGAGGATTCGATGCTCTTCCTGACTTCACTGTGGATCTGCTCCGGGCTCTTCACGATCGTGGTCTTGCCGTCCGGGCGGACGATGAGGGCGCGGGTGTTCTTCGGGCCGTTCCATTGGAGAACCCGCTTTCGGGCTTCGGCAGTCGTCTTGTCGGCGTCCGATTGCAGCTTTCGCCATTGGACGGTGTTGGGATCAATGTGGGATTGATATTGCGTGATCATGCTCGGGGACGACAGGATTCTGCTCAAGGTGGTCGGGGCGAGGTTGAACTCAGGCGGCTGTTTGAGCTCAGTGCCGGGTTGCTTGATCTGCGTGAAGATTTCGTGCGTGTTCAATTTCGCGGTGACCGTCTGTTTCTTGCCTTTGCGATAAAACGTCACGTCGACGTCCGTGCCGGATTTGTAGCTGCGCATGAGTGCCTGAAACTGTGGAATCGTGAAGATGATCTGTTCGCCGATCCTGACGATGAGATCATCGGCGCGCAGGCCGGCCTTGGCTGCTGGTGAGTCATGCACGGCCTGTCGGACGCGGACGCCGGAGCCGTCGGGAATGTCGAGTTGAGTTCGCAGATCGTCGGAAACCTCCGTCACTGCAACGCCTAGCCAGGTGACGCGTTCCTTCTTGTGCTTCTGGGTTTTCACGACCACGGGCTTGTCCTGGATCTTGGTGTAGGGAGTGTCAATCTTCCAGGTCTTGGTTTCCGTCTTGCCATTGTTGTCGATGGTGACGGTGACCGTGCCTTCGGTCTTGCCGTTGACGTTGGTGACCTTGGTGCTGGTTCTGGTGGAGCGGGTCTGCTTGTTGCTCTTTTTCTTGTCCTCGGCGATGGCGCCGGGAGCGAGCAGGACGAGGGCGAGGGAGGTGGATAGGATGGATTTCATTTTGGTTCTCAGTCAGTATGCAGTGAGGGTGACGGGGATCACCTGCTCGCGAGGAGTCGCGACCAGGAGTTCGGAACCGTCCTCGGCGCGGGCGCGTTCATAATCGAGAACGCGTACGCGCATCAGTTGGACGGGGCGGTTGTCCGGTTCGGGCAGAATGGCCAGTTCTTCCGCAGCCAAGACAACCTGGTTGGTTTCGATGGGAGTGAATATGATGTCGGTTTCCGCCGCTGCGATCGTTTTCGAGGGTGGCTGGGGTTGAGGGATGTTGGCCTGTTCCACCGAACTCGAAGGAAAGAAGAGTGTGCCCGCAACGATGGCGGCGGCCATTCCCGGGATGACAAAACGGATCAACAATCGCAGCCAGTCGACCGTTGCGGCTTCCGGCTCCCGCGTCGTGGTTGAGGACGGATCCAGCCGAGCGAGTCGATCCCGCAGGGATATCGGCAAAGAACCGGGTTTCAAACGACGCAGCGCCTTTTCAATCTCTTCGTCGTTGGGTTCCGGAGATGTCATTGCAGAACGGTCTTCAAATGTTTCCGCAGTTCGCCGAGCGCATAGCGATAGCGGGAAGCCGCCGTGTTTTGCGGTATTTTGAGGGTTTCGGCAATCTCGCGAAAAGTGAGTCCGCCCCCGACCTTGAGGGTGACGACTTCGGCGAGTTCAAATCGAAGTTCAGCGATCGCTGACTGAAGGAGGCGGGATTCTTCTTCCGCATCATGATCCGGCTCCAGCCAAGGGATTTCGGGACGGGTGGCCTCTTCGCGCCGTGCGCGGGATGAATCGGAGCGCCCCAGGTCGATGGCGCGGCGTCGAATGGTCGCGAAAACGAGTGCGGCGGGCGGTGCGGAGCTTCCGGCCTTTCTCCAAGTTTCGACCAGGGAATCCTGTAGCACATCTTCTGCATTCCATTCACGGCGGGTCGGTTGGG
>JAYPXF010000162.1:1316-1800 GCA_038154405.1 Verrucomicrobiales bacterium | reverse complement strand
ACGATCGGCGTTTTCATTGAGCCAGTTTCGCCAGTTGTCGATTGGATTGCCCACGGGGTCGGAATCATTCTGTCACCGCTTAAAGCGGATCCAATTGGAATGTTTGTCTGTGAAATGTGAAAAAAAGTTCATTTCCCGATCGGATGATCGCAGCAAATGCGATTCTCACGTAGGCGGACGGCGGCTATATTGTCGGCATGACGTTGACCGTTGCCGTGATCATATCCGTGATTTGCGCAGCGGTATTCGTGATTGGGGGGCGTCGGCATCAAGCGGTTGCCTATGCGTCGGTGGCGATTGCCACGGTCGCTTTCGTGCTGGCGTTCAGCGGCGGTGAGAAACGGGGCAAGGGTTTTGAACGGATCTCCGAACCTGCCGGTGGAGGTGATGCGCCGGACTTGGAGCGGCCGCCTGCGGTCGCAGAGAATGTCGGCGACGCGGGGGAACCTTTCGATTTCGATCCTACAAAGCATGTACCGAGAGA
>JAYPXF010000162.1:0-1306 GCA_038154405.1 Verrucomicrobiales bacterium | reverse complement strand
CGCACAATGGTTACGTCGGATCAAAGGAGTGCCGCGAATGTCACCAGCGCGAACATCGGACGTGGCATGCATCCTATCATCGACGGATGACCCAGAAGGCCGGGCCGGATTCCATTGTTGGAGATTTCTCCGCGCAGGTGCTGACCAACGCGGCCTATGTGAATGCCGGGGAGATTCGTCGGAACGGAGATGAATTCCTGTTTCGCTATCTGAAGGAGCAGGGACGGGAGCGCCAAGGCGATGACTGGAAACGGATTTCACTGACCACCGGTTCGCATCACATGCAGGCTTACTGGTTTCCGACCGGGCGCGGCAACACGATGGACATGATGCCGTTCATGTACATACGTGAATCGGGACAGTGGGTGCCACGGGAAGCCGCTTTCCTGATGCCGCCGGACGAGATGTTTCATCCTGAACTCGGGCGCTGGAACGAGATCTGCATGGATTGTCACACGACCGGTGGACAGAAACGGGCGTCCTTGGAAACGCGGACGCATGACAGCCGGGCCGGAGAGTTGGGCATCTCGTGCGAGGCATGTCACGGGCCGGGCGAAAACCATGCCGCCCTGCGGCGCGCGCATACCGAAGAGGATTTCAACCGAGACAAACTCAAGGATCCCATTGTGAATCCGCAACAGCTGTTGCACGCGCGATCATCCGAAGTGTGTGGTCGTTGCCACAGTTTTCGTGGTGACAAGCGGATGGATCAGAACGCACGCAATTATCATCCGGGTGATGTGCTCGCCGACACCCAACTGGTGATTCGAGGGACGGGCAAGTCGGATCTCGAGGAATTTGCAAGTCTCTCGCCGCGACATCGATCTCAGGCGGAAGGCTTTTATCAGGATCTGCCGTCAACTTTCTGGGGTGATGGTGCGGTGCGCGTGGCCGGCCGCGAATTCAACGGACTCATCGATTCCGCCTGCCACAAGGCCGGGGAAATGACCTGCCTGTCATGTCATCAGATGCATCAATCCGGCAAGGACGGCCGGACATCGAAGCAGTGGGCGGACGATCAACTGGGGGTTGGCATGCGCGGCAACAAGGGATGTACCCAATGCCGCGAAGCGGATCAATACGAGACAAGCGATCATACCCACCACGCAGCGGGATCCGTTGGCAGCAATTGTTACGACTGCCACATGACGCATACGAGTTACGCACTGTTGAAGGCCGTGCGGAGCCATACCATTGCCAGTCCCAACGTTGCGGAAACGGTGAAATACGGACGGCAGAATGCCTGCAACAACTGTCACCTCGACCAGACGCTGGCTTGGACCGCGGGGCATCTGCGGAACTGGTA
>JAYPXF010000161.1:12945-16098 GCA_038154405.1 Verrucomicrobiales bacterium | reverse complement strand
ACATGCAGCTGAAGAATGAGCCGACAATTCATCGGATGCACCTGATCAAGACGTCGTCCGGATACAGTCTGGTGGCAAAACCCCTTCATGGCCGCGGTAACAAAGGTGGAACTGGCAAAGGCGGAATCGTTTACGAATACCATCCCATCGGAAACGCTGGGTGGCAGCGAGAGGTCGTGAGTGACTTCATGCATCTCATGCACAATTTCCATCCGATCAACTGGGACCAGGATCCGGAGGAAGAGATTCTCCTTGCCGGCAAGGAAGGCATCTGGCTCTTCGACAAGCGCGGCGGCAAGTGGCAGCGCAAACAACTCACCGACAAGGCTTCCGGTGAGATCCGCGACGGCCGACTCCCCAACGGCAAACGTTTCATCGTGACCGTCGAACCGCATCACGGCATTGCCGCCACGGTTTATGTAGAAACCAAGAAAGGACTCTGGAAGTCAACCCAGGTGCTCGACAGCGCGCTGGTCCAGGGACACGCGCTTCAGGTCGCGGACCTGAATGGCGACGGCAAGGACGACATCGTCGTCGGCTGGCGCGGTTCGCGCAAAACCAAGCCCGGCATCAAGATCTTCACCCCGGCAAATCAGGAGGGAACCGAATGGACGGAACAACAGATCTCCGGACCTGAAGTCGCCATCGAGGACATCAAGGTTGGCGATCTGAACGCGGACGGAAAGATCGATATCGTCGCCGCCGGCCGCGCGACCAAGAATCTGGTGATCTTCTGGAACCAGAACTGAGATCTCAAGCAGCGCTTCAGTCAGTCTCCTGCAGATCTCGCAACAGGTGGGTTTGAGGAATCGATTTCGTCTGTTTCACCACCGACTGCCCGTCGCCCCACTGACGAATGTGCGGCAGACAGTAATAGAGCAATCGATGGTAGATGCGCCGCGGCAGGATCCGTCGTAGGATCGAAAACAACCGGGCATCAATCGTTGCCGGCACGCGTAACGGCGGTTCCGGCTGGCGCATGGTCTTCAGAATCTTCTTGGCCACCGACTCCGGAGTCGCCCGCGCCCGCCGCATGTGGCGCCCGATAAAATCGGCCATGAACGTGTAATGCGCATGATAGGCCGTCCCGTCGAGTTCCTGCTCGTGCTCGGCACGCGGCGGGATTTTCACATGTTCGAACCCGCTGGAATTCATGAAGCCCGGCTGCACCAAACTCACGCGAATATTCCAAGGACGCAGCTCATACCAAAGACCTTCTGAAGCACCTTCGAGCGCGAACTTGGACGCGCTGTAGACCGACATGGTCGGCATTGCCATCATCCCCCCGACCGAGGACACGTTGATGATGTGACCACTGCGCTGTCGACGCATGTAAGGCAACACCGCCCGCGTCAACCGCATGGGTGCAAAATAGTTCACGTTGAACTGCAGCTCTTCATCCACTTCCGTCAGATGCTCCTGCACCGCCCGATAGGAGATTCCGGCGTTGTTGACCAGCACGTCCACCCCACCCCAGTCACGTTCAATTTCGTCGAGCACGGCTTCGCGTTCGCCCGGGTTGGTGATATCCAGGGGACGAATTCTCAGCTGCTCCGATTCCTGAACATGAGCTTCCGAAAACCTTGGCAGGGAAGAACTGCGGGAGGTGGCAACCACGCGAAATTCGCCGCTCTGCTGAAGGGCTTTGACCAAAGCCAGCCCGATACCGGTGGATGCTCCGGTAACTAGAACCACTCTTGAATTTGACGTGCCGTCACGCATGCCCGTCATCGTGGGTTCGGATCCATCCAGAATCGTCTACGGATTCCGCAAAGTCAAAAGGACTGCATCTATTGACGTCTGTCGCCCCTCATTTGTTTCAATTCAATGCGCTGCCCTCCGATCCGCCCCTCAAATGGCCCAGATAATGCCTTGCCAGCGCCAAAATATCGGAAAAAATGTCCGAATTGCCCCTCGAACGTCCCGTCAATTAGCCCAGATCATGAAACATAAATTGCTCGCCGGAATTCTCGCCCTGACAGGCGCGCTGTGCATTCCGTCAAATGCACAAGCTGAAGAATCGAGTTCGAAGAAAAACTCGGCGCTGAAAACACCCAGCCAACGCTTTGCCCACGCGGACACGCAGGCAGCCGTCAGCTTCCGTCGCCATGTCGTTCCGTTGTTCAGTCGGGCCGGTTGCAGCGGACGCGAATGCCACGGTGCTTTCTCCGGTCAGGGCGGATTCAGTCTCTCGCTCTTCGGCTATGACTTTGACAAAGACCACAAGGAAATCGTCGCTGACGAAAAGGATGGAATCCGTGTCGATCCTGATCATCCGGACAAAAGCCTCATCCTCACCAAGCCAACAATGGAGGAACGACATAAGGGCAAGGAACGCATCAAGAAGGGAAGCTGGGAATACAACATGGTTCTCAAGTGGATCAAGGAAGGCGCCATCATCGATGTGAAGGAAACCGGCGCTTTCGATCGGCTCGAAGTGTCCCCGAAAGAGATCGTGTTTTCCAAGCCCGGCCAGACCGTGCAACTCAAGGTCCTCTGCCACTGGGCGGACGGAACCGTCGAAGATGTCACCGAGCTGACCCGTTTCCGCACCAACGACGAATCGGTGGCGGAGATCAGCGATACCGGGGTTGTCACTTCACTTTCCTCCGGCGACACCCATGTGGTTGCCTTTTACGACAACGGCGTGCATCCCGTCCCCACCATGATGCCGATCTCCGAGGATTTCGGTCCGAACTACCCGAAGATCGCCGCCTCAACCAAGCTCGACGAAATCGTCATCAGCAAACTCCGGAAGGTCGGCATCATCCCCTCCGGACAATGCACCGATCTGGAATTCCTCCGCCGCATCAGCCTGGACGTGACCGGCACGCTGCCGACTCCGGAAGAAGTGAAGGCCTTTGCCGCCGATCCTTCGCTCAACAAGCGCAGCGCCAAGATCGAGGAACTGCTGGAGCGCGACACCTATGCCGCTTGGTGGGCCACCAAGTTGAATGACTTCACCGGCAACAACGCCACGCAGTTGAACGACCGCAATTACCGTAACGAACTGAGCTTGCAATGGTATGAGTGGATTCGCTCCCGCGTCGCCAAAAACACACCCTACGACGAAATGGTCTCCGGCCTCGTGTTGGCCACCAGCCGTCAGTCCGGTCAGTCCTATCTCGATTACGCGACGCAGATGAGCTCCTA
>JAYPXF010000161.1:3052-12935 GCA_038154405.1 Verrucomicrobiales bacterium | reverse complement strand
GAACCCGGTCGACTACAGCGACCGCGAAACCATGCCGCATTACTGGGCCCGCCGGAACATCCGCAAGCCGGAGGAGAAGGCGCTCAGCTTTGCCCATGCCTTCCTCGGCGTGCAGATCCAATGCGCGCAATGCCACAAGCATCCCTTCGACCAGTGGACCCAACAGGACTTCAAACAGTTCCAGGCCTTCTTTGACGGCATCCAATACGGCACCCGCACCGATGTGAAGGAAGCGGTGACCTACCGTTCCATGCAGCAACAGATCGAGAAGGACATGGGCTACGACCGCAAGGATCCCAAGTCCCGCCGCAAGTTGGCCGAAGAGATCAAGAAGCGTGTGCAGCAAGGTCGTCCCGTTCCGTGGCAGGAACTCTACATTCGTGCCGCCAAGCCCGTTTCCAAGTTTGCCAAGAACCGGAAGAACAAGAAGAACACCGGTTCCAGCCGCGTGCTGACACCGAAGATTCTGGGCGGAGATGAAGTTCATCTCACCGAGTATCCCGATCCGCGCGCACCGCTCATGGAATGGATGCGAGCCAAGGAGAATCCTTATTTTGCCCGCGCTTTTGTGAACCGCGTCTGGGCCAACTACTTCGGTCGAGGCATCGTACATCCTGCCGACGACATGAACCTCGCCAATCCGCCGAGCAACGGTGCGTTGTTGGATTACCTGGCCGAAGGTTTTGTCGACAGCGGCTACGACATGAAATGGCTGCACAAGACGATTACTTCCAGTGACACCTACCAGCGCAGCTGGAAGGCGAACGATACCAACAAGCTCGACGAAAAGAACTTCAGCAAGATGGCCCTGCGCCGCCTGCCGGCCGAGGTGGTCAACGACGCCATCAACCAGGCACTCGCCAGCGACAAAAACGTCACCAAGATCGCCGAAGAACCCAAGGGCCGCGCCATCGGTCCCAATGTCACCGGCTATCGCAACAAGGGAACTTCAGCCTACGCGCTTGAGCTCTTCGGCAAACCGGTCCGCCTGACCAATTGTGATTGCGAACGCATGTCGGATCCGACCCTGCTACAGACGCTCTACACGCGAAACGATACGGAGATGCTTGCCAAGCTCGATTCCAAGACCGGCTGGATCGGTGAACTTCGGCAACTGACCACCCCCGACCGCAAGGCGCTGCAGAAACTCACCTCCCTGAAGGGCTTCAAAACGCGAAACGAACAGTATCTCAAACGAATCAAGAGCTACGAAAAACAACTGACCAACACCAAGAATGAGGCGTCCCGCAAACGCTTTGAAAAACAGATCGCCAGCATGCGAAAGCAGATCGAAAAGACCACCACCGCCATCGCCAATCTGGAAAAGGAAAAGGCCGAGCTCCTTGCCCGCTACAAACTCGATACAGACAAAATGATCGAAGAGACCTTCCTACGCACGGTCAGCCGCCTGCCTTCCGCCCAAGAAATCAAAATGGCCAAGGCCGACATCGCCGCCGCCAAAACCGAAATCGACGGTCTAAGAGACCTCCTATGGGCCATGGTCAACACCAAGGAATTCATCATCAACCACTAAGAGAAAGATCCACTATTATGGCAGACCACATCTTCTGTGACGGAATCGCCCGCCGCGACTTTTTGAAGGTCGGCGCTCTCGCCGGCGCCGGCTTCAGCCTCGCCGATTACATGGCCATGGCCCACGCCGGCCAGGTTTCGCAAAGCAGCAAGGGCAAGGCCGCCATCTTCGTTCGCCTCGCCGGCGGCCCCAGCCACATGGACACCTTCGATTTGAAGCCGAACGCGCCCGACACTCATCGTGGCGAGTTCAAGGAGATCAAAACGAATGTCCCTGGCGTCCGCATCAGCGAGCACCTGCCGAAGCTCGCCAAGTGCGCCGACAAATACGCAATTCTCCGCGGCGTCAGCCACACCCTGGCCGCGCACAACCTCGGCTCCAATTACCTGGCCACCGGCAACCGTCCCCTGCCCTCCATCCAGTATCCCACTTACGGTTCGGTCGTCAGCAAGGTCATGGAAGCGCCCAAGGACGTGCCTCCTTACGTTTCCATTCCGCGTGACATCAACAACACCACCGGCTACCTCGGATTGGAATACGGCCCGTTCGAAACCGGCAGCACGCCACGCGTGAATGCCCGCATGGACGTCCGCGGCCTCACCCTGCGCGGGATGACCATCGAGGACGTCGATCGCCGTCAGGACATGCTCAAGCGCTACGACAATGCCTTCGCACCCGCGGCCGGCATCGACCAGACCGTCGCCGGCATGGACAAGTTCAGCCAACGCGCCTACGACATGATGCGCTCCAGCCGCACGCGAGATGCATTCGATCTCACCAAGGAGTCCGATCACATCAAGGCCATGTACGACAAGCAGTCCTTCAGCCAAAGCTGCCTGCTCGCTTCGCGTCTCGTCGAAGCCGGCTCCAAATTCGTCACCGTCCAACTCGGCGGCTGGGACACTCACCAGGACAACTGGAACAAACTCAAGAACAAGCAACTGCCCCAGCTCGACGCCGGCCTCTCCGGACTGTTCAACACCCTCGACGCCAAGGGCCTCCTCGAATCCACCACCGTTTTCGTCACCGGTGAATTCGGCCGCACGCCCAAGATCAATCAACGCACCGGTCGCGACCACTACCCGCGCGCCATGTTCTGCCTCCTCGCCGGAGGCGGCATCCAAGGCGGCCAGGTCGTCGGCGAATCCGACGCCAAGGGAGAAGGCCCGAAAAATCGCAAGATCACGCCCGACGACGTCGCCGCGACCTTCTACCATTCATTGGGCATCGACCCTCACCGGGAGTTCCAAACCCCGACCGGCCGCCCCGTAATGATCACCCGCTACGGCAAACCCATCCGCGAACTCGTCTGAGCGAGAGTCAGAATCGGTTCTACAAAAGGCCCGGCCATCGCCGGGCCTTTTCTTTTGCCGGAGAAGGATTGCCCAATTCTTCAGCATTCAATAACGTCCCGCCCCTTTCGCGTCATCACGCAACTATGGATCAATTCGCAGCAGGACAACGTTGGATCAGTGAGGCAGAGCCGGAGCTTGGTCTGGGCACGCTCGTACAGGTTGGAGATGGTCGTTTGCAGATACTCTTTCCCGCTTCCGGCGAAATGCGGGTTTACGCTGCCGACAACCCACCTTTGAAGCGCGTCCGCTTTCGTGAGGGGGACAACATCAAGACGAGCGACGATGAGGAGTTCACCGTGGTGGAAGTTGTCGAGGAGAACGGGCTCATCACCTACGTCGGCGAGAACCGGGAATTGCCGGAAGCGCAACTGAGCGACAGCATCAGTTTCAACCGACCAGAAGACCGCCTGCTAAATGCGCAGATTGATGACCTCGCCGATTACGAATTGCGGCAACGCACCTTGGCCAATCTCCACGCACTTCGTAAGTCATCCGTGCGTGGTTTCGTCGGGGGGCGAATCGATCTCATTCCCCACCAGCTCTACATCGCCCACGCAGTCAGTTCACGCCCGGCTCCGCGCGTTCTGCTGTCGGATGAAGTCGGTTTGGGCAAGACGATCGAAGCGTGCCTGATCCTCCACCGCCTGCTCCTCAGTGGCCGGGCTTCACGCGTCCTTGTGCTCGTGCCCGATTCACTGGTGCATCAGTGGTTCGTCGAGAACCTTCGCAAGTTCAATCTCTGGCTGAACATATTTGATGAGGAGCGTTGCGAGGCGATCGACGGTGGCGATCCCACAGTGAACCCCTTTCTCGATGACCAACTGGTGCTTTGCAGCATTGATTTTCTGGCGAGCAAACCTGATCGGGCAAAGCAGGCCTTCTCGGCCGACTGGGACATCTTGGTGGTCGACGAAGCCCATCACCTCGAATGGAGTCCGGATAAGGTCAGCACGGAATACGAGATTGTAGAAAGGCTCGGGCAGCGTGCAGAAGGCCTGCTGCTGTTGACGGCCACTCCCGAACAGCTCGGATTGGAAAGCCATTTTGCCCGCCTTCGTCTCCTCGATCCGGATCGGTTCAACGATTTCGAGGCGTTCAGATCCGAAGGCAAAGACTTTCAGGACATCGCCAAGATCGTCGACAAGCTGGGCGAAGGGAAGAAGCCGACGAAAAAGGATGAAGAGTATCTTACGAAACAGTTCCCTTCTGAGGCGGACTCCATCAGCGCTGCGCTGGCCAAGATAAAGTCCGGCGATGACGAAGCCCGTCTCGATCTGATCGGTGATCTGTTGGATCTGCATGGTCCCGGCCGTGTCCTGTTCCGCAATACGCGCGCGGCGATGAAAAACTTCCCCCGCCGCCTCGTGGACCTTTCGCCGATCAAAGCCCCGAATGGCGACGAGGACTGGATCGATCGCGTTTCCACCGAGTTTGCCAACGACGCCGGCGACAGCTCCCTCGCACCTGATCTCGAACTGGCGAACGATCCGCGCGTCCGCTGGCTCGCGGATGTGCTTCGCCGGAACGAATCCGAGAAGTTCCTCCTGATTTGTCGTACCAAGGAAAAGGTGGCCGCGCTCGAACGGGCCGTTTCCGCCCACTTGAATCTCAAGATCGCGATGTTCGACGAAGATCTTTCGCTCGTGCAACGCGATCGCAATGCCGCCTGGTTTGCCGAGGAGGAAGGCGCCCGTTTGCTGATCTGTTCCGAGATTGGCAGCGAAGGCCGCAACTTCCAGTTTGCCCATCATCTCGTCCTCTTCGACCTGCCGCTGAACCCGGAATTGCTTGAACAACGCATCGGCCGTCTCGACCGCATCGGCCAGACCGAGGACATCCATATCCACGTCCCCTTCCTCATCGGCAGCCCGCAGGAAGTCCTGGCCCGCTGGTATCACGAAGGGCTCAACGCCTTTGAGACCAACATGGTCGGCGGCAACGAACTCCTCCAACAATTCGGCCGGCAGGTTCACGACATCGCGCTGGAATATCCGTCCCATGCCGAAGCCGGCGACACCGCGGAATTCGAAGCCCTCATCAAGGACACAGCAGCGGCACGCAAGGAACTGCTCGATCGACTCGAGCAAGGTCGCGACCGATTGCTCGAAATGAACTCCTTCCGCCCCGTCGACGCGGAAAAGCTGGTGGACGCCATCCGTACGCAGGACGAAGACAATTCACTCGAGGAATTCATGCTCGATGTCTTCGAGCACTTTGGCGTCCATGCTGAGGAACTCGGTCCTCACAATTTCCAACTCAATCCGCAGGGCGTCATCACCGACGCCTTTCCGTCGCTCCCCGTTGAAGGACTCATCGCCACCTTCGAACGCTCCCACGCGCTCAGTCGCGAAGATGTCACGTTTCTGAGCTGGGATCACCCCATGGTCACCGGCTCAATCGACCTGCTGCTAAGCGGTGAAAAAGGCAACAGCACCTTCGGCTGTTGGCCCAGCCCGGAAGACAAGACCATTCTGCTGGAGTGCAATTTCATCCTCGAAGCGATTGCCGACAGCAAACTGCACGTCGACCGTTTCCTCCCCCCGACTCCCGTCCGTATCCTGGTGAATCACAAGGGCACCGACGTCACCGCTCAGATTTCATCCACCGACCTCGGCAAACGACTGGAGAAAGCGAACCCACACCGCCTCATTGACAGCCCGAACGTGTCGCGCCAAGTGATCCCGGCTGCAATGCAAGCCGCCACCCAATCCGCCGAAGAGCAAGCCGCCAAAACGATTGCCGACAGTCTCCACGAAACCACCCACCTGCTGGGTCACGAAATTTCCCGCCTGGAGACCTTGGCCAAGGTCAACGACCACATCCGCCCCGAGGAAATCAACCTGCTGACGGAGCAATCCGATCAGCTCAAAGCGGCCATCCAATCCGCCCGCCTCCGCCTCGACTCCATGCGCCTCATCTGGAAAGGCGATCCAGCCGCATTGCAATGACGGCGAACCGCCATAAAAAAACGGCAGCCCAAAGGCTGCCGTTCGTGAATCGATATTGCGAAAGGGATTAGTCCTTCTTCTTGTCTTTACCCTTACCGCCCTTGCCTTTGCGGGCCTTCGCCATTTCGGCCTGGATTGCCTTGAGCTTGCCCAGCTGCTCTTCGCTGAGGAGCTTTTTCAAGCCATCCTGGAAGGCTTTGTTGGCGGCGCCCATCGCCTTGCGATCCTTGGCTTCACGCGCCTTTTTCAGGGCCTCACCGCGAGCCTTCTGCAGCTCGCGCATCTTGCCCTGCTGCTCCTTCGAGAGTTCGAGAGAGGCATACGGATTCTTGCGGCCACCCTTCTTGCCTTTGGCGCTCTGACCAGCGGCGGGCTTCTTCTTTTTGTCCTTCTTGGCTTCGTCGGCGGCGTCAGCGTTGAAGCTGAACACGAACGCGCCAGCGAGGATCAGGGAGGAGATGATTTTGGTGTATTTCATTTATTTTTGGCGTTTTGCTTTTTGCTAAATTGCATCCCGAGGTTTTTGGGTGTCGGACGCGGCGGAAAGAACACCAGAATATTCCATGAAGTCACGTCAATTCTGGCGTTTCACTGTTTCCATTTTTTGTTGCCGTTCCAACACATTTCGAG
The DNA here is from genome assembly GCA_038154405.1 of Verrucomicrobiales bacterium. Classification (GTDB taxonomy): domain Bacteria; phylum Verrucomicrobiota; class Verrucomicrobiia; order Limisphaerales; family JAYPXF01. The sequence goes on along the minus strand of JAYPXF010000161.1, from coordinate 6,468 downwards.
TGGCCATCGGCCTCACCCGGAATGAGGTGGAACGCAATCTTCAACGATGATTTGCGGCAGGGCATTCGGAGTTTGCTCGCGGCAACGACCAAGAATAGCTTCAGCGGATGTTCCGTTTCCAATCCGCGTCACTGCTGCTCGCCGTATCGCTGCTTCAAGGTGCCACGTTCGGATCAAACGGCGCTCCATTGCCGGTATCATCACAGGTCGAAACGCAACCGCTTCGTTCTCAATTGATCCGACTGACCGACGCCATGGCGTATTTGGGCAACCCATTGTCCACCACGACAGCAGCTCGAATCCGTCAGGCCACCTCGGCATCCGCGCTCCAAGCAGCGATCGACAAACGTTGCATTGCGACCGTCTCGATCAGTGACGACGGATCGTTGCAGCTCTCCAACGCGGGATCGGAAATTGAACTGCAGGAGCAAGGCTGGGTCACCCATCTGGTGAAGATTCTCAATCCACAAGGCATTGTCGGCTCGCTACGCTTCGAGAGCCCGACCGCCGGGCCGTTGCCCAACGCCTCGGCAGATCAAATCAATGCCCGATGGCTCGACCTGCACCCGTACAACAGCCGTCCGCTCAAACCGCAATTGAGCGGACTCGAAGTCGAGTATCGCATCCTGCAGATCTACAGTCGTGATGCGGGACGCCGGTCGGCCCGGTTGAATTTCAGTTTCAGCATGTCCTCGCGACCCGACTCCGGCGTCATCAGGGAATGGAACTTTGAATCCGACCACAACCATTGGCGGGCGCTGCGTCATATTGGGTTGGACACCAGAAACTACTCTCTGCACGGCCACATGTCCGGGCGGGATCCTTCCATGGCCCATCCGATCAAGGCACCAGCGGGACGGATGGTTCTGCGTTTCAGCGCCAAGTCCAGCGTCGGTTCTTTCGGCCAGATCTTCTGGTCCACCAAGGACAAGCCGCGCTTCGACGGCAACCGCCGGATCAACTTCATGCTCGAACGCAACGGTGGTCAGTGGAAGGACTACGCCATCCCCTTCTCCGTCACGAACGATCTCAAAGCCATCCGTATCGATCCGGGAAGCAAAGCCGGCCATGTCGAATTCGACTGGATTCAATTGGGCTACGCGGACTCAAAACAAGGCGACCCGACATCCGCGGTTTTCTCGTTCAACGCACGTCCATCGAATTCCGTTCGCTTCGACGTCCGGGACGAAAATGGAAAACCGGCCACCGCGTCATTTGTCATTGAAGACGAAAAGGGCCGCATATACCCCGCAACGGCAAAACGACTGGCACCGGATTTCTTCTTTCATACCCATGTGTATCGGCACCACGGAGAAGCGATCCGACTGCCCGACGGCAAGTATCAGATCCGCTGTTCCCGTGGTCCCGAAACGACTCCGGAGATCAAGACACTCGTGATAGCCGGCAAACCAGCGACCTTTCGCTATCAGGTGAAGCGCTGGGTCGATCCGGCGGCGAGTGGATGGTATTCCGGCGACCATCACATTCACGCCGCAGGCTGCAAGCATTACACCAATCCGACCGAAGGCGTGTTGGCCGAACATATGGCCCGTCATATCCAGGGTGAAGACCTGAAGATCGGCGCCAACCTTACCTGGGGCCCCGGCTTTGATTATCAGAAACAGTTTTTTGCCGGGAAGATCGATGCCGCCTCCAAGTATCCCTACCTCCTGCGCTACGACATCGAGGTGTCGGGATTTGGTTCGCATCGGTCGGGCCACCTCTGCCTGCTGCGCCTGCGGAACCAGATGTATCCCGGCGGCGATTCCAAAGATCATTGGCCCACACTCGGGCTGAACACCTTGAAATGGGCCAAAGCTCAAGGAGCCATCACCGGTCCCGCCCATTCCGCGATCGGCCTGCGACCAACCCAGGAACGAGTTCCCGGCAAGGACGGCCCCGACGGCCTACCCAACCATTTCATCCCGGACTACACCGGTATCGGCGCCAACGAATACATTGTCGACATCACCCATCAGGTTCGCGGACCGGATGGCAAGCCAGTGCCCGCGGTGGATTTCATATCCACCATGGACACCGACCGCACGATGGAATTGAACATGTGGTATCACACCTTGAACTCTGGTTTCCGCGTCCGAGCCAGCGGCGAGACCGACTTCCCCTGCCTGAGCGGCGAACGCGTCGGCAAGGGCCGCGTCTATGTGGAGGTCGATGGCGAACTCACCTACGACAAGTGGTGCGAAGGCATCCAGCAGGGTCGCAGTTACGTAAGTGACGGATTGAGCCACATAATGGACTTTGCGGGAACATCCGGCGAAGCGGTTGTTCGCCCGGGAGAGAATGACGGCGAACTCAGCCTGAAATCACCAGCGCGCATGCGCTTTTTGGCACGCGTCGCAACCAGAACCGACGGACCCGATAAACTACCGGTGGAACTGATTGTGAATTCCTATCCCGTGGCAACCAAGCTGGTGCAGAATGACGGAACGGAGCAGCAAGTCCGATTCGAAGTCGACATTCCCCGCAGCAGCTGGGTGGCGCTACGCATCTTCCCATCTGCCCATACCAATCCCCTGTTCGTGATTGTCGATGGCAAACCCATCCGTTCAAGGCAGAGCGCCAGATGGTTCCTCAAGGGCATCGACAATCTTTGGAAGCAAAAGCAGTGGACGTACGCGGAAACCGAACAGGCGGATGCCAAAGCCGCCTAAAATCACGCGAAGAAGTTCTATCAGAACCTGATCAACGCAGACAACGAACGGTAGCAGAACTCGTGAGCGTTTCGTCCCCATCGGGCAAAGATCGAATGTCTCACCGTCTCCGCCGCGAGGAAGCAACACCTGCGCTCTCCCCAAGCTCAGCCAGATCACGCTGTACAACACTCATGATCTCGGAAAGCATCTGCCCGGCATCCAGTCGGTCGTAATTCTCCACGTCACCGACGATTCCGTTCAGATTTCCCTCCACCACGCGCTCGCGAAATCTATCCAGATCGTCGGACAATTCGATAGCCTCGTGCATATCCATCTGCCCACCCACAATTTCAGCCCGGCGTGAAGGCCAACATTCGTTGTCGACCATTCCCGGTGAGAACAGTTCTACCAGGGCCGTCTCCACCCCCCCGGCATGTTGATCCCCACGATCGCCTGCATATTGAATCAACGGTTCATGCAACCACCGAAACGCCATTGGACGACATCCGCTTTTCTTCATTCCGTCCTGGATCGCGGTTCGGTGAACAATCGAGCCGTGCACATCCACCACGTAGAAAGCATTCGGGTCACACCACTCGGCCAACGCATCGAGGTAGTTGGCCACATATTCCGTCGTCAGCTCCGTCGTCAGATCGATGCTCATTCCGAACGGCAATCCCCAAGTGAGATGCCCGTATTCCAGCGGCGGGGCCAAATGCAGATCCGGACTCAATTTCTGAAGCTCAGCCAAGATGCCGTAAC
>JAYPXF010000161.1:971-3042 GCA_038154405.1 Verrucomicrobiales bacterium | reverse complement strand
TCCGTCATCAGCGGCAGATGCGGACCGTGTTCCTCAACCGCCGTATCCACGCTGAACGAAACCAGACCTCCACGCATCTCACTCGCGTGCTGTCGCCCCGGTAACTCCACCACGTCAAATGCTCCCTCATCCGAACCGTAGTAGTCGGGAAAGCAACGGTGGATTCGATTCAGAATCTTCTCCTTCAAGCCGCCACGAAGGGCTTCGTTGTAGAGCGGCGGCATTACCAATTCTCCCAACGACGACAACTCATCCACCCTCGTACCCAGCGAACAGATTGGCAAGACCGGACGAACCGATGGCATCATCTGCTGCAAACGCGGAAGCGTGTAACCAGGCAGCAGCCATCCGGAGTTGATCTGCCTGGGCAGATAGTCGGAAACGAATGACATTCGTTCAGTTCTTCTTTTCCGGCTGTGGCGTGGCATCGGCATTCACTTCCGCCAACCAACGCTCCAATTCGGCCTTCATCCGGGCGACTCGCCCCGCGTTCTTCTGCGCCACATTCTTCAACTCTCGGGGACTCTTGCTGAGATTGAACAACGCAATCTTCTCGCGGGCGTCCTTGGGTCGCTTCCAATCGATGTTTGGGTAGGATAGAGCTTTCTTGTTGGGATTGCCTCCATTCAGCACAAGCTTCCAAGGACCGTCGCGCATCGCCATCGCCTCACCGTATTGCCAGAACAGTTTGCGGGATTCCGCCCCGGCGCCCGCAAACAGAATCGGGCCAAGACTGTCCCCGTCGAGATCCCCGGAAGGATTCACTCCCGCAATTTCCAGCAAGGTAGGCATCACGTCCAATGTGATCGCAAGTTGATCCGACGTGGATCCGGCCGCGATCCTGCCTGGCCACCATGCAAGTCCCGGAACGCGATGTCCCCCTTCCCAAAGCGTTCCCTTCATGCCGTAAAGGCCGGCGCAAGAACCTGGACCGGTCGCGCCATTGTCGGAGAAGAACATCACGAACGTGTTCTTCGACAGATTCAGAGCCTCCAATGCGTCCAGAATATCACCCACGCCCTTGTCCATCTCGACCATCATTTCCCGGTAGGCGCGCGCCGCGTGATTTGGCTCACGGTGGTTGTAGAGCAGCTTGTTCGACCCCTCGTTGCGCACCGGCCCATCCTCCGGTCCCTGATACGGATCGTGCGGCGCTTCATGCGCCACGTAGAGGCAGAACGGTTCATCCTTGTGATCCTTGATGAACTGCACCGCGTGCTCTGTGATCAGGTGAGTGGTATATCCCTTCTCTTTGGTTTTCCTGTTCTGGTGCCACCAGTCGAACACACCGGCACCGTCGATGTGGGTGTGAAAGTCCACGTTGCCACTCACGTAGCCGACATACCTCTCAAAGCCCTGATAGGTCGGATTGTATTGTTCCTCGTAGCCGAGATGCCATTTGCCAAACATTCCCGTGCGATAACCCGCATCGCGCAAGACCTCCGCAAAGGTCACTTCTTTCATCTGCAATCCGTGATGCCGATTGCGATTGAACGCCGCGTAGACGACGCCCGAAACGCCCGCTCGCTGCTGGTAGCGCCCCGTCAACAGACCCGCCCGCGTCGGAGAACAGACCGGTCCACTGGAATGAAAGTCCGTGACTGTCAGTCCCTCCCGCGCCATGCGATCGAGATGGGGCGTTGGAAAATCCGTTCCGCCGTAACAACCCGCATCGCCGTAGCCCATGTCATCCACCATGATGACAATCAGGTTGGGACGCGCCGCTTGGAGTGAAACCACAGATGAACACAGATAGACACAGACAAGGAAAAGTTTCTGGTGCCAACCGCTTCGTCCCCGCTCGCACCATGATTCCAAGAACCCACCACCGCTCGCGCACGGACGATAGCCCAATCTGTGTTTGTCTTTGCCAGTCATGAGCTCAGTCGAATGATACATCTGTCGTTACTTTGATATCGGTTGTGAGATCCTCAGGTAGGCGAAGAAATCGCGCAATGCCTGATCGCTCAATCCGTTCAGCAGACCTTCGGGCATAAGACTCTTGCCCATCGGGTTCAAGGCCTTCACCGCCTTGCGCTCCACACGGATGTCCTCACCCGTCATTCCACGC
>JAYPXF010000161.1:0-961 GCA_038154405.1 Verrucomicrobiales bacterium | reverse complement strand
ATTCCACGCAGCGCCACCACCTTGGCATCCTGATCCGTCAGAAATCCGCTGAGGCTGCGACCATCCGTCGTTTCCATGGTCACGTATTCGAATCCCTCCCGGACTTCCGCGTTCGGATTGATCACACTAAGCAGCATCGTATCCAGATTGCCCCGTTGGTAAGGCGTGAGATCAGGACCGATGTTCCCGCCCTTGTGGAACAGCTTGTGACAGGCTCCGCAGCGCAGATTGAAGGCGGCCTCGCCAGCGTAGGGATTCCCGGTCCCTTCGCCCAACAAGTCGCGAACTCGCTTGATCTCAGCATTCGCCGCATCTGTCGTGACAACGCTGGCCACCCCCAAACGTTTGGCGACCAGATTTCGAACCTCGTCATCCGAATGCGTGCGCAACCGGTCCACCACGTTTGGCGGAACGTCAACTACCGCCCCGTTGGCAACCGCCTTCGCAAGTTGAACGGACCATGTTGAGCGACTCAGCAGCACATCCAAGACCGCCGGCTGAATCGATTCGGCAAATCTGTTCAAACGCGACAGCAACGACTTGCCGACGCTCTCCGCTTCAAACGAAGTCAACGCGGCCAATGCCGCCCGTTGCAAGTCTTCCGATTTTGGATCCGCAGCCGTGCGCAGCAGAACATCCACCGCGTTGACCGCACGAATTTCACCCAACACTCGCGCCAGCGAAATCCGATCTGACGCCTTCGCCTTCGGATTGCCGAGCGTCTTGATTCCCTCGGCGATCGCCTTCTCATCACCCAGTCGAAGTCGCAATTCGAGGGAGGAACGTCCACTGGCAATCAGCTCCCTGGCCAACGACTCGGGAATGCCGGCCATGCTGCGTCCGGCGTGGGCCTGCTCGAATCCTTTCAGCAATGCATCAACCTGTTGCTGATTCTCGGCGAGTCTCAGCAACCGCGCGCAACTCTCAAGATCGCGATTGAGGCCTTTGGTGGCAAGTGCAC
>JAYPXF010000160.1:4680-16214 GCA_038154405.1 Verrucomicrobiales bacterium | reverse complement strand
GACGATCTTGTTCGTCGCATTAATGCCTGCGTAATCGTCATAGTTCTGCGCCGGTGCCGTGATGCCATAACCGGCAAACACCATCGGACCGAAAGCGCTGCCCTTGTCGATGTTGTCGAACGGCAGATAGTCTTTTCCGATCTTCAAGACTTGGCGATCGGTTCTTACCCTCACCATGAGGGCACAAGATTCATCGAGTTCCGCATTGAGCCCGATCTCAAAGGGCTGCAACAGACTCTTCCCGATCGGCTTGAGACCATACTTGCGAAACTCCTTGGCGACGTATTCCGTGGCCTCCGGATTCCCTGCCCCACCGCTCTCGCGACCCTCCAGCTTGTCATCCGCCAGAAACCGAATGTGCCGCATCAGGTCGTTCGTAGTGATGGTCTCGGTGGGAGCGGGCAACGCGGCGAAAACGTTTGTCACCGACGCCATGGATGCAACCGCCAGCACCAGACGCGTCCAATTGCACGACGTTGGGGAAGATGCGAAATCTTCCGATCTGCCCATTATCATCCGTCGGAATTGTTTGTAAATTCCGCTACGAATTGATGATGAAAACTGCCGGAGAGTAGAGGTCATTTTCAGCATGGTTGTATCGAAGGGTTCAGACAGTGGTGACTACGGTTGACTTGGAGCGTTGGCCATCGAAGGCGGCAACGATCACCTTCGTCCCTTTCGGCACATCGACCAGTGTGGTTGCCGGCACTTCGCCTTTGGCTCCAGAGCGCGTTCCCCGGATTGGGGCCCCATCGGTCGACACGACTCGGACATCGGCATTGGCCAAGGTCTTCAACTTAGGCAGTTGACTTGCCGGTTTCCGGCCGGTATCCGAACTCACAGTTTCGAGAGCACCACCTCCCCGGGGCTTCTCTGTGGGAGCATCGATCATGTTGCGAACACGCAGACCGATCTCGGGATCTGTCTTGTTCGGATCGAATTCCATCTCCAGAAAATTCCAGTAGAAAGGATCGCCCTTTGCGTGCTCGTTCAATTGCGGATCAGCGTGCGTCTTGTGATAGAGCGCGGTGACCTCCACCGGACGCCCATCGTAGTCCTTCATCTTCGGACCGAAGCCCTCGATCACGGAACGACCTCCGCTGCGACCGATCGGACCAAAGCTACATTCAATCAGTCCGTGATCCGTGTTCTTCAGAATGCAGCCGTTGTGCACGTCGCCATACACAGTCACGACCCCATCACGTGAGCCGAGCAGTTCAATCACACGATCGGATCCGGCGGCCACCCAACCCGCATAATCGGCGGCCACCCGATCGCGCTGTGCAAAGTCATCCTCGGTGTTGCTGTATTTCTTGCCGCCGGTCCAGACGGTGTGCATGCCGTTGATCCCGGTGAGACAGATCAGGCGGGAGGAGTCCGTTTTGATCAACTGTTGCAGCCAGGCGAACTGTTCCTCACCCAAGAGACTGCGGGTCGGATCGGCGCGATCATACAGATCGCGGATGTGCCCCCAACCTTCGTCGTCCCACATCGCGGTATCCTGGCTGGAACGCCAGAGCCGCGAATCGAGAATGGCGAAGGTGAAATCGCGGTTGGGCATCTTCCACGCCCGCCATTTCTTGGGATTGATCAATGGGTCAACCTCCTCGTCGCCCGTGATGAGGTGATGCACGATCTGGAAATTGCGCCGCATGTAATCGCGGTCCTGACCCAGTCCGTCCTTCAGGCGAATGACGATCTGCTCCGGCCCCTTCACGTCATCCATCCCGTAATCGTGATCGCCCGGATTGATGACATTCCAATGCCTCATCATCTGCCATCGACTGGTCGGACCACAGATCGAGGAAGTGACGGTCTTGTAAGCGTCATCCGTGCTTGGCGGATAAACGACCAGTTCCATGTACCAGACATCGTCCTCCCAGCACATGATCTGGAAATCGTAATCCTCAAGATGCTTGTAGGCCTCCACCGTGGGCTGATCACGGAACGCCCAATCATCTCCACCACCTTGAATCTTCAACCCGGCATCCGTGCGCTGCTGCAGACCACTGGTAATTGCATGACAGCTCAGTCCGCACATCTTATACGGCGCCTTGAGTTGCGGCAGCCGGCCGACGTATCGCCCTGACGCGGGAACGTCACCGACGTTGAATGTGCCCGGCCCGCACGCATCCGTGCCGATCCGGGAATCCGCGGTCACATCTCGGTCGTCTTTCCAAACGGTGTAATACAACGTCTTGCTCGCCGGACTCACCGGCAACGTGACATGAATCGTCGCGGTATTCCGGCGCCATTCGTTGTTCACGATCTTGGCACGTCCGGCAACTCTCACTTTCTTCCAACCGCCTTTGGGATTCGGTGAATCGGCGACTCGGATTTCGGCACGTTTTCCGTCCGTCGCAAAGAGACCGACGAAGCGCACCTGCCACTTGCCATTCACCTGTTTGAGCGTGTCACCCAGCGGGTAACACGCGAAGCAGTCTGTTTCGCCGACATTGAGCTTTTCGTTCTCCTTGGGATCAACATTGAGTTCATTGACTGAGAAGTCGGTCAAGCCGCGCCCAACCACACCAATGTACCCTTCTGTGCTGCGATTCCCAAATCCCTGAACGACCTTCACCGTCTTGCCATCCGGTCCGGACAGCGTCGCGGTCAGTTGCGTGTAGCCATCCTTCGGTTCCGCGGACAGAGAGATTTCCACCTGATCACCCGCCTTCAACTCCGGGGCATCGACCTGTTTGGCCGGACGAGGATTGCGACCGCGATTCTTGCCCTTGGCGACAAAACCGAATTTGCCGTTGTCCGTCCAGGCGACGAACGAAACATTCCGCACCTTGGTGTAACTCTCGTAGAAGTTCTTGGATCCGTAGGCCAATCCCATCAGCCCGTAACCCGGTTGGTACATCTTCCAATCGTCAGCATCCCCATCACGGCGGACATCCGCCTTGCCGTGGTAGGTAAAGCGCGCGCTGACCGACCAACTCCCCTTCAATTTCCAGTCCTTGCGATAAATCACTCCCGGCGGCAGGGACGGATCGTATTCCATCGGCATCACGCCACCATTGCGCTTATGGGTTTCGTAATGGAACGGAAAGCCGGTCGCCCGGGCGCGGTCTCCGTAGTTCTTCAGACGCCGACGCAACGCCCCGTCCTTGATCTGCCAGAAACCCGGATTGAACGTCTCCCATCCCGGCCCATGACAAAGCGAGTCCGGCCCGCTGAATTTGACGACATTTTCGTTCACGGTCCGCGCTTCCACCGGCAAACCGGCGGATACCGCGGCGGTCGCGGCAATGGCTCCCCCGGTGACCTGGATGAACTTACGACGATCGATCTCTTCGTGATGACTCATGATGGGTTCCTGACATGACAAAGCGCAGACAAGAATGCCTGCGCTTTGCCGGGTTGATGTTTCAAATGTTCAGTCGAGCTTCTTGATGCGGATGTTGCGGAATGAAACCGGATCACTGTGACCGGCAAATCCGAAATGGCCCTGCTTGAGGTCCTTGCCTTTGAACTTCTTCGGATCCGATTCCACCTTGCTCAGGTCGGTGTTGAGAATAGTGTTGCCGTTCAGTTCCACCTTGATGGCAGAGCCCTTCACGGTGACTTCCTGAAAATTCCATTCACCCGCCTTGCGAAGGTAACCCGTGTGTGCGGCCACCTGCATGTAGGCCGAACCGTGATACTGCATCGGTTTGATGGAACGGCCCTCACGCTGATACTTCTCGTGGAAACTGTCGAGCACCTGCAGTTCCGTCATGCCGTCAAAGGCCGCGTTGCCCTTGCCGGGATAACGAATGGCGAGACCGTTGTTGCCGCCGGGGGGCAGCTTGAATTCCAACGTTGCGACGAAGTCACCGTATTCGGCTTCGGTGTAGAGAGTGCCACCCTTGCCCTTCTTGCACTGGATCGCACCGTCGACCACCTGGTAGTTGTCTTCGGCACCGGTCCAACCACTTAGATCCTTGCCGTTGAAGATATCCTTGAAGCCTTTGGCATCCGCGCCCTTGGCGAGAATCTCGTTGGCTTCCTTGGTGCCGATTTCACGGATGAAGATGTTGCGCCAACGGATCTCACCGCCGTGCGTCTGCAACTGGATCGGGCCCTTGGCCGGCACCGGACGCAGGTTGTCTTTGTATTCCTTGTTCCGGCGATCGTAGTAGTTGTGCATCGTCGCGTGGTCGACGATGTGCTTGCCGTTGAACCAGACGCTCACGCGTGAACCGACCATGATGATGCGGAAACTGTTCCATTCGCCGAGCGGCTTGTCGGCCTTGACGAGCGGATCCTTGCCCGGGCTGCCGGGATTGTTGTTCCAGAGGCCACCGGAGCCCAGCGGCTTGCCCAACTTGACTGCACGCTCGTCCGTCTCATTGCTGTCCCAGATCTGCACCTGGGGCACACCGCGGAGATAGATGCCGCTGTCGGCCTTCGGCACGGTCTTGTACTCGATCAGCAGTTCGAAGTCACCGTAGTCCTTGCGCGTCGTGGCGTAGCGGCCCTTGCCGTCATTCACCAGTTCATCACCTTCGATGGACCAGTGCTCGAGCATGTCGGCCGTCCATTCGTCGTCCTGCTTCTTGCGTTCCTCCTTCGACATATCGAGGAACTTGCGGTGATCGAAGGTCGAACCGCCGCGCCAGTTCTTGAGATGCTTGCCATTGAACAGGGCCTTGAATCCTTTGGGCGCCTTGACCGCCGCTTCGACAGAAAACGAACCGGCGACCAGCAACGCAGCCATGATCCGGCCCGAACGGGAGAACAGATTGTTGAACTTCATAATAGGAGTGAGCCGTTGGTAGCCGCACCGACTCCGTGGGTCAATCTTTCGTAAGCACGAATTTCCAGAAGTCTTGCCCAGCTGAAGAAGCCTCCCTATAACCCCATCCGATTTGCACATGAAACGAGTTATTCGCATTACCTCCACCCTGTTCCTGGCCGCCGGTGTGCTGCTGGGATTCAACGAAGCCCAGGCCGCCGACAAAAAGAAGAAAGGCAAGAAGGGCGGCAAATGGATCACGCTCTTTGACGGCAAGCTGCACAACACTCTGCGCGGCTACCGGACCAAGGAATTTCCCGAAAAGTCCTGGAAGATCGACGGCGACGCGCTGACCACGATTCACAAGGACAAGGGCGGCGTCCGCGAAGATCTGTTGACCAAGGGCAAGTTCAAGGATTTCGAACTGGTCTGGGAGTGGCGCGCCACCAAGGGCGGCAACAGCGGCGTGATGTATCGCGTGAAGATCGATCCCAAGAAGCCGGCCTATTTCACCGGACCGGAATTCCAGATGCTGGATGATGACGTGCATCCGGACGGCAAGAAGGATCGTCGCCGCGCGGGTTGTCTCTACGACCTGATCGAAGCCGAGGGCAAGAAGCTCAAGCCGGTCGGCGAATGGAACACCAGCAAGATCGTATCCAAGAACAACCACTTCGAGCACTGGGTCAACGGCAAGAAGGTCGTGGAATTCCAGTGGGGCAGCGACGAGATCAAAGACCTCGTAAAGAAGAGTAAGTTCTCCAAGTGGCCCAATTTCATGACCCAGGAAACCGGGCACATCGCCTTCCAGCATCACGGCGAGGAGTTCTCAATCCGCAACCTGAAGATCCGCCGCCTCTGAGCGGACGCTCCAACGACGATGAAGAGCTTGTCTTGCATCATGGTCGTGCTGGCACTCACAGGGCTTTCCGCCCAGGCCGGCCAACCGAACACGTTGACCAAGCAGGAAAAGGCCGACGGCTGGAAACTCCTGTTCAACGGCAAGAACCTCGACGGCTTCCGCCCTTACAGCCCGAAAGGCAAGATCGGCGAGGGTTGGGAAGTGAAGGATGGCCTGCTCATCAAGAAGGCCGACACCCGCGGTGGCGACATCATGACGAAGGACACCTATGAGAACTTTGAGTTCAAGTGGGAGTGGAATCTCGCCAAGGACGGCAACAACGGGATCAAGTACATGATCCTTGAGTGGCGCAAGAAGACGGTCGGGCCCGAGTATCAACTCCTCGACGACTTCGGTCATCCGGACGGCAAACGCGGCAAGGACCGTCAGTTGGCCGCGCTCTACGATGTCCTCCCGGTATCGGTCGCCGAAAAGCCGCGCCGCGAGCCGGGGCAGTGGAACGAGTCACGTATCGTGGTAAGGGGCAACCATGCCGAACACTGGCTCAACGGTGTGAAAGTCCTGGAATACGAATGTGGCAGCCCGAAATTGTTGGCCGCGGTGCAGGACAGCAAGTTCCGGAAGGAAAAGGACTTCGGCAAAAAGGCCAAGGGCCACATCCTGATCACCGATCACAAGGATGAATGCAAGTTCCGCAACCTGAAGGTCCGGGTCTTGGACTGATTGGTCGGATCCGACCAATCAAGACTCGAAAGGCGGCTTCGGCCGCCTTTTTTCTTATTCGTCGTCGTCCTCGATGGGAGGGCGAAGGACCTTGGTGCGGAACTGCCGGAGGCTGGTGATGCGCAGGATGGTTTCACCGATCTGGATCACATCCTTCTCCGTGAGTCCCCAGACCTCGTCCTCATCCAGCTTTCGACCATTGACCATTGTGCCGCGCTTGCTGCCGACGTCTTCGAGCCAGTAGTCGTCGTCCTCCAGCCAAATGCGGGCATGGCGGCGGGAAACCTTGGGATCAAAATCCAGCACCATCTGGGCGCCCGGCTCACTGCGGCCGATGAAAATGTCGTCTTGTTCGAACTCCACGGTTTCGGAGTTGCCTTCAAATTCCCACGTGATGGTCATGACGAAACGAAGCGTTTTGAAGTGGCTGGCGTGAGGGAGACCTTAGTCGTCCACCTCTTCGCTGGCGAGCGACTTTTTCTCGAATCTCGTGTCGTGCCGGTCCGGCGTCGGCTCCAATCGCCATACATCGAGCGGTCCCTCGTGTTTGGTCGAGATTTCAGACTGCGCAAACTTGAAGTCGACCTTCACCTCCGCGTGCAACACCGGGCTTATCAGGATCTCGCCGGACTTGGCGCCATCGCAGATCCGGGAGGTGCGGTTCACCGCATCACCGATGACCGTGAACTCGAGTCGCTGTTCCGCGCCGATGAAGCCGTGCAGCACTTCGCCCCGATGCAGCCCGATGCCGCAACCGCAGATCTTTGCGCCGCGTGCCTTGCGTGCCTCGTTCACTCGTTCGATGGCCTGCTGCATATCGATCGCTGCCTTGATCGCGTTGACATCCTGTTCATCGTCATGTTCCGGGCTGCCGAAGACCGCCAGAATGGCGTCCCCGATGAATTTGTCTATCGTGCCGCGGTTGCGGAAAATCGCCTCGGTGAGCACGGAGAAATACTCGTTCAACATGGCCACCACCTCTTCGGTCGACATGTCGGCGCTTGTGTGGGTGAACGCCCGCAAGTCGGACATCAGGAGCGTCACATTGGATTTCTCACCACCCGGTTGCAGTTCCCCTGTACGGGCCTGATCCACGATCTTGTCGCGCAGACTCGGAGAGAAATTCGTCAGCAGACTGCGCTGGGTCTCGATGTAATGTTGCAGGTCGTTCTGCAGGATCTTGTTGGACACGGCCGCCGCCGCGTAGTGAGCCACCGCGATGAGGAAATCCAGATCCTGAACACTGAAGGCCTGCCGGCGCCGCGGGTTGTCCACGCAGATCACACCCAGTACGTCACCCTGCCACATGAGCGGACAATACATCCCCGTCTGCATGCCGATGGACGTGATGCTCATGGAAGGATCAAGATTCTCCGAACGACTCCAGATGAACCCCTGCCCTTCCGACGCGGCGCGGCGAACCAACGTCCGGCTGATCGGCGACGAATCATCGGGAATGCTCGCCCGCAGCTCAAGTTTGGTGCTCAGACGATCCAAGACCAACAGCGCACCGCGTTCCGCGCCGGGAATGATCCGCACCACGCCGTTCAGAATGCGGCTGAAGAGCGAGTCATCACTCAGCGAATGTGCGAGTTCGAGCGGCAGATCATACAGCAGTTGCAACCGATCGTGCATGGCACCGCTCGCGCCAGGCAACTGGATCGTCGAAGGCATCGTCGAATCACGACGTCCGGAAATCTCCACCTCCCCCTGCTCCGCCTGCATCTTCTGGCCGTGAAACGCGGACTCGCCGACGGCGGGAGTGCTCCGATGCGGCACGCCCGTTCCATCCGACACCTCCACCTTCAACACCGTCTCCCCCATCTGAATTCGATCGACTCCCTTGAGCCCGCGGTTGCCGGAAATCTTGGCGCCGTTCACAAGCGTCCCGGCCGAACTGCCCAGATCGGAAACAACGAATTGATCCACCTCCCACCAGATCCGCGCGTGCCGCCGCGAGACGCGACTGTCAAAATCCAGTTTCAGAAGCACATCATCAGGACCGGTGCGACCAACCACGATCTCCTGCTCAGGGAAATCAAACACGGTTCGCTGACCCCGGTATTCGCAGGTGACCTTCATTCCATCCAACCACGCAATGACAATGCCGCCGCTGAATATTGCGCCAGGGCCTGTAACATCTTCAGGTCGACCTCGTCGAATTCCTCCTCCACCTCGGGACTGTCGACACAGATCACCCCGATCACGCGCTCGTCCCAGATGATCGGTGCATAAAGTCCGCTCTGCAGGCAACCGTCCACCCGATGACTCCAGATGATGCCGGCCCCATCGGCCGCGGTCTTCTTCACCAGGCGCCGGCTCAACGGTGGCTGGTTCGCAGGAATGCAGCAACGCAATGCCAGCTTTCCGCTCTTGGCTTCGAAGGAAAGTAACGCTCCGCGCTCGCAACCCGGCATCAGTTCGATCCCACGGGCAAGAACGGTTTCATACAACTGGTCCCGGTCCTCAATCGAAGCGAATTCGACCGGCAGATCATAAAGCCGATCCAACCGCCCCATGAATTCCCGGCCCACCACAGGCGCAAAGAAAAGTTTGCGATGCCAGGCATCCACCTGCCCATGAATCTCGACTTCGCCTGAATGTGTCTCGGCAAATTCCGGTTCGGCGTTCTCGAATAGGCGGGCCGGAGGGACACTCGCCTGCATGTGTGCGTTCTTCGCCCCCGTTTCCTCGTTCATGGAATGCGTCGGAGATTCCAGACAGAGCAGGGTGTCGCCGATCCGGATCAGGTCGCCCGGCTTCAATTCCCAGGCCGAATCGATATGCGCGTGATTCACGAATACCCCGCTGCGGCTGTCCATGTCCTCCACGAAAATCTTGCCCTCACGCCGGCAGAGCTTGGCGTGGTGCCGGGACACGCGCAGGTCATAATCAAGTCGAAGATCGGGATCATCCTGACCGGAGGTGCGGCCGATGATCACTTCATCCTTCTCGAAGGTGTATTTCCGGCGCTGGCCCTGATGGATGCAGCAGATGGTCATGGTCGGGGACGAACGCCGGCAGGCTAAGCGGCGCGGCCAAACAATCAATTCCTTTCGCCGCCAAAGTGCTCGCCAAAAGCCGTTTTCCTGCCTATCCCTCAGCCCCGTTGGACCACGATCAGACCTTTCAGCCCGGCGCCACTTTTGGCGCGGACCGCTTCGTCATCGAAAACGTGCTCGGTGAAGGCGGCATGGGTGTGGTCTGCCGTGCCTTCGACCAGATGCTGCACAAGACCGTGGCACTAAAGTTCCTTTCGCCGCTGATCCAGGCCAACGACATCGCCCTGGAATCCATGCGCAACGAGACGCGCAAGAGCCTGGAACTGACGCATCCGAACATCGTCCGCATCCACGATTTCCATCACTTTTCCAACGACCTGCCGTTCATCTGCATGGAGTTCATCGACGGCATCACCATGGCCTACCTCAAGTCCGAGCAGCCGGAGAAGCTGTTTCCATGGGAGGCCATCGAACCGTTGATGCCGCAGGTTTGCAGCGCACTCGGCTACGCGCACGGCGTGGAAATCATCCACCGCGACTTCAAGCCGGCGAACATGATGCTCGATCAGAACCGCTGCCTGAAGCTCGCCGATTTCGGACTGTCCGTCGCCTCCGGAGACGAAAACGAAAACGAGGCCATGGGCACCAGTGGCACGCCTTGCTACATGAGCCCACAACAACTGGTGGGTGTGCCGTCCGCACCAACCGATGACATCTACGCGCTGGGCGCAACGCTCTACGAACTGCTCACCAGTCAGCCCCCCTTCTATCAGGGCGACATTCTTGCGCAGGTCCGCGATGACGATCCATCCACGATGACGGAACGCCTACAGGAGTTCGGGTTGGACAACGTGATCCCCCGGCATGTGGAAAGGCTGGTGATGGACTGTCTCCAAAAGGACCCGGATCTGCGTCCACAGAGCATGGCGGAAATTGCGCAACGCCTCCACATTTCCATGGGGGACGAAACGCCGGCGGTGATGAGCCTAGGAACGAACCGGGCGTCAAAGTCCGCGACGGAAGCCAAGGCGGAAAAGCGTTTCAGCGGCAAGTCAGCGGTCGTGCCCGCGGTGATCTTTTGCGCGCTCACGATCGGTGCCGCAGTGCTGTTCAGCCCCAAGCGGGTACCCGATTTTAACACACCGCCTCCGTCCCCCACGGTTCCCGACAACTCCGTCACTGAGCAAAAGGTGGCGATTCAGCCTCTCTCCACTGCCGGGTTGATGTCCGGCGCGATGGAGATCCGCCTGATGAAGCAACGGGACAAGTCCGGACCGGGCAGCGCGACGTTCTACCGACAGTATCCAATCCAAAGCAACCACCCCCGATGGCGCGGATCGGGCGACCGGATCCGGGCAAGACTGACGCCCGCCCGAGAAGGCCAGGTGCGTACATTTTCACAACTGGTCTTTCAAACGCCGGCCACGGGCGATTTCGAGTTCGGATTCGCCTGGAAAAAGAACCATGGCACTTCGTTGCCCCTGCAACTGTTCCATCACTGCGCCGCACCGGTCGCGCAATCCATGTTGCTGGCAGACATCTCGATCGACGGCATGCGCGTAAACCCGGCGCGGCCGAACGCGATCAGCTGCGAAGGCATCGTCGGCACATATCGTGTCCGCACCCAACGGACGATGAAGACCAGTGACTTTGCCTCCATTGACTGGACGCGCATCGGCGAGCCGGCATTGGCCGCGATGATTCTCAAGCTCACCACGAGCCCGCTTGTGCGCGATGGCGGCAGCTGGATCATCATTCAGCGACGGGGCGACGCGCTGCGTCACATCATCAACGGCACCACCGTGGCAGAGGGCAACCTGTCCGAAATGCTCGCGGCCTCAAAGGTGGAGAATCAGAAGCAGCTCCTTGCCCGCCATGCCGGGCAGCCCGGCAAGTTTACCATCGAACTCGTCGCGGACACCCTCACGGGCGAGATCGATGCCGAGTTCGGGGAATTCATGATTAATCTCCCGTAACGGAATCTGCAAAATGTTCCGACTCCGATGAAATCCCAAATCGGAAGATTTCGCATCTTCCGTTACCATGGAAAAGCGAGCATCAAAGTCGTCCCCTGAGTTTCTCCACGCGACGGGGATCCACCGCAGCGTCCAAGCGCCCACCGCGTTTCAACGAACTGCCGACGATGAATCCATCTGCCAGTCCGGTGAAGGCGGTCACGTTTTTCTCATCCACCCCACTGCCCAGCAGAATCTTCGCCTGCTGA
>JAYPXF010000160.1:4071-4670 GCA_038154405.1 Verrucomicrobiales bacterium | reverse complement strand
CACCGCAGGGTGGTTGGGGGGTGGGGGTTTGTTGGTTGTGGGGTGGTTGTTTGGTTGTGGGTGTGGGGTGTTGGGGGTGTGGTTTTTGTGTTCCACCCCACTGCCCAGCAGAATCTTCGCCTGCTGACAGGAGTTGCGAACGCGCTCCACATCCGCCGGATCAGTCGCATGCCCCGTTCCCGATCCGGACACGATGAGAGCATCCGCCAAGCCTCGATCCAAAGTATCTCGCGCGGTTTCCTCCAGTGACTGATTACCCAACGGCGTCGCGTGCTTCACCTGCACGTCCGCGAAGATCCGTGCCGTCAAGCCCAGCGACTGACGCAACCGCAATGTGCCGAAGGCATCGCCCTCAATCATTCCCTGATCCGTCAGCATGGCGCCGCTGTGAACATTGACACGGATGAACGAACCGCCCGTCGCAGCGCACAATCCCAAGGCAGCGCGCGGATCATTGCGCAACACGTTGAAACCGATCGGCAGTCTGACTTCCTCGCCCACCGCGCAGCCACAGGCGGCCATCGCAGCCACGGTCTCCGGCGGAACTGCGCCTTTGGTGAACGGCAGATCGCCAAAGTTCTCCACCACCACAGCATCCG
>JAYPXF010000160.1:0-4061 GCA_038154405.1 Verrucomicrobiales bacterium | reverse complement strand
GCGCATAGGCAACGGCATCCTTCACCGCAGACTTTACGACAGAGTCGAATCCACCGGCAAAACGCGGCGCACCGGGCAAGGGTTTGAGATGCACAACGCCGATCAAGGCCGGGCGTTTGCGCGGGAAATCAAAGCCGCTCATGTCTCGCCCTTGGTTTCCACCCAACGGGCAAACAGCCACAACGCATCCGCCAGCCGGTTCAGATAGACGATAATCTCCGCCGAGACCTCCTCCGTCTCGCGCAATTCCGAAACACGCCTTTCCGCCCTGCGACAAACCGTGCGTGCCACATCGAGGGCGGCAGAATGTTCGTTGTACCCCGGTGTCGCCCAGCCTTTGTAGGTGATGTCCTGGCCTTCGATCTCGCTCACGACTTCATCGAGTCGCGCCGTCATCTCCGAGGTAACCCGTTCGTAGCCGCCTTTCTCGAACTTCTCCGCATCGTCCGCATGGGTGGCAAGTTCGCCCATCAGGATCACCAGGTCCTTCTGCGTCTTGAGCACATGGTCACAGACAAAATCAGCCTTCCCCGTGGCGCGCGCCATTCCCAGCGCCGCGTTGAGTTCATCCACCGTGCCGTAAGCCTCGACCCGTGGACAATGTTTTGGCAAACGACGGTTGAACATCAACGCCGTCGTACCGTCATCCCCCGTCTTGGTAGCGACACTCATCTCGTCGCTACCCCAAAGTGATTCCGAGAATGCGCAGTTCAGGCTCGACCTTGGAACCGTCGAGCGCCGCGGTAAGCGTCCAGTTCAGACTGGCAAATCCGCCACCAACCAGATCGCCTTCGGGGATTTCTGCGCCTTGTTTGATTCCTCCAGCGGGTGTCTTGACGCTTACCTGTTGACCCCATGGTGCGGGGAAGGAGAACGGGATTTCACCTTTGAACCCCTTGGGCACGGGCAACTCGATGGGGAGCTCCTCTTCGTGCCGAAACACTTCGGTCGAATTGGATTCATACTCGTCGTCGTTCTCATCGTATCCAACCGTGCTGCGCGGCTTGCGACGCGTTTCCTCGTACATTCCGCACAAGGTCACCACGAGTCGTTCAGCCGCCACGTTGCTTCCCGCAGCCACCGAGATTGTTCCTTCGACATTCTCGCCACTCGAATAGGCTGACTGGGTCAGTTCGAGCGAGAACTTCGTCTTGCCCCCCAACACGACGAACACGGTGACTCCGAGGAGGATGAGAACGACGATGATGATCAACGTCGAGGACATGGCGAAGAGCAGCGGGAATTGCATGTCACGGATCTTGGCGAGGACGGCAGGCGCGCACAAGCCAATCTGCGACCGGGTATTCACAATGTCTTAACAATCGTATGATCCGGACTGCACGCGAATACCCCTTGATCATGACCTTTCGAGGAGGTAGCCGCTCCGGCATCAAGGCATCTTACCATCCCCAAAGCGGCGTCGACGGAGCGATGACCTCCACGATTGGATCGTCTCTCACCATCCGGCTTCATTCGCTGGTCAAACTCCTAGGGGAGAGACGCGCGACTGGTTGAACCGTGTCGACCAGAATGCGGGAATGGACGTGTTCAATTGGAGTTTTGTGTTTTCCGGATCTACCCCTACTGTCCGCGCACCCGATGATCAGATTCAGCCTGCCCATCCTGTTCGCGATGCTGCTCGTCGTCAGCCATGCCCAAGCTGCGACCGGCGATCGCTGGCTGGAACGGACGGCCGCCTATCCGTGGGAGATCGGCTCCGCCATCCTTCCTCGCGAGTCCTTCGTCACACTCAAGGCCGAAGTGCTCATCGGCAAACTGAACGTCTTCTGGCGTGCGGCCGCTGGCCTTGCAGAACAAACCGTAACCCTTCACTACAGCGCCGACTATCCCGGACACTGGACCGCCCGTGACTGGCGACCGATTTCCATGCGCAAACGCGGGAATCTCTTCGATGCCAAGCTGCCCGTGGCCGATCTCGATGTGCCGATCGTGTACTATCTGAGCATCGGGAACGATGGACGGGCGACAATTTCACCGCCGCGCGTGCTTCATCCGCGTATGTTGGGCATGGAGGCCCCTTCCACCCTGTTCTGGCCTTTCCTGGAAGGATTCGAGGCCGAACGACGCAACTGGAGTTCGGTCAATAATGTTGCGCTCAGTCAATCACAACCACACAACGGCCTTCAAAGCCTTCGCGTATCGATTCCAACCGGCAAACGATCGGCATCGGTTCACACCACCCGCGTCCGGGGCTGGTATTTTCGTCAACGAAACGCGACCGGACTAAAGATTTGGCTCAAAGCCTCCAAGCCGGACACCAAAGTCCGCTTCAAACTTACCTCCAACCACGGAACGGAACGCGCGGAAGTGACGCCGTCGAGCCGCGAGGCCCGGATCGGTCCACAATGGCAGCTGGTCGAACTGCCATTTAGCACTTTCAGCGTCACCACGCCCGGAGAAGTGGACCTTTTTTCGCTTGAATTTGTGAAGGACGGACCGGTCGAAATTCATCTGGACGATCTGGAATTGACCGGCCAATGGCGGATTTACCGTCGGCATTAACACAAAAGCCAGAGCGGATTAGAATTGTTCATGGGCATTCCCGGAGGATTTCACTAAACCAATCTTGAAATCCATTGACGCCCCTCGGACTCGTTCCTATTTTTCCCGCTCTTTCAACAGGAAACCACGAAGAACAGACACAAAAACGGATGAGCACAGCAGGAAAAGGCCTCGAAGGCGTCGTCGTTGCGAACACCAAGCTGAGCGCAGTGCGCGGTCAGCAGGGGCAACTAGTTTATTGCGGATACGACATCAACGAGTTGGCCGGCCACGTGTCGTATGAAGAGGTCGTGCACCTGTTGCACCATGGCAAGCTGCCCAACGCGGACGAACTCAAGGAAACGGTCGACACGCTGCGTGGTTTTCGCGAAGTCCCTGAGGGTGTGAACGACATCATCCGGCAATTACCTAAGGATGCCGCGCCGATGCACGCCATTCGCACCGCCGTTTCCGCCTTGGGTTGTTGGGATGCCAATGCCGACGACCAGTCCCTCGCCCAGCAGCAACGCCAGTGCATCCGACTCATTTCGCAGATCGCGGTGATCACCGCGAATTTCCATCGTCATCGCCAGGGATTGGACTTTGTCACTCCGGATCCGGAACTCGGCGAAGCCGCCAACTTTCTATACATGATCAACGGCGAGAAGCCGTCGCAGGAAGCGGCGGACACGCTCGACATGTGCTACGTCCTGCACGCCGATCACGGCATGAACGCCTCCACGTTCAGCTCCCGCGTCACAATTGCGACGCTCAGCGACGTCTACTCCGCGATTACCAGTGCCATTGGCACGCTCAAGGGCCCATTGCATGGTGGCGCCAACGAAGGTGTGATCAAGATGCTTCAGGAGATCGGTTCGCCGGACAAGGTGGACGCTTTCATTGAAGATGCCCTGGCGCAGAAGAAGAAGATCATGGGCATCGGCCACCGAGTCTACAAGGTGCTGGACCCGCGCGCCCCGCATCTCAAGCGCATGGCCCAGATCCTCAGCTCCCAGCTCGGCGAACCCAAGTGGATCCAGATGAGCGAGCGGATCGCCGAGTTGATGCTCGAACGCAAGGGGCTCAACGCCAACGTCGATTTCTATTCCGCCACGGTTTACTACTCGCTAGGAATTCCCACCGACCTTTTCACCCCGATCTTCGCCATCTCCCGCACCGCCGGCTGGACCGCCCAGGTCCTCGAACAGTTGGCCGAGAATCGCCTGATCCGTCCCGGTGCCGAATACGTCGGTGTGGACGATCTCAAGGTGAAGCCCATCGCCGAGCGCTGATCCTCGACCGCTCATCCAATTTAAATGAACATTCACGAATATCAGGCCAAGGAACTGTTCGCCCACTATGGGGTAGCAGTTCCGAAGGGAGAAGTTTGCGACAACGCCGAGAACGCCAAGGCTTTGGCCGAAAGCATCTTCTCGGACGGTGCGGACATGATCGTCGTCAAATCCCAAATCCACGCCGGCGGCCGCGGCAAGGGCACCTTCAAGAGCGGCTACCAAGGTGGTGTCAAACTCTGCAAGACCGCTGAAGACGTACACGAC
>JAYPXF010000159.1:1292-16283 GCA_038154405.1 Verrucomicrobiales bacterium | reverse complement strand
TGAGCCACCAGAGGCAACAACACGGCCAAAAACAAACGGATACGTTTCATGTGATATCCGGCGGTTGTGACACTACTACCTCAAAAGGTCACGATCTGAATGAGATCGGGATTCTTGCGTCAATCGGCGTTCTGGTTTAGCGTCCGCGCCTTTTTGAGCCGGTGATTCAGCCCTGACAAACGATGACAAATAGAACAATTACCACCCTCACTCTCGCCTTGGCGACTACCGCCAATGTACTTGCAGTTACCAAGCAACAACTGAAAGAACGCTTCCAACAACTACCAAGCGTTTCCGAAAAGGATCTGCCAGAACTTTCCAACAAGCGAACACCGTTTCGTGGTGCATTCACCAATTCAGCGCTTCGTGGCTACACCTATGTGACATTTCCCTTTGTCGAGAACCCGGGCAGTTTCGGATTCGATCATCAGGGGCGGATGTATGTCGCGGAGGCGCATCGTCTCTGGATCGGCGTTCCCGATCTGCGCGGCAAGAACATGATGATCGAGGGCGACTTCCGCGCGCGCTCGATCGCCGACCGGACCAAGCTGTATGAAGAATGGTCACATGAATTCCCCGAAGGATGGTTCAGCGCCGTGGGTGACCGCATCGTGATGTTGGAAGACCGCGACGGAAACGGCGCCGCCGATCATCGCACTCCCTTTACCGGCCCGTTCAACGATCCCATGGACGGCATCGGCTTCTCCGTCCTGTCAGATGGCGAGTCGATCTATTTCACTTGCATTCCCAACGTCTGGAAACTCACTGACAAGGACGGCGACGGAATTGCCGAATCGCGGGAGAAACTCCTGGAAGGATTCGGAACGCAGGTGTCGTTCATCGGGCACGACCTGCACGGCCTGACCTGGGGACCGGACGGGAAACTCTATTTCTCCATCGGCGACCGCGGCTACAACGTCACCAGCAAGGAAGGCAAGAAATTCGAGAACCCCTGCCGGGGCGCAATCTTCCGGTGCAATCCCGACGGCAGTGAGTTCGAAGTCTACTGCAAAGGGCTGCGGAATCCGCAGGAACTCGCGTTCGATGATTACGGCAACCTGTTCACTTTCGACAACACGGGTGACATCGGCGACGTCGCCCGCATGGTCTACGCCCTCGAAGGCACGGATTCAGGTTGGCACATGTCGCACCAGTCAGCCCATCACTACGCTGAAGTGTTGGACTGGGGCGAGTTCCGTCCGGAGAAATCCATGTGGGTCGCCGAGCGCATGTTCGACACCTACAACGAAGAACAACCACAGTGGGTCTATCCCCCGGCGTCGCACGTTGCCCGCGGTCCCTCCGGTGTCACCTATCTCACTGGCGAGTCCATTCCCAAAGAACTCCGAAACTCCTTCGTCCTCGCCAACTATCGTGGCGCCGTGCCGATGTGCACCGTGCTCGCCATCAAGACCGCCCCTGCCGGCGCAGGCTTCAAGGTCGTTTCGGAAGAAGTGTTGCTCAGCGGCATTGGAGCCACCGATGTCGAACAGGGTTTCGACGGTCGCATCTATCTATGTGATTTCGGTGGTGGTTGGAGCGTCAACCAGAACGGCAGCATCCAGGTGCTGGAAGCCACGGATGAAAAGGCACGCGCAGCCGGGGAAAGCGTCGCCCGTCTGTTCCGGCGCGGATTCGACAAGCTCAGCGACCAAAGCTTGTCGATCCTTCTCGGACATGCCGACCGCCGCGTTCGTCAACAGGCCCAGTTCGAACTGGCTAAACGCGACAAATGGTCGGCGCTACAAGGCGTTGCGAACAACAAGAAGCGTGATCGTCTTTCCCGGCTGCATGCCCTCTGGGGATTGGGACAGATCGGACGCAAATCGCGCATCCTCACAACGATGCTTTCGGACAAGGATCCCATCCTGAGGGCAAACGCCGCGCGCATTGCCGGAGACCTGAAGCTCGCCACTGCCAAACAGGCGCTCATCAAAGCCTTGTCAGATAACTCACCGCAGGTGCGCTCGCTCGCCGCCATTGCGTTGGGCAAAGTGGCGCCGAAGAACGACGAACCGGCGATCAATGCCCTGTTCGCTCTGGCTCGCCGCAACGGTAGTGGTCAACCTGACATATTCATCCGTCACAGCTGCCTGAGTGCATTGGATCAGCTCAACGGATTCGCTGCTGCGAAAGCGCGCGCCGCATCCGACTCCCGCGAGGAGCGATTGATTTCCGTTCTTGTTCTTCGTCGCAAATCTGACCCGGCATTGGAACTGTTCCTGAGAGACTCAGACGCACTCGTTCGCAACGAAGCCATGAGAGCAATCTATGATACGGAAGCCATCGCTGCTCCGGCCGGCACAAGCCTAGCTGCTCTTGCATCCATCGGTAAACTGCCGGAGACGATTCAACGTCGAATCGTTGCCGCGAACTTTCACTTGGGCACGGATGAGAACGCCGGCCGGCTGCTCGACATTGCTGCGGACAAGTCGGCGGCAGAAACGGTCCGTGTCGCCGCCCTGCAGGGACTGCGGAAATGGATCACTCCTCCGGTGACCGATCCAGTGCTCGGCCACTACCGTCCGCTGAAGGAATCTTCGCGCGACGGCGAAAAGCTCATCGCTGCTATCGGCAAGGACCTGGCCAAGTATCTCTCACAGGAAAAAACTCCGAGACTTCTGGCCTTGGGACTTCGTCTCGCCAATGAGATCGGCGTCGACTTGCCACGAGCAACCCTCGAACCACAGGCACTGAACCCCGGACTCGACGCCGGAGTGCGGGTCGCCACTCTGGACAGCCTCGTCAGCCAGTTCGGCAAAGGCGCGAAAGGCACCACGCAAAAGCTGCTCACCGACAAGGATGAACTCGTCCGCGCCGCAGCTGTTCGCCACGGATTCTCTCTGAATCTGGAGAAGATCGTCGAACTCAGCCGCAAAGCCGTAAAATCGGAAAGGTCACCCGTCGCCCGCGCCGCCATCAACGGTTTGGCCAAGGCCGACACCGATCACCTCCTGCAAGTCTGGAAACAGCGCGGCAAGCAGTTGAAAAAGTCGCTGCTGCTCGACACCTACCTGGCGTTGAATGAATCGGGCGTGGAAGCCGCGACGAAAGCGACGCGGGCTTTTGCCGATGCAAATCCGACAAACGTCTTCTCACTGAGTGAGCAAGGTGGCGAGCTTGCCCGTGGCAAGTTCGTTTTCGAAAACCATGGCGCCTGCCTCCAATGCCACAAGGTGAAGGAAGTCGGCGGCATTCAAGGTCCGGCCCTCGACGATGTCGGAAAGCGCCTCACCCGCTCCCAGATCCTTGAGTCGATCTACAATCCGAACGCCGTCATCACGCCCGGATTCGCCAGCATCACCGCCACGATGAAGGACGACTCCATTGTCATGGGACGTCTCAAGACCGAGGATGCCGATTCCTATCACCTGATCCTGCCGGACGGCAAAGAAACGACCGTCAAGAAATCGGACATCGCCGAGAAGACACCGCTCATCTCGGCCATGCCTCCCATCGGAGCGGCTCTGCCCCCGCGCGATCTACGCGATCTGGTGGCATACCTCGCCCGGCTCAACGGCAAACCGATCAAGAAGAAGGTGGACAGCCATTGAGCAGTGAGCTCCTTATACCCAAAAAGCCGCGCTTCGCAGCGCGGCTTTTTTGTTCATCAGACGAATCGGTCCGATCGAGCGATCCGACTGATCATTGTAGAAGAGCCAGAAAAACACCCGCAGCAACGGCTGATCCAATCACCCCGGCGACGTTCGGCCCCATGGCCGCCATGAGCGGATTCACGCGACCTCCGGTTTCCTTCGAAACAAAGGTCTGAACCACGCGGGCTGCCATCGGCACAGCTGAGACGCCGGCCGCGCCAATGCAGGGATTGATCCGTTTTTCAGCGGGCAGAATCATGTTCAGGAACTTGGCGAAAACGAGACCACCAAACGTGCTGAACGAGAAGGCAAACATTCCCAGAACCAGAATGAACATAGTCTCCTTACGCAGGAAGCTGGTTCCTTCCATGGTGGCACCGACCGTCAGTCCGAGGAAAATGGTCACGATATTGATCAGCGGACCGCCGGCCGTTCCACTCAAGCGATCGGTCACACCGGATTCACGCAGCAGATTGCCGAACATCAGCATGCCCAGCAACGGCGCGCAGCTGGGGATCAGGAGCGATGCCACCAGACAGGTCATCAACGGAAACATGATCACCGCCGTCTTGGAAACCGGCTTGGCCTGGGGCATGTCGATCTCGCGTTCTTCTTTCGTCGTCAGCAAGCGGATGATCGGCGGCTGGATCACCGGGACCAAAGCCATGTAGCTGTAGGCGGCAACAGCCACCGCGCCCAACAGATGCGGAGCCAGCTTGGCGGTCAGGAAGATGGTGGTCGGTCCATCGGCGCCACCGATGATGCCAATTGCCCCGGCTTCCTGGGGAGTGAACTTGAACAGGTAGTGGGCTCCCAAGGCCGCAATGAAGATGCCCAACTGCGCGGATGCTCCCAAAAGCAAGGTGATCGGCCGGCCCAGCAAGGGACGGAAATCCGTCAATGCGCCGACACCCATGAAGATGATTGGCGGCAGCAATTCGGTCTTGATACCTGCATTGTAGATCAGCTGCAGCAACGGGACATGCTCGTAGCCTTTGTAAGCGCTGGACGCGCTGAGATTAGCCAGCGGGATATTCGCGAGAATCGCACCGAAGCCGATGGGAATCAGCAGCAGCGGTTCGAAGTTCTTTTTGACGGCAAGATAGATCAGTGTCCCGCCGACGATGAACATCACGATGTTCTGCCAGGAAAGCTTCAGCAATCCGGCCTGGGATATGAGCTCGTTCCAGACCTCCATGACTTATGCTTCCAGGGTGAGAATCGGGATTCCCTTGGCGACTTCGTTGCCGAGTGCGGCATCCACACTCCGAACCGTTCCATCGCACGGCGCCTTCACGTCGTGCTTGGCCTTCATCGCCTCGACCGCGGCGATCACCTGCCCCTGCTTCACCGCATCACCGGCGCGGACGTTGATTTCCACAACCTCGACCTTGCCGTCGAACGGCGAATACACGGGAACCGCCTTGCCACCACCGCCGGCTGCGGGTGTGCCACCTACGGCCGGGGCACTTGCTGCGGACACCGGCGGCGGTGCGATCGTGATTTTGAAAGAACGAGCCTTGCCGCTTTCATTCACCTCAACGGTGGTCGAGAACGGCGACGTGGGCATTGCCGGGCCCGAATCCGCGGCTGCGGCAGCCGGTGCCTCTTCCTTCTTCAGTGGCAGATTGATCTTGGGCCGACCTTCGAGCAGGCGAATGCCTTCGTTCAGTTCCATGTCCTTGCCGGGCACGGCGGCCGAAGCCACGAGAAACACATTCTCGTCCGTCTGATCGATATTGCGGCGGGAGAGCTCGCCCTTCGCCAAAGCGATGTTGTCCTGCGCGGCATCCAGCGGATTGCCTTCGAACACGTCCTTCTCCAGCTGCTCGCTGGCAATCTTGACGACTTCCGGATCGGGATCGATCGGAGGTTTGCCGAAGTAACCGAGAACCGAATTCCCGTAGCCCTGCTCAATTTTCTTCCAACGGCCGTGAAGCACGTTGTTGAAGGCCTGCAACCAATACTGCTGGCTGCCGGGGGTGACACTCGTCCAGGCGCCACCGGCACGAACCACTTCCGGAAACTCGGCCAGCACGTCGCTGTATTTGTCGAGGATGCCGGCCTCTTTCATCATGTGAACGTTTGGACCGATCGCTCCGCCCGGCATCGGGAATCCGCAGACACGGGCATCACAGGTGGTGGTGACAGGATTGAAATCGTACGCGCTCAGGTGTTCCTCGAGCAGTTTCTCAACCTCGCCAAGTTTGGAGGCATCCACGTCGAGTTCGTAGCCCGTTCCCTTCAGCGCATGAGCCATCGCACGGATGTCCGGCTGGACGGTTCCGGAAGCGAGCGGGCGAATCGAAAGGTCAATACCGTCCACGCCGCCGGCGATACCCGCCATGTAACAAGCAATACCCATCGAAGCCGTGTCATGCGTGTGCTGCCAGATGGTCACGTCCGGACCGACGAGTTCGCGCAGACCTTTCACCGTCAGGTAACAGGTCCGCGGATCAGTCGTGCCCGAAGCGTCCTTCAGACAGATCGAATCGAAGTGAACGCCGGTCTTCATGAAGCGGCGAATCACATCGATGTAGAACTCCGGGGTATGAACCTTGTCGGAATGAAACGGCAGCCCCATCAGCGCGATGCAGACCTGATGATGCATCCCGGCGTCAACGATCGGCTGCCCCGTGCGGGCCAGATTGTCGACGTCGTTCATGAAGTCGAAGTTCCGGTCGATCGTCGTCCCGTGCTTCTTCATCAGCTTGCCCTGCAACTCGAGTGTGTGCAGGCGCTGGGAAGACAGGGTCACTCCGGAAACCGAACGCGTGAGGATCTGCAGATCAACTTCCGGTCCGACGATCCCACGCATCTTGTCCATGCAGTCAAAGGGACTCTCGCCGGCATAAAAATACGGCGCCTGATAACGGGCGCCGCCGCCGAATTCGAAGTGTCGGATTCCCGCCTGCGCCGCCGCCTCCATCGCCGGCAACACGTCATCGACGCGCACTCGGCCACCAAAGCAGCTCTGCAGACCATCGCGAAACGGGGTGAACATCACCCGTATCGTCTTCTTTTGTTCCGTGAAGAGCATAAGTCAAAAACCGGGGCGGATGAACGCATCCATCCGCCGTCAAATTCACCAATTCCGGAAAAAAGGCCGAACTGCCGTCAGTCCTTTTTTTCCAACTCAACTGAGACCAGGTTCGCGCCCGGAAAAGCCTGCCCCACCGCGTCCTCCAGCGCCTGCATCAGGGCCGGATCCGCTTCGGGAGAATCATCCGGGAACATCGACGTCAGCATCCGGATGAAGACAGCCAGCAGACTCAAGATGGTCAAGACCGCCGCAAAGGCGATTCCACAGGTTGTCAACAGATCCGTTTCCATGATGTCAATCCACACCAAAGACCATATGAATCTCCGGAGGGCTCGGTAAATTAGCGGGCCGAAACCTTCCTGTTAACTAAAAAACCACCCTCAGCGCGGAAAAGTTTTCCACGTCCGATCAAAGTCCCATTTCACGGCAATCCGACTCAAACGCCAGACGTCCGTCGCGGACCGGTTCATCCACGCCTTCAATGGTCAGCGTCATATCCGGATGAATGGCCCGTAGCTTCCCCACCGCGATCGGGTCCGTTGCCGCAAAGTCGGACACTTTCCGCGGCCAAACCCGCACCTCCTGTCCGATACAGGCGGAGAATCGCGTATACACGTCGGTCAACTGCTCGCCGATGCCGCCACGCATCTCCGCCAAGCGACGCCCCAAACTGGCGACGAGCGCGGTGGTCGCTTTGGCCAAGTTCCAGCCAGCGTCCGGCAGAGTGGATTTCAATGAAGCCGCCGCCGGAACACAGGGATTGGGCTCCACCTCGGGGATGGTTTCCACGTTCACACCGATCCCGTAGACCACGCTCTCGATTCGATCCCCTTCCAACTCGGTCGCCGCAATCGTCCCAGCAACCTTGCGTCCCTTGATGAAGAGATCGTTCAACCAACGGATCCCCGTGTGCTCCACAGGATTGGCCTTGATCGCAAAGGCGTCCAGGAGCGCAAGTGTCGGCAGGATGGAAATCTCCTCCTGCAAATCTGCCGCGGGAATTCCCAGCTTGGCGAAATAGCTGAGGTGCAGGTTGCCTCGAACAGCCGTCCAAGGCCGCGCCGATTGCCCGTGGAAATTCTCTCCCTCGAGGGCGACACAGACCAAGGTGGACGGGAGATCCGCGTCGGAACGCGTGAGTTCAACCAATCGGTCGAACTGGGAAACGCGTGATCTTTCAACCAGCACACACAACACATCCAGGTTCTCATCAGTATCCAGAACCCACACCTCGGCATCGCCTCCGAAGGCATCCCAGATTGGCGACGATCCCTCCATCCACACCGGTTCCCGGTTGCACAGGTTCCACGACGCCAAGACCACCGGGCAATCGGTCAGTATCTTCATTTGACCACCCCGCGAACCGTTAAGGTTCAATATGAAGATCGGTCACCGCTCCAAGATGAGCGCTGGAAACGGTCGCCGCATACTTGGCGAGTACACCGCGCTGATACCGCGGCTTCGGTTTCTTCCACTTCGCCAGACGCGCTTTGATCTCCTTTGCCGGAAGATCCAGGTTCAGCACCCGTTTCTTCGCGTCGATCGTGATCGGGTCACCATTCTTCACGATGGCGATCACACCGCCTTCGTAGGCTTCGGGAGTCACATGACCGACTACGAATCCATGACTGCCGCCGCTGAATCGACCGTCAGTGATCAGAGCCACGTCCTTGCCCAATCCCTTGCCCATGATGGCGCCGGTGGGTGAAAGCATTTCGCGCATTCCCGGACCGCCCTTCGGTCCCTCATTGCGAATCACGATCACGTGCCCCTTCTTCACCTTGCCGGAAAGAATTCCTTTCAGTGCGGCCTCTTCACTTTCGTAGCAGATCGCCTTGCCCGTGAAGCTGAGACCTTCTTTGCCGGAGATCTTTGCCACGGCCCCGGTCTTGGCGAGATTGCCATAGAGTACGACCAAGTGACCGTCCTTCTTGATCGGATTGTCGAAGTCGCGAATGACGGGTTGTCCCTTGGGATACTTAGGCGCGTTCTTTAGGTTTTCTGCGAGCGTCTTGCCGGTGACTGTCATGCAATCACCGTGCATGAGTCCTTTGTCCAAGAGCATTTTCATGAGCGGAACGGTGCCGCCAATGCGAACCAGGGCCGCCATGACAAATGTGCCGCTCGGTTTCAGGTCAGCCAGCACCGGAGTCCGTTTGCCGATTCGCGTAAAGTCATCGATCGTGAGTTTCACACCGGCTGCGTGAGCCATGGCCAGAAGGTGCAGAACCGCGTTGGTCGATCCCCCCAGTGCCGTAATCAGCGTGATGGCGTTCTCAAACGCCTTCTTCGTCATGATGTCTCGCGGACGAATCCCCTTCTTGATCAGATTCATCACCGCTTTACCAGCTGCCTCACAATCCTCATGCCAAGCGCCTCGATCCCGCTGGCCATGGTGTTGGCCGTATACATGCCGCCGCAGGAACCGGCACCTGGTATGGCGCAGGCTTCGAGCTCGGCGAGCTTCTTGTTCGACATCTTGCCATTCGCATGTTTGCCGACCGCTTCAAAACAGGAAACAATGTCGACATCCTCACCCTCGAATTTGCCCGGCAGAATCGTGCCGCCGTAGACGAACACGCCAGGACGGTTCATCCGCGCCAGACTGATCAGGCAGCCCGGCATGTTCTTGTCGCAGCCGCCAATGGTCACCACGCCATCCAATCCTTCACAACCGACCACCGTATCGATTGAGTCAGCAATAACCTCGCGGGAAACGAGAGAATACTTCATTCCTTCAGTGCCCATGGAGATGCCGTCAGAAATTGTGATGGTGTTAAACTCAACCGCCTTGCCGCCGTTGCCGTCAATGCCGCGACAGACGTCCTTGGCCAACTTGTCGATGTGCATGTTGCACGGCGTGACCATGCTCCAGGTCGAAGCGACGCCGACCTGCGACTTCTTGAAATCCTTCCGTTCGAACCCGACCGCATGCAGCATCGCCCGGCTTGGAGCGCGTTCCGGTCCATCCACCACGATGGCGGAATGGGCGCGTGCGAGGGACTTCGACTTCGTTTTCTTGGCAGCCTTTTTCTTGCTCATAAATTTGGAGGCGCTGTTTAGCAGATTTGTCGCGAAAGAAAAATATTATCGACGCTGAGAACTACAGGACGCCCAACTTGCCGAGAATCTGATAAACACCCGCAGCCATCATCGCGAAGGCTGCAAACAGCAAAAGCCCGGTCCAGGTGTTCCCCGGCCGCAGCGGCGCATCTGTTTTCCGAAAACGGAAATACAGGGCGGCAATGGCAAGAAACGGCAGCATCAGCCCCTGGGCAACGGCACCTATGAACACCAACTTCACCGGTGTCCCCATGGTCAGAAACGCGACCACCGAAATCGCGGGCAACAACACACAACCAACCTTGATCATCTTCTGCCGGGCATTGTCATCCTCGTATTTTTGGAAGCCGAACACTTGCAGCCCATCCGCGAACAAACGGGCATTTGAGGCAGTGGCAACAAAGGTCGTG
Source organism: Verrucomicrobiales bacterium (assembly GCA_038154405.1). GTDB lineage: Bacteria > Verrucomicrobiota > Verrucomicrobiia > Limisphaerales > JAYPXF01. Next base: position 6,171 of record JAYPXF010000159.1, on the reverse strand, counting down.
GAAAACAGGGCAAAGAACGCCCCGATCAGAAACACCACAAAACTCCACTGTCCCAGACTCTCCTGATACATCTTGGCGAGCACGGGAATCATGGGCGTCTTGTCGTCGACATCCTGTCCGGTGGCATGCAAAACGGCCGCCCCCAACATGAAAAACGCAGCGGTCGCCAACGTGTAGATCACCATCGACACCCAGGCATCGACCTGCATCACCTTCATCCATCCACGAGCACGATCATACCAGCCCATCGTACCATCACTCCGCCCGACATTCCTGGCATAGCCCTTTTCGAGCACCCAATACGGATAGAAAATCAGTTCCGATGCGCCGACCCCGATGATACCGAAGGCACCGAAGGCGGTCGTGAAATCATCCGGCACACGAAACTTGAAACCGTCGACAATATTCGTCGCGCTGATCGCGAAGTCTGACCATTGCAATGCACCGACCGCGATGATCGTGCAAAACGTAAAGGCCGCCACCATCACAATGGACAGGCCCTCGACAAGCCGGTAGCGCCCGAGCACCAACATGCCGACTGTCCCCACGCCAATGATCACGGCGAGTATCTGCCCATCCAACGTCATCCCTGCCGCCGTGAGCACCTGGGTCACCGCCCCCACGATGCCTGCCACCTGAAAGATCGTTCCCACGTACATGAATACCCAAAGCCAAACCAGCCATGACACGCGTATGCGTGGTCCCGGCATGCTGTTCATCGCCTCCAACGTGGTCATTCCTTTAGCCACCGCGAAGCGGCCCAGTTCGACTTGTACGAAGACTTTGATGATACAGCCGATGACGATCAGCCAGAGCAGGTCGAAACCGGCTTCCGCAGCCAGCTTCGGGGTCGCGATCACTTCGCCGGAACCGACGATCGAAGCGGTCAGAATCAGCCCCGGGCCGACCTGGCGCAAAATCTGCCCGAAACTCTTGGGCGCATCCTGGGGGGAATCCATGGGCGCAGACTAGACACGCGCCGCACCGCTTGTCCAATTCACATTCCGACGTGACCGTTCGCAATGAGGCAATGAAAAAGGCCGTGGCATCCAGCCACGGCCTTTCGCAATTCAGTCGAGAGGGTCTTACTTCGTGAGCCCGTTGCCGGCGCGCCCCTTGAAGGTCAGTTCGGCGACACCTGATTTATCGAGATGACCGAGCTTGAGTTTCTTGAGCTTGTTGAATTGGCCGAGTGTGGCTTTCGCCAGCGGCAGTTCGAGTTTCTTGGCCTTGGCCAAGGACAGCGCGATGCCGGAATCCTTCGCAGCGTGATCGGCGGAGAAATAGCAGTCATGATCGCGGATCTTCATGTCCTCTCCATCGGTCTGCAGCACGCGGGAATTGGCACCGGTCTGGGAGAACACCTCCATGACAGTATCCAGATCCAGACCAAGGGAATTGGCGAGCCCCAGCCCCTCGGCAAGACCGGCGGTGTTGATGTTCATCACCATGTTCACCAACGCCTTCACCTGGGCAGCCTTTCCGGCCGTGCCGATGTAGCGCAGAATCTTGCCTTCGTCACTGAGCTTGGTGAGCAGCGGCTTGACCTTGTTGAACGTCTTCTTGTCGCCGCCAACCATCAGATAGAGTGTTCCCGCACGGGCCTGCGGGATGCTGGATGCCATGCATGCCTCCAGTGAATCAGCGCCCTTTCGCTGGCACTTCTTCTGCACGTCGACATGCACCTTCGGCGTGATCGTCGCGCAATTGATGAAGACCGTGCCTTTGACCTTTTTGCCCTTGAGCAGATTGTCCTTTTTGTCGGAGAAGATCTTGTTCATCGCCTTGTCGTCGGTGACGACCGTGATGACCACATCCGAAGCATCCGTGACACCGGCCAGCGTTGCCGGCGCTTCACAGCCGATCTCCTCGGCCAGCTCTTTGGCGGCGGCCTTGCGCACGTCATAAACCGCGCTGACCTTGTATCCGCATTCCTTCAGCCGGCGGGCCATGTTGGCGCCCATGCGTCCGACTCCGACGAAACCAATTTTCTTTGCCATAATGTATGAGGGGTGACAGGGAACAATTCTTGTGTCCGCTGAATGGCCGGCAATTAAAGCGATCCGACATTCCGACGCGAGTCAAATTTTGAATCCCGCCTCTGCTTGAAATCCGCGGCCGATTACCTCACCCTTTCAAGCGTGAAATCCTACGAGGTATTGCGCGAGGTGTTTAAAGGCTCCAGTCCCAAGCAGATTGCCGACGTGACCGGGCTTTCGCTTTCCATGGTCTACAAGTGGTCGGAAGAGGTCAGCGAGACCGGCAGCGGCGCAACCAACCCCCTGGATCGCATCCAGAAGATCATCGAGTCCACCGACGATCCACGCATCGTGCAGTGGATCTGCGAACAGGCCGGCGGTTTCTTCATCAAGAATCCCGACAGTTCGTGGCCGCAGTCGGACGCACTGATTCCCGCCACCAACCAGATTCTTCAGGATTTCGCCGACCTGCTTTCCGTGGTGGCCCACGCCGCCGCCGACAATCACATCTCAGGCGAAGAAGCCAAACGCATCCGTGCCGAATGGGAGTCCCTCAAATCCGCGACCGAGGGATTTGTGAAATGCTGCGAGGAAGGCAACTTCCGCGGTGTGGCCGAGACTGCCAAGGAGATCGAACTTCGCCACACGAAGTAGCGATTCAGCGGACTTCGAACACGCTTAAGACGGCACAATGGTCAGACACGAGGTTCGTGATGACCTTGTGTTCCAAGAGCTTCCAGTCCTTCGGTGCGAGCACGAAATCGATCGTCCGATCCGGCGCATCAGAGGGAAACGTAAACGGCCCGTTCCATTCCCCGGCAAACCTTCCGCTCTCCTTGAACAGTTTCATCGAACGGGAATCCGGCGTGGCGTTGAAATCCCCCGCACAAATGGCCGGCTGAAGACTTAGCGTTTCAATGATCACCTCCGACTGATCAGCATTGCGATCGAAGTTGAAAGAGTCCGTGTGCATTGCTCCGAGCAACACGCCGGAGTCACCGATCTCAGTAGTGCAGATCAATGTACGCCGGTTGTTCTTCGTCACGTAGAACGGTTTGCGATGAGGCAGATCGATGTTGGCCACTCCTTCCAACGGGAAGCGGGACAGAATACCGTTTCCGCCCGCAATCCGATAGAAAGGCAGACCGACGTTGTAGTTCTCCCCGTATGCCCAAGAATGCATGCCTGACTTCTCCGCCAGGTATTCGATCTGGTTCACCGGACACGGTCCGCAATCGCGTATGGCTTCGGACAGAAACACCAAGTCCGGTTTCTCTGCCCGGATCACCGCGGCAGCCTGATCCAAACGATCCTTCACATAGTCAACCGACTGAAACTTGCCGCCTCCCGAATAGACGAAGGCTTTTGCGATATTGTAGGCCAGAACCCGGATCTGTCCGCCCTGGGCGACCCGTTCTGCCGCCGGGTGTTCCGTGGTCTGCACTTCGGGCGTCCCTCCGCGATCGAGCACCGTTCCGTTCAACACGAACAAACCGGCCAGCAGAATTCCCAAACCGATAGCCAAGGCAGCTGCGATGACGATTCGCCGCAACCATCGTTTGGGCTTTGCGACGGCAACCTCCGGCTCCGCTTTGCGATCGTTGTACTTTTTGGTCATGACGTGAACCGAAGTGTCATCTTTGTAGCGGAAGATGCAAAATCTTCCGATTCTGGAACTCCCGTGATACGGAATCCCTCGCAGATTCCGCTACCGCCGAAAGAGTTCCACAGGACCTGTCTACTGAACGTCCCATTTCGTATGTTGATGACTCGCCGCCCGATCCAGATGGGTATAGCCACCATCAACGAACACGATCTGACCGGTGGTGTGGGATGAAACCGGTGAAGCCAGAAACACGATCATCGAGGCGAGTTCATCCTTCGTGCTCATCCGTTTTCCAAGCGGCACCAGCGATTCGATCGCGTGCCGTGTTTCCTCGGGATCAGGCAGCGTCTTGAACCAGTTCTCATATTGCGGTGTGTCGCATTCCGCCGGCACGACGCAATTTACCCGGATGCCATCCGGAGCCAGTGCCACCGCCCATTCTCGGGTCAACGCATTGATGGCCCCCTTGGCAGCCGCATAGCCACTGGTGGATCCCTGCCCGGTCACCGAAACCTTGGAGCTGAGATTTACAATACTCCCCCCTGACTCGCGCAATTGTGGCAGCGCAAAATGAGTCACGGCAAACACGTGAAACAGATTCAATTGCAGCGACCCCATGAAATCCTCCGGTGGGCGCGAAAGATCCACCCCGTCATTCACCCCCGCGTTGTTGATCAGAATATCCAAGCGTCCGAACCGAGAAACCGTTTCATCAACCACCTTGCGGCAGGCATCCTCAATGCAGAGATCAGCCTCAACGAACAATACGGCTTCTCCCAAATCAGCAGCAAGCTCTTGACCACAATCGCAATTGCGGTCGGCTATCACCACACTTGCTCCTTCCGCCGCCAAAATTCGCACGGCCGCCTCGCCGATGCCGTTCGCACCACCGGTCACCAGGGCCACCTTGCCAGCGATTCCGATATCCATGTGCGCGACCGTGCGACAGGAAACCGCAAATGTGAATCCTAAGGTTTGCCTTGAATCCAATCCGCAATCGTCCGGATGACCTTCGCATCCACATGGCCGGCCAAATTGTATTCGGATGGCTTGCTCGGTCCCTTTCCGGAAATCATCAGGTGATTCAGGTCCGCTTCTCGTATCGCATCACCGCAATGCCCATTGAAGCCAACCCCCACGCCAGGCCCTTGGAAGGTTTGTTCGGTCCGATCGTTTCGTCCCGGTCATGTGGGCCGGATCCGTGCACCAGCACGACCACCGGCGGTTTCCTCGTCCTCTTCGGCAACGTGAACGTTTCCGGCAACTCCCATTTGCCCGATCCGATCATCACCTC
>JAYPXF010000159.1:491-1225 GCA_038154405.1 Verrucomicrobiales bacterium | reverse complement strand
AAATCTCGTCATCGACGTAATCCGGTGCACTCCATTTGGCGCACCAGGGCAGGAAGAACAAACCAGTGACCTTGTCCGAAGAATCGAACACGACCTTGGCCTTCAACGTACTGCTCTCAAACTGCATTCCGGCCCAGACGGTTTCATATCCCTTCTGTTCGCTGTGATTGATCCAGAGTTGCCTGGTGAACTTCCCCTGCTGTGTTTCCAGGCCATCCCACACTTTCCGAAATTTGCTCTCGGACAGGCCCAATCCCATGATGAGATTGAAGTGTTCTCATGCACTCGCAAAATCTCCGGCAGCCGCATGAACCACCAGGTTGGTCGCCCGCTGTTCACGAATCGCCGGGTTGCCCGATCGTCCTTTCCCGCCGGAACAACCAAGACACCAGATCAGCAACTGGGACGCCAATGCGGCGGGCATCCTCATCAGACATTGCCTCCGCTGGCATTCACCATGTTTTCCAACGCACGGATCACGCGCCGTTTCTGCAGACGGATGATGAAAGGCAGCAACACGGCCCACATCGCCATATTGCCAAGCAACACCAGCACGCCAATATACTCCGCGCCGTTCTTCTGTACGGAGAACGGGATCAGCACCGCCAGAATCAACAGCGGAACGAAGATCAATCCGAGAATGGTCAACCACAGTTGCGCCACTTGGTCGATCCGCGCCCGCACGTCGAAGCTCCGGCCATTCAACTCAATCACAAGCGAGCCGATGCCGACCA
>JAYPXF010000159.1:0-481 GCA_038154405.1 Verrucomicrobiales bacterium | reverse complement strand
CAATGGGTTTCGTTTCGTCGAACGGATACCCGGTCCATTGACACGGACGGAGAGGCTGTCTTCCGCGGCAACCTCAAACCCGTAGCCCTTGAGTATGGGCACCAGTTTGCCCAAGGCATCCTTCGGGTTCCCGAAATCGATTGTATTGCGATAGTCCATTTGACCCACAGCTCATTCGTCGTCTTCCGCCTCGTCGCGCCGCCGTTTCGCAACCGCCTTGCGCAGGATGAATTCAATCTGCCCGTTTACACTTCGCAGATCGTCCTGCGCCCAGCGTTCAAGCTCCTTCCACAACTTAGGATCCATCCGCAGCAGGAAGGCTTTTTTGCCCGGAGAGGCCATCTTACTGATAGAGCGTGCCGGTGTTGATGACCGGGCTTACATCGTTTTCACCGCACAACACGACCAATAGATTGCTGACCATGGTGGCCTTCTTGTCCTCGTCGAATTCCACGCCCCCCTTTTCGCTGAGTTCCGTGAG
>JAYPXF010000158.1:12437-16289 GCA_038154405.1 Verrucomicrobiales bacterium | reverse complement strand
GGCTCAAGCGTTTCGATTCCGCCCTCCCCGGTACCTTGAGATTTGACCCAACGCTTCACGATGGATCTCTGCACCGGATGTAGCAATGCTTCAGCCAGCGTGTTCACCACGAATCCGGCAATGAACGCCCCAACCAACAGAAAAGCCCCGGTAATCGAAACTTGATCCCCCAACCGATCGGCAATCGCCGGACCATCCACTCCAAACAAGTAAAAGGCCGAAAACATCACCACGATTCCCGTGATCAGTATTTCGGCGGCTATCTGGACGTTCTTCATCGAAACTGGCTTTTTTTAGCCGAATTTATCCCTACCGTCGATCAATTCCCCCAGGAGTTACCTGATCCATCGGGGTTTCACGCAGCAACCCCTAGGGGGCATTCCGGGTGCGCTATGGGGCGTTCGCACCGATTCAAATAATTCGGCCGAGGCGTAGCTTGGTTCCAGCAAGAGAACTCGGAAAAGCAAACCTGGCTTATGAAAATGCGAACAAAATTTCGATGGCGCGGCGGACGCAAGTCCCGCGGGCGACTCCTCAAGAAGGCCAAGAAGACCGTCGTGGCTACTGCCGCCATCGGTTGCGGGGTTGGCATCATGATGAGCCGTATGTCCGGCCAGCCCACCACGGAGGCAACGCGCATCACCACCATTTCCAATGACGCAGGAAAACGCGTCAGTTCCTTTGCCGCCGCGAAACGGGCAGAGCGCGGCCGCACCAACGTGAGGGCGGCGACCTCGGACCGGGCAGAACCCAAGGCCGCCGCCCAAGCGTGGGAACAGACGGAAGTCACCGTACCCAAGAGCGTCCTGAATCATCTGAAGATCCCAGCCTTCGCATCCGTAGATGCGAAATCCCCCATGTTGCTGAGCACGGAAATGAAATCCGTTCTCGGCCTCGACGATTCAACGGCAGCCACCGTGGAGCAGATTCTCGAGCAGGCACACTTGGAAGCATCACAGAACCGTTGGAATGCCGCGCAGGTCTTTCGCCATGAGCAGACGACCGTTGTTGATGTCTCACCGGAGAAGAGCGAAACCGGCCTGCAACGACTGGCCGGATTGCGCGCCGCATTGACAAATGTCTTGGGCGATCAACGCACCGCCTTCCTCTTCGATCGTGCGATGGACACCTTCAACTGGGAATTTGGCGGCTTCGGTGCCTACAGCCAGGTCATCGAGGTCATACCCCGTCGCAACGGCTACGTGATCCGCGAAAGCCTGCGACGCCCGCTCGGCTCCGCGCCCAAGGGCATGGAGAAATGGCAGGCCGAAGAATTCCAGGACTTTGAATTTGCCGTGAAGGAATACCGTGCGGACTCGCTCCCCAAGCGGATCGAGCGCGCGATGGCCAACGCGGCATGAACGCAACTCCTTTAACTGCAACGACAAATGACCTAAACTGACGCGATGTCATCGCCCCTGCGAAGCCTGTTCTGGCTGTGCGTGTTGGGATTGGTCGCCGGCAATGCGGCCGCCCCACGGGACGTGACGATTCGCTTCGAACACAGAATAGACGGCAGACCACTCGGACTGAACCAGCAGTTTCACACCAATGCCTTCGGCAACCGCTTCCGCGTCACCCGCCTCGACTATCTCCTGTCGGACATCGCGCTGCGCCGGCCCGACGGCACGTGGATGAATTCCGAAGATTGGTTTGCCCTGATCAGCGTGGAAACAAAGCAGACAACTGCGAAACTGACCGCCGTGCCGCCGGGAGATTTCTCGGCCGTGCGTTTTCACGTCGGCGTGAATACCCAGATCAACTCCACCGAACCCGCGCGTTGGCCGGGCGGTCACCCGCTCAATCCGCAACGCAACAATCTCTACTGGAACTGGCAACAAGGTTACGTGTTCCTCGCCTTGGAAGGCCGGCTGAAGAAAGCGGATGGCAAGCTCGACGGATTCTCCTACCACCTCGGCAACAACCCGAACCTGATGACCGTCGAACTGCCGCTCAAGCTGAACACGCGGATTCACAGCACGGTCGACCTGGCTTTCGATGTTGGAACGCTGCTCTCCGGGCACGAGCTGTCCAAGCAGACGAGCACCCATTCGCGCAAAGGCGACAAACTGGCGGCCCGACTGGCGCGCAATGTGTCGAAGCGAGACGCATTCACTGTTGAGCAGCTTTCCACCGATTCGTTCCAGTCATTCGCCGCCAAGGCAAACACCGGGAAGCGAATCGGCACTCCCTATCGACTTTCCGTTTCCAAACGTTTCCCGAAAGCCAAGCTGCCGGAAGACAACCCGCTCACCGTCGAAGGCGTCGCGTTGGGAAGCATGCTGTTTCACGACCCGACTCTGTCTAGGGACAAGACCGTTTCCTGCGCGAGTTGCCACGATCGATCCCATGCATTCACCGACAAAGGAAGGCAGTTCAGCAAAGGCGTGGACCAGCAGATCGGCGATCGCAATTCCATGCCGCTGTTCAATCTCGCGTGGCATCCCGCTTTCTTCTGGGATGGCCGCGCCGCCACCCTGCGTGAACAGGCGCTCAAACCGATCGAGCATCCGAAGGAGATGGGCGCCAAGCTGGAAGACGTGGTCACACGCTTGACCGAAAGCAAAGCGTATCGTGCCGTGTTCGCGGCGGCGTTCGGAGATGAGCAGGTAACCGCGGGTCGGATCGGCTTGGCCATCGAACAATTCCTGCTCACGCTGATTTCACAAGACTCCAAGTTCGATCGGGCGGTACGTGGCGAGACCAAGCTGACGAATCAGGAGAAACGCGGTTTGCAGTTGTTCGTCACCGAACATGATCCCAAGCGGAAACTCTTCGGTGCAGATTGTTTCCACTGTCACGGCGGCAATCTGTTTTCCAATCATCGCTTTGCCGACAACGGCCTTGGCCATGACACGCGTGATCTCGGGTATCATCGCGTCACCAACGACTCGGCTGATCGCGGCAAGTTCAAGGCCCCCACCCTGCGGAACATCGCCGTCACCGCCCCCTATATGCATGACGGACGCTTCAAGACACTGGAAGAGGTGATTGAGCATTACGATTCAGGCGTGAAGCGAACCGACACGCTCGATCCGAATCTCGCCAAGCATCCCACCAAGGGACTGGGCCTCAGCTCCGCCGACAAGCAGGCGCTGGTCGCCTTTCTGAAAACTCTGACCGACGAAAGTTTTCTCCACCGCAACCTGAAAAAGGACAGTCGATGAAAACACCAAAACTGTTCATGACCCTCTGCGCGGGCGCATTGATGATGCTGCCCGGCCGCGCGTCCGCGGATGAAGATCATGTCGCTGACGACGCCTTCTGGGCGGACGTCGCCAAGGTCGCCCTCGCTTTCCAGGCTCCGCCACAAGACCCGCCGTCACCGGAGGAGTGCCAAGCGCTCGGCCAATGGGGACCGGTCATCCAATGGCCGCACATTCCCGTGTCCGCCGCGAATCTTCCCGACGGGCGAATCGTAACGTTCGCCGCCAGCGACCGCCGCACGTTTCCCTCTTGGGTGGAATTCACCTACGCCGCCACTTTCGATCCCGCAACCGGCGAAATCGTGGAGCGGAACCACCTGGAGCACGACATGTTCTGCGGCGGCATGACCATGTTGGAAGACGGACGCGTGATGGTCGTCGGCGGACGCAACACGGTGAAACTCGTCAGCACCTTTGATCATGGCGCCAACTCATGGAGCTTGGAACCCGAGCAAACCATACTTGGTCGCTGGTATTCCACGACGACCACTCTGGGCGACGGGCGCGTCGTCGTGACCAGCGGTTCCGGCGGACAAAACGCCGTGGAACGTTGGACGTCCGGCATGGGTTGGGAATTGCTGAACAACGTCGACTGGACACCGATAGCCAACGGCAACGGATTCGAATCTCATTGGTGGCCCTACAC
>JAYPXF010000158.1:0-12427 GCA_038154405.1 Verrucomicrobiales bacterium | reverse complement strand
CAAACAGGCGCCCGTAGGCCCCACGGAGCGGAGGCACAGGTTGGATCCGGAAGGCGACGGCGCGGTCGAGACCGTGAACGCAACCGTTCCCTCCACGTATTACCCCAAGCATGCCTCCATCGCCATGTATGACGTCGGCAAGGTGCTGATCGCAGGTGGAGCACCGAACCATGGCGGCGGCAGCACGGTGGATCAGGCCTACACCGTTGACATCAACGGCTCCGAACCGGTCATGACTCCCACATCGTCCATGAGCCATCGACGCCGCTTCGCCAACGCCATCGTCCTGCCCAGCGGTGAAGTGCTGGTGATTGGCGGCAACGATTCGGGCGCCAAGTTCAGCGATGTCGGCACTCAGTTGACACCCGAGATCTGGAACCCGGAAACGGGACTGTGGCGTGAAGTGGCCCCCATGTCCGTACCTCGCAACTACCACTCAGTCGCGCTGATGCTGCCAGATGGACGGGTCTATGCCGGTGGTGGTGGCCTGCATGGCGGCGCCGCGGATCACCAGGATTCCCAGATCTACACTCCTCCCTGTCTTTTCAACGCGGACGGTTCCCTCGCTGACCGCCCGGAGATTGCTTCGGCACCGAACGTGATGCGTCACGGCGTGACCTTCAATGTCAATGCCGACCAGGGGCTTTGGAAATTCAGCCTCATCAAAATGATGGCGGTGACGCACGGCATCAGCATCGATCAGCGTTACGTCAGCGTCCCGTTTGACGAAACTTCACCCGGCGTCTACGAGCTCTATCCCGATGTGAACCAAAACATCCTGCCACCAGGTTATTGGATGCTCTTCGCGCTGAATGACCAGGGCGTCCATTCGGTTTCGAGAATCATCCGTATCGCACGGGACGGCCGACCGGAACTCGCCAATCCCGGCAATCAGATGAACTCGCTGGGTGACAATATCTCACTGGTTGCGACCGGGACGGATCCCGATGGCGAATCGCTCATCTGGACGGCACAGAATCTCCCGGCGGGACTGTCGATCAACGCGAACAACGGCCTGATCAGCGGAACCATTTCCGCGCTCGGCTTTCACAATGTCACGGTGACATTGACCGATCCCAACGGGCTCACGGACACGGCCACTTTCAACTGGCAGATTCTCGGTGGCGAGCATCCCCCCGGCGACGGTCTGACGGGCGAATATCGCAGTGGCGAGAACTTCGGACCGTTGATCCTGACGCGCACGGACGCCACGATCGATTTCGAATGGGGTGAAGGATCACCCAACCCACAGGTCCCGACCGATCATTTTAGCGTCCGTTGGACGGGTTGGATCATGCCCGAATACAGCGGTCTCTACACCTTCTTCACCCGGTCGGATGACGGGTCGATGCTCTACATCGACGGCCAATTGGTCGTGAACAACTGGGGGCACCACGCACCCAAGGAAGTTTCCGGCACCTTCAATCTCATCGCCGGGCAGCCGTTGCCGATTCGCATCGACTACTTTGAATCCGATGGTGGATCCGTGGTGGAGGCATCTTGGGCCGGCGCGGGTGTCCCACGTGAAACGATTCCACAAAACGTGCTGTACACCACCTTCCCCACGCAGGCGAACCAGGCACCGGTCCTGGCCGCATTCGGTGCGCAACTTTCGGTCGTCGGCTCAGCGGTGTCCTTGAGCGTTAACGCCTCCGATCCGGATGGAGATCCCCTCATCCATTCCGCCGTCAACCTGCCACCCGGGTTGAGCATTTCGAGTGGCGACGGAGCAATCACGGGATCGCCCACAACCGCAGGGGAATACTCGACTACGGTGACTGTGAGCGACGGCGAAGATACGGACTCGGAGACCTTTCTGTGGACTGTAAACCCACCGTTGTCCCTCCAACCCATTTCCTCGCCGCCCATCGCCGCCAGCGCGACGGTTTCTTACACGGCGGTCTCAACCGGCGGCGCGAACCCACTCTACAGCTGGAACTTTGGCGACGGTTCGGCGACCAGCGGCAATCACAACACCCCGACAATCAGCCACACCTTCGCCGCCCCCGGTCGCTACATTGTAACGCTCAGTGCGACGGATGACACCGGAACGACCAAGACAACCACCTTCAACCAGGCCGTCCATGGTCCCTTGAGTGCCAGTCGTCCCGTAAGCAGCATGACCATCGTCTACGAGAATCGCGATGGGAACGACCGCGTGTGGAATGTGAATCCGGACAACAACACCGTCAGCGTCTTCGACACGGTCACGCATGCGAAGCTCGCGGAAGTTGCGGTGGGGACCACGCCCCGCAGTCTCGCGATCGCTCCCAATGACGAAGTGTGGGTCGCCAACAAGGGCGACGCCAACATCAGCGTCATCTCCCCCGATACCTTGACCGTCAGTCGCACGATCGCCCTGCCCAACTCGTCCCAACCGGCTGGCATCGCATTCGATCCGGACGGCAGTCATTGCTACGTCACCCTAGAAGCCACCGGTCGCGTGCTAAGACTCAATCCGACCACCGGCGCGGAGACCGGCAACGTCGATGTCGGCGATCGCCCACGGCATTTCTCCATCACCGCCAATGGTGGCAAGGTGCTGATTTCAAGATTCATCAGCCCTCCGGTTACGGGTGAACAAACCTACGCCCCGCAGGTCTCGGGCGCCGGCGGTGAACTGGTGGTCGTGGACACCGCGACGCTCAGTCTGAGCAATACGATCCTGCTCCGCCATAGTGATCGCGCGAACGCATCGGATGCTGCCCGTGGCATTCCCAACTATCTTGGCCCGGCGGCGATTTCCCCAGACGGCACCATGGCCTGGGTTCCGTCGAAGCAGGACAACATCGAACTGGGCAGCGGCCGCAACGGCCAGGGTTTGAATCACGACAACACACTGCGTTCGATCGCGTCCAAAATCGACCTGGGGTCGGAGTCTGAGCTCTACCCGGCTCGACTCGACTTCGACAACTTCGGCATTCCCAGCACCGCCTTGTTCGGTCGCTACGGCAGTTATCTGTTCATCGCCGGTGAAGCCAGTCGCGAGATCGTCATCGTGGATCCATACGGAGCCGCCGAGATCCATCGTTTCAATGTCCAACGTGCGCCTCAGGGCTTGGCCATCTCACCCAATGGTCTCCGACTCTACGTTCACAACTTCCTGTCCCGTTCCATCTCCGTCGTCGAACTCGATGACGTCGTGTTGGAAGGCAAATCAACACCGTCGGTGCAGGCGACCTATTCCACCGTCGCGAACGAATCACTCGCTCCCCAGATCCTGTTGGGCAAACAACATTTCTACGACGCCCGGGACACCAAGCTCGCGCTGGAGCAATACATCAGCTGCGCGTCATGTCACAACGACGGTGATCACGACGGCCGCACCTGGGATCTCACCGGCTTCGGTGAAGGCTTGCGCAACACGATCTCGTTGGTCGGCCACGGCGGCCCGGCGCACGGACGTCCTCATTGGTCAGCCAACTTCGACGAGGTGCATGACTTTGAAGGCCAGATCCGAGGACTCTCCGGCGGTCTGGGTCTGATGACCGATGCGGATTTCAATACCGGTACCCGCTCACAGTCACTAGGTGATCCCAAGGCCGGTGTGAGCGCCGACTTGGATGCGCTCGCGGCGTACGTCAATTCGCTCACCACCTTTGATGCCAGCCCCCATCGCAATGGACAGTCACTCACGGCGGATGCCCTCGCCGGCAAGGCACGTTTCGAGGCCCTCAACTGTGCGTCCTGCCACGGCGGCGGCGCCTTCACCGACAGCGCCATTGGAGCCATGCATGACGTCGGCACGATCAAATCAACCACCGGCCAACGCCTCAACGGCCCCTTGACCGGATTGGATACGCCCACCCTCAGGGGAATCTGGAACACCGCTCCATATCTGCACGACGGATCCTCTGCCAACCTTGCCGATGCCGTAAACGCGCACACCGGCATTTCCCTCAGCGGCACGGAGATGGATCAACTCGTCGCCTACCTGTTGCAGATCGACGGCCTTGAACCCGGCGTGGATCCTAACTCACCGCCCGTTCTCGCAACCATTGCCGATCAATTCGGAACGGCCAACACCGCCGTTTCCCTGCAACTAAGCGCGACCGGTTCCAACAATGATTCGCTGACCTATGCCGCCACGGGATTGCCGGCCGGGGTGAATTTGAATCCGGTCACCGGACTCATCAGCGGCACACCGACGGTCGCCCTGACATATCAGGTGAACGTGACGGTGGCGGACGGTCGCGGCGGCACGGATTCACAATCCTTCTCCTGGGTGGTTCGACCTGCCCCCGGCGGTCAGAACGTCATCCTCAGCCACGGATTTGAACCAGGCCAATCCAACTGGGGATCTGATGGCGCGTCGCAGTTGATCCAGGATACGACACAGGCGCAGGACGGTGATTACTTCCTGCGCATTCCCGCTGCCGCGTCCGCCACGGTGGTCAGATACTTCAATGTGGCCAACGCCAACTGGCAAGTCGGCGGAACCTACATCCTCGAATTCTACGGTCGTGTTTCATCCGGCGCAGCCGGTGCGGCGGAAGCAGGTTTCACCTTCTTCGATGCAAACTACAACGAAATCGCGAATCACGCTCCGAGCGCCGTGGTCGTCGACAACGTCTGGACCAAATACACCGTCGGTCCGCTGACCGCTCCGTCCAACGCCGCGCACCTGGAATTCTGGGCGCTCAAAGGACCGGACTCCGGATTCGGCGACTTCGACGTCTTCCGCTGGATCGACACGTCAACCACTCCGCCCGGTACGACGGTCACCTTGACCACGCCAGCCTCAACTGTGAGTGGTGTTTTTGATGTCAGCGTGACGTTCAACGAAAACGTGAGTGGCCTCAGCGGACTTGATTTCACCATCAACAACGGGGAATCCGTCGCCCTGAGCGGTAGTGGCAGCCAATACTCATTGCAGGTGGATCCGCTCGGCAGTCCGGTTTCGCTAATGCTCCCGGCCGGCAAGGTCCAGAATGCCGGAGGACAAGGCAACCAGGCGTCATCGATATTGACCGTGCTCTACAACCCGCCGAGCGCGGGAGACGCCTATCAGCATGGATTCGAAAACGACCAACCGGCGTGGGGAGCGGATGGCAACGCAGTGGTCATCGACAACTCCGTTCAGGCCGCCGAAGGGCAGCGGTATCTCCAGATACAGGCCAACGGGGAAAACACCAGCGTCGGCTATTTCGAAATTCCCTCCAATGCGTGGTCCACCGGGCAGACCTACCGTCTGGAATTCAAGGCGCGGTTCAAAGTTCGCTCCGGGACGGAAATTGGCGGCAACGGGGAAGCCGGCCTGACATTCTTTGACCAAGGCTACAACGAGATCGCCGATACCGTCGTGAGCCGACCCATCTCCGGGAACCAATGGCAGACCTGGCAGACCGATCCCGTGATCGTTCCAGCCAACGCGAAGCACGCGGAACTCTGGGCGCTCAAGTCAGCAGGCAATGGCGCGGCCGAGTTTGACGACTTCCGTCTCAAGGGCACGCAACCCGCACCACCTCCTCCCCCTCCCACTGACAGCGGAAACAATCTCATCAAGAACGGCGGCTTCGAAAACCAGAAGGCCGACTGGAACGAATCCGGTGCCACGCCGCAGATCACCAGCATCACCACCGGCAACCAACACGCTGGCACCCGAGCCTTGCAAATCCCCAATGCCGGCGGCGGCGTCGATCAGCTCCTGGATATCGACGCGAGCAAGAACTATCGCGTCCGCGCGTTCGGATATCATGAGTCCGGTTCCGGTTGGCTCGGATTCGGTGTCACCTACTACGACGCCGCCGGTGATGAACTACCGGATGGCATTTCCAAAGAGATCACCTCCAACTCTTGGCAGGAATTCCTCCTCACCATCGATCCCCCCGCCGCCGCAAAGGAAATGACCGTCTGGATCTGGATGGATGGCGGCCAGGGCAAGGGCTTCATCGATGAGGTGAAAGTCGAAGTGGTTGAATGAGATCTGATTTGGGCTTGCCTGGTCGGCTTGCCACGATTGCTTGTCATCCGTGAACGATAAGCCCGACACCAAGGCGGTAGAGATCCTCTTCAGGAAGTATTGGACCGGCACAAGATGGACACGCGCTGAAGAGCGCAAGATCTCAGAAGGGGATTACCAATATGCCGTCGATCAGGGCGTCATGTTTTCACCGGCAGTCTTCGCGCACGACGAAACGATTGATCGTGTTCTCAAGAGCATAAGAACCGTTCGCAAGGAAGCATTCGCCGCCAACATTACTTCAGAAAGATCGAAGCGCCCCGAAAACGCCATATACATCGACGATACCGAGAACACTCGGCGCACAATCTTCAAAGAAGAGTCACCCAATACTCGGACTCCGGCGTCTTCGTCTGGTTCTCCTCGGAGACCTACTCAAACCAGCGGGAAAGTGTGATGGTCTACGCGGTTCAGGGAGATCATTTACCCACGTGGTATGCGTCATTCTTGCAGTTGGACACCGAGTGGCAGGTATGCCGGGTAAGGGTGTAAACGAGGCGGTCGTCAAATGCTATGTTCGCGAACCGCAACCAACGTGAGCAGAGAGCGAGCGGCGATTGCAACGCGCAATCTTTATCACGCCAGCAGCCACGGCAAATGGAACGACTGCCGGTCATTCACCGATTCAACATACGATCTGCAATCACTGACGGCCCGCACTGTCAGCACACTCACATCCCAAACACAATCCCGAGCACGAGTCCGATCACGTGGGCGACAAACCAGAGCAAGAACGCCACCCGGTCAGTGATCGGCAGCCCTCCGAGTTGATACCATTTGATCTGCTTCATATGTTCCGGGAGCAATTCCGGCAGATCATCTGCCTTGAACTTCAGGGCCTTCAGGCACTTCAGTCCTATGACGTTGGACAGAACGATCATCGCCGTGCCGATCGGATGTTCCTTCACATACTCCACCAGTTTGCCGTCGGCGGTCAGGTGGATCAGACCACCGAGAAACATGCCAAACCCCAGATAGAAGAGCGCGACCAGCTTGTAGCCAAACAACAGCCCCATCGTGAGCTTCTACTCCGGCATTCCCCATTCCTGGAGCAATGGCAACGGCCAGAACTCACACGGCAGAATCATCGCCACACAATCTTCCTGCTCCAGAACCAGCAGCGGGAACAGGTCACGCGAGAGTTTCGCATCGGGCAGATGTTGGCGATACACCATGAGCGTGCTGACCCGATGACTCCCGTCGGGATCAACCGCCTTCGGCACCGGCATCCCGAACGCCCGGCTCTTGCCGATCGGCAATCGCCCGTGCTTGCGGATCAGCAGGCTGCGTTGCGCGCAAAGAAAAAAAGCGCCTTCCCAAGTTTCTTGAGAAAATCCATATCCTGCTTATCTCCGACAGAAAACACCACCTCCCCCGGCCAAATGGTGGGACCTGGCTTGAACAGCTCGGTGTTCGCCTGCACGACACATCCCCAGACGATTCGCCCTCGCCGGACCAGATCTCCGAGCGCCTCGAAACTGCGGCGCAGATCGTCGGCCTTCGCCCATTCCGGTGTGCGCCGTCGGTAACCTCCCAACACTCCGGGAATCCACGCCCAACAACGTTTCTTCTCCAGTCTTCGAGAGCAGGCCTTGAGGATCAGCTCGTAACGCCGCATGGGAGAACAGTCTGCAATCGGCCCGCCTGGTGTAAAGTTGTGATTTGTTCAGAAAAGACCGTTACCAGAATTGTCGTATGAGTTGTTGAATCGTCCGAATCTCGGTCGTTGACACACCGTCGGATTCGCGAAATACATACCGCCCATGAACGACCCCAAAGTTCCCTCAGAATCGCGTCGTGGCTTCCTCAAGACCACCGGTGCGATTACCGCCGCCGGCGCCTTGACCGGCGTGAAGCTGCCCAACGTGCATGCTGCCAGCGATGACACCATCAAGATCGGCCTGATCGGTTGTGGCGGCCGCGGCACCGGCGCCGTGCAGAATGCCCTTCGTCTTTCCGCCGCCTTTGGCCCGATCAAACTGGTCGGCATGGCGGACGTGTTTCAGAGCCACATCGACAACCGCTACCGCACGCTGGAACGGAAGTACAAGGAGAAGATGGACTGTCCGCCCGAGCGTCGTTTCGTCGGCTTTGACGGCTTCAAGAACGTCATCGATTCCGTTGGCAAGAACGGTGTCGCCATCTTCACCACCCCCTGCGCCTTTCGTCGCGTACACTTCAAATACGCGATTGAAAAGGGTGTGCACGTCTTCATGGAAAAGCCGGTTTGTCCTGACGCTCCTTCCGGCCGTGAAATCCTTGAACTGAACAAGCAGGCCAAGAAGAAGAACCTCAAGGTCGGCGTCGGCCTCATGGTCCGTCACTGCCGCGGTCGCCGCGAGCTTTGGAATCGCATCCAGGACGGTCAGATCGGTGAGATCACCATGATGCGCGCCTACCGCATGGCCGGCAAGATCGCCTCCTTCAGCTCCAAGTACCAGAAGGACGAGAAATCTTATCAGGACTGGTCCGAAACGCTCTACCAGATCAAGCGATTCCACAGCTTCCTGTGGCTGAGTGGTGGTGCCTTCAGCGATTACAACATCCACCAGATCGACGAGTGTTCCTGGATGAAGAATGACTGGCCCGTCGAAGCGCACGCCACCGGTGGTCGCCACTACAAGACGGACATCAAGGACGGCAAGGAATGGGCCGACCAGAACTTCGACAGCTACTCCGTCGAATACACCTATCCGGACGGCACCAAGATGTTCTTCGACGGCCGCAACATGATGGGCTGCTCGAATGATTTCGCCAGCTACGTGCACGGCACGAAAGGTTCCGGCATCGTCTCCATGGCCTCCCACACTCCCGGCAAGGTACGCATCTTCAAGGACCACCACGTTTCCAAGAACGAACGCGCCAACAACATCGCCTGGGCCTATCCGCAACCGGAAGCCAATCCCTACGACTTGGAATGGGAAGACCTCATCAACGCCATCCGCAACGACGAGCCCTACAACGAAGTCGATCGCGGCGTGCGTGCGTCGATGGTCACCTCCATGGGCCGTTTCGCCGCCCACACCGGCAAAAAGGTCAAGTGGGACGACTACAAGGACAACAACTTCTTCATGTCCCCCAATGCCGACAAGCTTACGCTCGACGGCCCGTCGCCCCTGCAGCTCGATCCGGACGGCCGCTATCCGAAGCCGATGCCGGGAATCTTCTCGAAGGAAGAATACCGCGCCAAGATCGCGCCCAAGAAGAAGGCCTGAACCGGGTCATCCAGAATTGCGAAAAGGCCGGACTTGCGTCCGGCCTTTTTTTTTCGATCCTCATACACCGTATCCGGTATGGACAAGCTGCAACAGCGTCCCGACCGGATCGCGCGGTCACATCTTCGTCAAGGCGTCAGAAAGTGCACAAAGAACTGGTAGATAACCTCGTTGGACTCCTTGTTGGGTGAATGCTTTGGGCGGTTGGTCATGGCCACCCGATTCTTCAAGCCCAACAGATTGTTCACTTCGATGGTCCGGTTGAGGGCATGCCAGCGATGCGGTGGATCCTCGCTCCCTCCCGAGACCAGAAACGGACGCGGAGCCATCAAGGCATGAAGTTCATGCAGATCGAACCCCTCCTTCAACAACTGTGGATACGGACCGGAAGCAGGGTTCTTGTCCGTGATGATGCCGCGCTTGCGCCAAGGCGGTGATTCGTAGCCCAGATACCAAGGCTCCCAGTAGTTCACGCTGGGTCGTGTGTCGAAGACGATCCCAGGATCCGACCAGACAGCACAGGCGAATTTGTCAAACAGACAGGAAGCAAACATCGACCACTTCCCGCCGTAGGAATGACCGACTATACCGATGCGATCCGCGTCCACTTCAGGTTGCTTCGCGAGCAGATGCCAGGCATTTGCAGCGGCACAGCCGAGCATGGAGAGCGGTTGCACCTTGGCCTCCTGGCGATCCGGCCAATACACGGCGTAGGTGCGATTCCTGGTCGTCTCAGTCGTTCCCAGCGAAAGTGCCACAAACCCGCGGCGCGCCAATTGCAACGCGAAGTCGCGCAGTTCCTTGCCTTCGCCAATTGCTGTCTCCGGTTCGTAATAGACGGTGATGACTGCCGGACGTTTGCCTTTGCCGTCGGGAACAAGAAGATATCCAGTCGTCACCTCATTCGGCGTCCAGAGAAAGCGGATCTTCTTCTGCACGAAGTTTTCACGACGCTTGGATTCAATCACCTCCAAGCGATGGTCTTTCACGAACGCCGGCCATTCGCCCAATTGATCCGTCCAACGTTTGCGTATCTCTCCCCGTCTCCGCTGCCAGTCAGCCGCGCTCTTGACCTCACTCCCATCATCAAACCGCAGCATCGAACGGTATTTGCCAAACTCACCGACAGATTCCTTTGGTGGTGCGAAATAGGGTTTGATGGTTGGAGGTGGTTCTTGGGCCGACGCCGAAAGCAAACACGAAACGCCCAGTAACAACAGGCCGAAGGGACAGCGAATCATCCGGCCATTGAAGGCGGTGATCAGTTCGTCCGCAATCACTGATTACTTCTTCTTTTCGTTCTGCAGTGCGTGCGAAGGCAGCGGCAGGAAGTCGTGTTCGCGAATCATCCATGCCTCCAACTGTTCCCGCAGTTCGGTCTCGATCGCCTTCACCGATTCAACTCCGGCGAGGTTGTTGGTTTCGTAAGGATCGTTCTGCAGGTCGTACAGCTCGATCATCGGACGGGGCTTCTGAAAGTAGAGCCGTTCGTGCAGCCCGGATAGCCTGCCTTCTTCATGCGCCTGCTGTACCGCCACCCACGCGTCCTTGCCCGGCATGTCGACCGGCGTGTAACTGCGCCCTGGAAGGGCATTGAAGATGTAACGGTGGCGCTGCGAAGTCACCGACCGTGATAAATCAAGCCCGTCGGTCCGGGTGATCGGGCCCCAATGCCAACCGCGTTCGGCAAACTGATACGCACGACGGCGACCACCCAGCCCTTGGAATTCAGAAAGGAAACTCTGCCCCGTCATTTCCTTCTGCGCCTTCAATCCGGCGGCCATCAGAAAGGTGGGTGCGAGATCCGTGCCACAAACCAACCGATCGCTGACCGTCCCGGGACTGATCCGCTTCGGCCAACGCACGATCAGGGGAACATGCGTGCCCCGATCATGCAGCGTGCCTTTGCCCCGAAAAAGGGCTTCGCCATTGTCGCCCATGAACACGACAATGGTGTTCTCCACCAAGTCGCGCTTCTCCAGCACCTTCATGATTGCGCCAAAGCCTTGATCGAGTTCGCGCACATCGTCGAGAAACCGGGCGTAGTCGACCCGCACTTCCGGCAGGTCCGGCCAATCGGGCGGGATCGTCAATTTCGCCGGATCGATGCCTTCGTGTTCCTTGCCGAATCTCCGATGCGGTTGATTGAAGCCGAAATAGAGGAAGAACGGTTTACCTTTTGGAATGGTATCCATGACGGCCGACACCCGCTTGGGAACGGCTTTCAATCCCACCCCCTTGGTACTGGCACGACGCACGAAGTGATCGAAACGTAGATGGAGTCGCTGCTTCCCTTCAACCCTCAGCACTTCATCGATATGGGCGGCTTCTCGCGCCCGTCCGTCGAGATGCTGATGACGGCCATCCAGTCCGACCCAATAGCCGTTTTCGCGCAAAACGTCAGTGAAGAATCGAACTTCTCCCCGCGGCGGCTGAGCGAATCGGGTCACTCCCAATCCCACCGGTGAGCGTCCGGCGAAAATCGAAATCCGCGAAGGCGCGCATTGCGGTGCCGCCGTGTAGGCACGGTCAAAACGCATCCCCTGCGCCGCGAAACGGTCGAGGTTCGGCGTGATGTCGAAACGCTTGATGTTCTCACCACCGTAACACCCGACATGCGGCACGCTGTGATCGTCGGAGAGAATCAGGAGAATGTTCGGCCTATCCACTGCCGTGGCGACCACGATGCCGCACGCGAAAACAATTATTCGAAGGAGCATGTCGGAATGATTTCAAACAACCTACGACTGCTGCAACCCACCACCACCAACAATCAGGAACATGACATATGCTACACCATTTCACCTACCCTCGGATTTGACCGTTCGGTTGCCTAAATCGGGGTATCCGGAAATCCCCCCGGATTCAGCCAACCCGCGCAGGCCCAAAATCAATAGACGCGTTTCACCAACCATGAATCCCTTCCCTTCTCACCCGGCAATTTACACCCTACCGGGTTCTTTCTTGCCCGGATCGAACTCACCTGAAACGGCCAAATCCCCGAAAAACCCGTTCAAAACAAAGGGTTTACCCGTTAGCACACCGTGTGCTGAACAGCACCGTACATGAACGTCAGTCTTTACCAAGCCGCCGCGGCGATGAACGCCCACACCCAGTGGCAGGAAATCATCGCCGGCAACCTCGCGGCTAGTTCCCTGCCCGACTTCAAGAAGAACACGGTTTCCTTCGGAGCCACCTGTTGCCTCATAAAAAATGACACCGAGGCGGAAAAGCGGTTGGCGGATGATCA
>JAYPXF010000157.1:10804-16294 GCA_038154405.1 Verrucomicrobiales bacterium | reverse complement strand
GTGAAGATCGTTGGGATCAGCACGGAAACCTGAAGAGCGGCCATGACAACAACGCCCGTGCGGTGGACCAGCCGATCAGTGCCTTGCTGACCGATCTGAAGACCCGGGGCATGCTCGACGAGACGCTTGTTCTGTGGGCGGGGGAATTCGGCCGCACGCCGTTCGCCCAAGGGACCAATGGTCGGGATCACAACCAGTTTGGCTTCCCCGTCTGGCTTGCCGGTGGTGGCATCAAGGGGGGGCGGTATACGGGGCGACGGACGAATACGGATATCATGCCGTGGAGAACAAGGTGGAGATGTTCGATCTGCACGCGACCATTCTGCACTTGCTGGGCGTCGATCACGAGAAACTGACCTATCGGTTCAGCGGTCGCGACATGCGATTGACCGACGTGCATGGCGAACCGGTGCAGGGGATGCTGGCGTAATCGCTAAAGCTGTTCCCGGTCGGAGTAGCCGCTTTCGAGGTCGTGCCAGTGGGTGATGTCGTCCTCGTCCTGTTCCCAACAGAGGAAAGCTTCCTTGTCGCCGATCATGGTGGGGAAATCTATCAATCCCCGTTCGATGTCCTTCACCTGGATCTCGCGTGACTCGAACTCGTGCATCAGCTTCTTGAATTCGGCGGTGTCGACAATCCACTCGTTCACCCGATTGCCGCCGAGATCGTCGCCCGCATCGAGCATCGGGCCGCTCTGCTGATCGTAGAGCTTGATCTTGCTGCGGAGTTGATTGAGGCGGTTCACCCACTGCCGGACCTGTGGCAGCAGTTCGCGGGCTTCGTCTCGGGAATAGTGTTTGCTGAATCGACGGGGCATGTGGAAGTCGCGCTCAGCGCAGGAGCTTCTTCGTCTTTTCGAGTTTTTCCACGATCTCCGGCTTGGCCTTGATCTTTACGGCCTTCTGGTAATAGGCAAGAGCCTTGCGATAGTTCTTGGTGTGGAAATAAGCGTCGGCCAGGTGGTCGAACAGCGTCGGGTCCGTTTCCTTTTTCTCGTCGGTAAGTTCCACGGCGCGTTCCAACCAGGGAATCGACTCATGTGCCTTGCCCATCATGTAGAGCACCCATCCGAGACTGTCCAGGAACGCGGCGTTGTCGGGTTCGGTTGCGACGGCTTTCTCAATCATGGTCTTGGCTTCATCCAGTTTCTCCCCGCGCTCCGCCCACATGTAGCCGAGGTAGTTCAGCGCATCGGGAAAACCCGGCTGCATTTTCAGTACTTTCTGAAAGACCTGGGTGGCACGGGCATAATCCTTGTTACGCTCGTAGGCTGCGCCCATCTGGAAGTAAAACAGATGGGTCAGGCGACTGGGTTCGTCCTGCTTGGCAACAAGTTCGGCGGCGGTGTAGTGCTTGACCGAATTGGCGTAATCTTCCTTCCGGTTGTAGGCGAGGGCGGTGTAATACTCCAACTGGTAGTTCTGCTTGAAGCGTTTGCGTGCTTTCTCAAGAACCTTGAAACACTCGTCGAACTCGTCCTGCGACATGTACACGTAGGCGAGGTCGTAGTAGACGCGTTCGAACTGCTCGTTGAAGCGGATGGCTTTGCTGTAGTAGTCAATGGCCGTGGTCCAATCCTCGTCATCCGCGGCCAAGGCGCCACGGAGATAGTTCATGCGGTCATCGGTCGGTTGCTCCAGCAGGATCTTCTCGATCTGAATGAGCGCGCCCTTGCGGTCGTTCTTCTCCAGGTAATTCTGCAGAAGTCGGCGGCGGAATCCCATTTGGTCCGGGTAGCGTTCGGCCAGGCGCATCAGGAGATCTTCCGATGTGTCCCGTTCGCCAATGAAGGAATACATGTCGGCCAGGCGGTCGAGCAGGAGGAAATTGTTCCGACTGCCCCGGCTTTTCCGGGCGCGATCCAACAGTTGGATGAGCAATGGTCGCTCGGTTTGCCGCAAGTCGGGATGTATGCGCAGATGTTCCATCAACAGTTGCGCGAGATCCACGGTGAACAGGAGGGGGACGCCTTCAACTTTCGCGGCCCGCTTGAGCACATCCAACGCTTCGGTGCGCTTCTTCTGGGAATTGAAGACTTGGAAAAGGGTGCGATGGGCGAGCAGGATCTTGGGATCCTTGCGGATGGCTGATTCGGTGACCGCGATGGCCTGAATCGCATTCTTGTTCTGGTGATGTGCAGCACCCAGGACCGCGTCCAGAATGGCGGACGAATCCTTCTTCGAACGCACGGAATCCATTATCTCGATGGCCTCGTCGATCTTCTGCTTGCGGAGCAGGCGCCGCGCTACATCCAGCACGAGACGCTCGTTGGACGGGTCGGCTTTGACGGATTTGAAGAACTCTTCCAGCGCTTCATCGGATTTCTTGTTGAGTTCCTTGGAAATGCCCGTGGCAAAGCGGGCCAAGGCTTCGACGCGATCGTTGAAGGCCTTCTCGGCAGCCTCTTGTTCTTCCGACGGTTGATCGTCGGTGGCGGCATCAGCCGGCGACGGGCAGGGGTCGAAGCCAGCCAGCAGCGTTGATAGCACGATCAGTCTGCGAAAAAATTTCATATCGCTAAAAATACACGGCACGGCTCCAAAGGATGTAGCCGTGCCGTGCAAAGGTAAATAGGGAAGTCAGGGGCGGTAATCAGTTCTCGGTCGGTCAGTGATCAACAATTCGGGCCGTCCGACCAATTGCTGGATACTGATTGCCGATCACTCAATTACTTCTGCCAAGTCCGCTTCTTGTGGCGGTTGGCGCGCAGTTTCTTGCGGCGCTTGTGCTTTTTGATCTTCGATTTAAGACGTTTTTTCAGTGATCCCATCTTATCTGTAACGGTTGTTTTAAACTGTGATTTCTCGCCCTCAGCGGCGGGAAAGGGCGCGGATATTAACTAATAAACCACTTTGTTCAATGGATATTCGATAATATCTTCCGCCCCCGCATTCTTGAGCAGGGGAATGATTTCGCGGACCACATGCTCGTCGATGATCGTCTCCACGGCGACCCAGCCATCGAGGGCCAGTTCGGAGATGGTCGGATTCTTGAGTGCCGGCAGGGTGCGAAGCAGGTGATCCAGGTTGCCGCGCTCAATGTTCATCTTGAGACCGACCTTGGCCTCGGCTTCCAACGCGCCACGGAGCAGCATGGATACGGTCTCGATCTTCTGGCGCTTCCAGTCGTCGTTCCACGCTTCTTTGTTGGCGATCATGCGGGGGGTGGAACTGAGCAGTTCATCCACGATACGCAGTTTGTTGGCGCGCAGAGAATTGCCGGTTTCGGTGACTTCAACGATTGCGTCGACCAATTCGCGGGCTTTTACCTCGGTGGCGCCCCAAGAAAACTCGACTTCGGCCTTCACTCCATGCTTGCGGAGATACTTCTTGGTGAGGTTCACCACCTCGGTGGCAATCCGCTTGCCCTGCAGATCCTTGACGGATTTGACCTTGGACTCTTCCGGGACGCACAGCACCCAGCGGGTCGGTCGGCGGGTGGCCTTGGCAAAAAGGAATTCACCGATCTCGATGATCTTGGAACCGTTCTCGACTATCCAGTCATGCCCGGTGATGCCCGCGTCGAGGTAGCCCTGCTCGACGTAGCGGCTGATCTCCTGGGCGCGGATGAGGCGGATCTCCAATTCCTCATCGTCGACATAGGGGACATATGAGCGGCTGCTGACACGGATCTTGTATCCGGCTTTGGCCATTTTTTCGATCGCCGCGTCCTGCAGGCTGCCTTTCGGAAGGCCCAGGCGCAGGATGTTGGACGAGCGCGTAATTTTCTTTTTCTTCTTCATTTGCATGTCAGGTCGACAAAAAGCCGGTGCGGATGAATCGCGGAATGGCGAGCGAATCCGGTCGGAAGACTCGTGCGGGCGACCCGAAGATCCCGCAAGCCGGGCGGGGAGAGAAATTGCTTTGTCCCGGTTTTTCAAGTGAAAAAGTCAAGGTCTGCGCGGCTAGGTCTATTCCATGCGGCGGGTCTTTGATCCATCCCGGTGCTGTCCAGGACAGAGTCGGGAGGGCATCGCACTGTCGATACCGGGTCGAGTCATCGGGAATGCGGTCGCCGCGGCGGAATCGACGGAGCGGTTCCTTCGATGCGGGACGGCTTGACCACGCATGGGACTGCTGCCACAAACGCCGCATGAATTCCGCCCACGTTCGCGCCATGCTCGCATTGTCGTTGCTGGGAGTTGCTGCAGTTGATTCGTTTGCCGCCAAACAGTTTCAGAAGAAGCAACTCGAGAAGTATTACTGGAGTGAAGGCGCCAACTTTGGCGACCTGAACAACGACGGCAAACGCGACGCCATCTCCGGTCCGTATTGGTGGGAAGGTCCGGCGTTTGAAAAGCGCCACGAGATCTACGAGCCCAAGATGACCTTCAAGACGAAGGGGAAGGACGGCAAGGAGATCGAGTATCCGGGTTATCCCGGTGCGTTCGGTAATCGCAATTCCTACTCGGGCGACAACTTCTTCACCTTCGCCTACGACTTCACCGGTGACGGCTGGAATGACGTGCTGACCTACGGTCTGCCCGGCACGCCGGCATACCTTTATGTGAACAACCACAATGCCGCCGGTCATTGGGAGCGGCATCAGGTATTCGACAAGGTGGACAACGAGTCGCCGACCTTGGCGGACGTTGATGGCGATGGAAAACCGGAAATCATTTCCAACAACGGTGGGCAATTCGGTTTCGCCGGACCGGATTGGAGTGATCCGACGAAGAAGTGGCTGTTCAAACCGATCACCAAAGGTGGCAATTGGGGGCGCTTCACCCATGGACTGGGCATCGGTGATGTGAATGGCGATGGCCGCTCGGATATCTTGTTCAAGCATGGTTGGTTCGAGCAACCGGCATCATGGGACGGCAAGATGCCCTGGAAGTTGCACACGGCCATGTTCTCTCCCGGCGGTGGTGCGCAAATGTATGTGGATGATGTGAATGGTGATGGACTCAATGATGTGATCACGGCATTGGCCGCACACGGTTACGGTCTTGCCTGGTATGAACAGGTGAAGAAGGGAAACGAAATCTCCTTCAAGACTCACGTGTTCATGAACAAGAGCGAGAAAGAGAATCGTTACGGGGTCTACTTCTCCCAATTGCACGCCGTTGAATACGTGGATATGAACGGCGACGGTCAGAAGGACATTGTGACCGGCAAGACGTTCTGGGCGCACGGTCCGACCAAGGATCCGGAACCGAACAAGCCCGCGGTCGTCTGTTGGTTTGAAAAGAAGCGCAGCGGCAAACAGGTCGAATGGATTCCCCATCTGGTAGACAATGATTCCGGTGTCGGTCGGCAGATCGGGGTGGCTGATGTGAATGGCGATGGTCGGCCCGATCTGGTGAACGGCAACAAGAAGGGGACTTTCGTGTTGCTGCAGACGTCGAAGGACGCGGTTGCGCCGAAGGTGAAACAACCAGACTTTTGGGATCAGGATCTGTCAGCGAAACAAATTGTCACCCGCACCGGCTCTCCGAGCTCATCGGGCAAATTCGTGCCCCCGCCGACGCCCACGGCCAAGGGCGGAGTT
>JAYPXF010000157.1:0-10794 GCA_038154405.1 Verrucomicrobiales bacterium | reverse complement strand
ACAAGGGGAACATCAACCAGAAGCGAAAGTATGGAAAAGGGCGCTATTCGCTCTATCAGGGAGAATATTGGTTGGGTGGCTACGAGTTCTTTGAAGACGCGCGAAAGGGGGCGCTCACTTCAGCGAAGTTCCAGGTCACGCATCCCTATGCCGCTTTCCGGGTCGGAGGAGGTAGCCGTGAATCGACCCGCGTGGAACTTGTAAGGACGGACAGCAAGAAGGTTTTCTTCCGGGCAAGCGGGCGAAACAATGAAGCGATGTCGGTCGAGATTGTCGATCTGCGCGCACACGCTGGTAAGGAGATGTTTATTCGTGTCGTCGATGACTACTCCGGCGGGTGGGGGCACGTGAACTTTGACGATTTTCGGTTTTATGCGGAACGACCGAAATTCCCCGGGGCTCCCAAACGCGCAGCTCGGCCGGTCAATCCTGCGGATGCCAAGTTGAAGGTGGACGAGGTCGCTCACGCCGGACTTAGTCCCGCCGAAGCAGTCAAGGTGATGACCATGCCCAAGGGTTTCTCGGCCAAGGTCTTTGCCGCTGAACCCGACGTGAAACAACCGATCGCCATGTGTCTGGATGATCGCGGTCGGATGTGGATCGCCGAGGCTTACGGTTATCCGTTCCGCCAGCCGGAAGGCAAGGGAAAGGATCGCATCATCTGCTTCGAGGATACCGACGGTGACGGCAAGCATGATCGTCGCACGGTCTTCATGGAGAAGCTGAATCTGGTTTCCGGTATCGAATATGGCTTTGGCGGACTTTGGGTCGGGGCGGCGCCATATCTCTATTTTATTCCGGTGAAAGACGGTGAGGCGCCGAAACCGGCCGGCAAGCCACAGGTGATTCTTGAAGGCTGGGCCTGGCAGGATACTCACGAAACATTGAACAGTTTTCGCTGGGGACCGGACGGCTGGCTGTACGGCTGCCACGGTGTGTTTACGCACTCACACGTAAAGCGACCGGATCAACCGGATTCCAAGCGACAGTTCATCAATGCCGGTGTGTTTCGCCTGCATCCGATCACGAAGGCGTTTGAGGTGTTTGCCGAAGGAACAAGCAATCCATGGGGTATCGACTTCAACATGTTTGGGCACGCATTCATCGAAGCCTGCGTGATTCCGCATTTCTGGCACATCATTCAGGGTGCGAAGTATCAACGGCAGGGCGGTCAGCATTACGCCGCGACGCATGCGGAGATCGCGCGTGTGGCACCGGATTACTGGAAGCAGAATTTCGCCGTCACCCGGCCGAGACAGCCGCTGCATTCGTATGTCTACGATGACATCAAGACGCATGGGGACCATCTTCATTACCTCGGCAGTCGGCCGCATGTCGGGAACAACAAGTCGGATTCCGTCGGTGGTGGTCACGCCCACGCGGGACTGATGATCTATCAGGGAGACAGCTGGCCGGAAGCCTATCGCGGAAACAAGGTGTTCATCGGGAACATTCACGGACAACGCATCAATGTGGATGTGTTGCATCGTGTCGGCTCCGGCTACATCGGGAAACATGCCCCGGACTTCCTGAATTTCAACGACCGCTGGTCGCAGGCGCTCAACTTCCGCACGGACCAGAACGGCTCCGTCTACATCATTGATTGGTACGACGCGAATCAATGCCACCGTCGCGAGGAGGGCGTGCACGACCGATCCAACGGCCGCATCTACAAAGTGGTCTACAACAATGAGAAGTGGACTCCCGTCGACTACGCGGCCAGATCGGATGCGCAATTGATCAGTCTGATGTCGGGCTCGGCCGAGACCCCGGCGCGTCATGCCCGCCGGATTCTGCAGGAACGTTTTGCGGCCAAGAAACTCGATTCAATGACCCGTGCCGCTTTGCGTGAGAATCTCGGGCTTACCGGCAAGGCGTCCAAATACAAGATGTTCTCAACCGTGCCCGGTCGACTGCGACTGCTGTGGGCGTTGCACATGACCGGCGGCGTGGACGAGGCGGATGCCTTGAAACTGCTCAAGAATGACAGCGAATACATCCGGGCCTGGATGATTCAGCTGCTGTGCGAAAGAGGCACTCCGTCGTTGGCAGTAATCAGCCGCCTTGCCGAAATGGCAAAGGCTGAGAAGTCGGCTCACGTTCGTCTCTATCTGGCGAGCGCATTGCAACGCATCGAGGTCGGCAAGCGTCTGCCGATTCTCGAAGGTCTGCTTGCACGGGCGGATGATGCGAAGGACCACAACCTCCCGCTCATGTATTGGTACGCGGCCGAGCCGGTCGTCGGCGCCAATCGCAGTAACGCCATCAAGCTGTTGACCAAGACCAAGATTCCGGTCGTGCGTCAATACATCACCCGACGCATGGCTTCAAAATGACGGGCAAAGGTTGAAATCCAGAACACGTTAGCTACAACTCGCGCGTGGAGGTTGATGAAGCCCAATTGCATGAAGCGCTGAAGAAATACTTCGGCTTCGAATCGTTTAGGCCGCTGCAGGAGCAGATCATTCGGGACTCGCTGGCGGGCAAGGATGTCTTCGCCTTGCTGCCAACAGGGGGCGGTAAGTCGCTGTGTTTCCAATTGCCGGCCTTGTTGCGTGATGGCCTGACGGTCGTCATTTCGCCATTGATTGCGTTGATGAAGGATCAGGTGGACGCGATGCAGTCTGCGGGCGTTCCGGCCACCTTTCTTAATTCTTCGCTCGCCCAGGGCGAGAGTCGTCCGCGACTACGCGGTTTGCACCAGGGGGAATTCAAGTTGCTCTACGTGGCGCCTGAACGGTTGATGCTCAGTGGTTTTCTGGAGGATCTGAAGAGTTGGAACGTTTCCATGTTCGCGATCGATGAGGCGCATTGCATCAGCGAATGGGGGCATGACTTTCGGCCGGAGTATCGTCAGCTGGCGTCGCTGCGGGACGGTTTCCGACAGGTTCCGTTCATGGCCTTGACCGCGACTGCCACGGAACGGGTGCGGGCGGACATTGTTCGCCAACTAAAGTTGCGGGACGCGGACGCCTTTGTGGCGAGTTTCAATCGCCCCAATCTGAAGTACCGCGTTTCCGGCAAGGCCAAAGCGCATCAGCAGATTGTCTCGTTCATCCGCAAACGGGACGGGGAGAGTGGGATCATTTACTGTCAGGCGCGGCGGACGGTGGAGCAGTTGGCGGAGAAGTTGCGCAACGACGGGATTTCCGCGCTGCCTTATCACGCGGGACTGACACCGGAGACCCGTGCCGGAAATCAGGAATCGTTCCTGCGCGACGAAACCAAGGTGGTATGCGCTACGATCGCCTTTGGCATGGGGATCAACAAACCGAACGTGCGCTTTGTCATTCATCACGATCTGCCGAAGAACATTGAGAGCTATTATCAGGAGACGGGCCGTGCGGGGCGCGATGGGTTGCCGAGCGAATGTCTCTTGCTGTTCAGTCCGGGGGATCGGGTGAAATACGGGCAGTTCATCGACGAAAAGACCGATGAGCAGGAACGCGAGATTGCGCACACGCAGCTGAACCAGATGATTCATTACGCCGAGTCGGCGAAATGTCGGCGGGTGGATCTGCTCGGATATTTCGGTGAGGAAGTTGCGGATGAAAACTGCGGCGGTTGCGACAACTGTCTGAATCCGCGGGAGACCTTTGACGGCACGACAGCGGCCAAGAAGTTTCTTTCCTGTGTTTTTCGAATCAAGCAGAAGAGCGGTTTCGGGGTTGGGGTGAATCATGTGGTGGAGGTTCTTTGCGGTGCGGACACGGAGAAGATTCGCAAATGGGGGCACACGGAGCTGTCCACCTACGGTATTGGCGATGAATTCAAGCGAAACGAATGGGCGGCGATCGGGCGGGAGTTGATTCGGTTGGGGTATATATGGCAGGACCCTGGCAAATTCAGCACGTTGGATCTTTCTCCTGAAGGGTTTTCATTTCTCACGTCGAAGGAAACCTTGGAGCTGACAAGACCGGTGAGCTTACCTGACGCCCGTTCAGCCAAGCGTCGTGCAGATGGAGAGATCGAGTGCGATGAGGCGTTGTTCGATCGCCTGCGTGGTTTACGGAAACAGATGGCGGATGATCGTGGCGTGCCGCCCTACATTGTCTTCTCGGATGTCTCACTTCGACAAATGGCGCGCTATTATCCCGCGAACGAGGAGGAGTTTTCCCACATCAACGGAGTGGGGGAGAAGAAGCTCAAGGAATTTGGAGAACCGTTCATTGAAGCGATCGAAGAACATCTCGAGACTTATCCACGGATTGCATTCGCAGACCGGTAGTTGCGAATTCCGACGGAAACATTGCCAAACTTTCTGGTTGCGCTAGTTTCTATACTAGATGAACGACAAATCATTTCCGCCGTTTGACCTGAAGCGTTTGATGTCGACCGTGTTCCAGACCGGCGACGGGGAACGTGTCTGCATTCTGATCGATCTGGATTCCCCGGAAGACATGCGTGACTACACGTTTCTGAGCCAGCCAGATACGGAGATTCAGCAGAAGGCCTACGAACATTTCTTCCAGCCGTTTCAGAATGGCGTGCTCGATGAATTGAACATGCAGGGCGGCGAAATGTTCGCGTATCAGCGGACCGGGGGGAGCAATCTGGATCTGCCCGATGAGGCGTTCGATGTCGGTGGCAACCAGATCAGCTTGGAGCAGCATGTGTATCAAAAGTACGACCTGGTGCTCTGCATTTCCACTGACTCCGCCACCGCCCCGCTTACTGCCTGGGCCAAGAAGTATGGTTTCCGGGGCGCGACGTTGCACGGGCTGAATGACATCATTCTGTCGAGCGGCCTTGCAGTGGACTACAACGAGATCAGCAAGGAAGCTGAAAAGCTGCGTGCTGCGCTCACCAAGGCGGACGAGTTTCAGCTCGATTTCGAAGTGGAGGGCAAAAGCGTGACGCTTCGCCTGCTCACCGGGCAGCAGGAGGCACAGAAGAGTCACGGTCTTTGCCCGAAGGGGGATCCGGATGTCGCGAATCTGCCGGCGGGAGAAGTCTACTTCGTTCCCACCGGAGCGGAAGGGCAGTTCCCCATGAAATATGCGGATGGAACCTTGGGTATGATGGAGGTGACCGGGGGGCGTATCGCAAAGGCGCTGTTGTTGAAGGGCGACCAAGAGGTGATCGACGCCCATAACGCAA
Source organism: Verrucomicrobiales bacterium (assembly GCA_038154405.1). GTDB lineage: Bacteria > Verrucomicrobiota > Verrucomicrobiia > Limisphaerales > JAYPXF01. The sequence goes on along the minus strand of JAYPXF010000157.1, from coordinate 5,694 downwards.
AACTCGCATCCGACCCGGTTACCGGTGAGTTGGGTGAACTTGGCTTTGGCACGCAGGAATTGCCGGTGAGCGGTCGCGATATTCAGGACGAGAAGATTCGCGGCACAATACATGTGGCGACGGGGCGCAGCGATCATCTGGGCGGTGATCTGACGCCGGACAAGTTCGCCGAAAAACTGAACGCCACGCATGACGACATCCTTTTCGCGCCGTTCAAGACGCCGGAGATCAACATTCCGCAAGTGCGTATGGTTCGTGGCGGCGAGATGATCGTAATTCAGGAAAACTTCAAGACCGCGGCGTATTTGGACGACGCGTTGGCTTCCTGATGGGTGGCTTTTACGAGACCGACCGGGCCGTTTCGGAATACCTCTTCTTTCACTACGGGGATCAGAGAAAGCTGTTGCCGTGGGACTTCGGGCCGGCTTCGGCGCTGAACTATCCCGTTCGTTGCGTCACGGAATTGCTGGATACGAATCGGCTCTCCGACGGAGTCAGGGCATTGGATCTGGGTTGTGCCGTTGGGAGATCGACGTTCGAGCTCGCCCGCCATTGCGAAACCGTGGTGGGGATCGATTTCTCCCATCGCTTTGCCGAGGAAGGCCAGAGACTGCAGCAAAAGGGGAGCGCTCCGTGTGCCTATACAATTGAAGGAGATCTGGCGGTTCAGGCGACGGTGGCCGTGGATGCTGACATTGATCGGGCCCGGGTTTCCTTTGAGCAGGGAGATGCCACACAACTTCGAGCGGACTTGGGTCAATTCGACGTCGTGCTCATGGCGAATCTGCTTTGTCGGCTGCCGGATCCGCGAGCCTGTCTGGAGCGGATGAGTGCAACCGTGAAGCCGGGTGGACAGATTCTCATCACGACTCCTTGCACGTGGATGGAAGAATACACTCCGAAGGAGAAATGGCTCGGTGGATTTCAGCGTGACGGCAGGGAGGTTCGGACACTGGATTCCTTGAAGCAGATTCTGGGTGAGGCGTTTGAGTTGGACGCGAGAAAAGACCTGCCGTTCCTGATTCGCGAGCATGAACGCAAGTTTCAATGGACTGTTGCTGAAGGCACGCGTTGGATCCGCCGATAACGGAATAATAATTTTCCCTATTCGCGGCATGGGATTATCGGCGTAAAAAGCCTTGCGGATATGGGGCGCTGGCTATAATTCATTGAGACTTAACTCCTTGCAAATGCGTCATTTCGGCCAATTCATGCTGACATTGCTCCTTGTTGCAACTTGGAGGAGTCTTGGCGTCGCGCAGGAGGAAGTGGTGCCGCACGTGCCGGCACCAGAGGAGGAAAAGGATCTTCAGGAAATCCGAATCGCCGTTCCGGTGCACAAAAGTGCGGCCCAGGAGCAAAAGATCTGGACGCGAATTGCCAAGCGCATGCAGAAGGAACTGGGGAAGAATGTCCGCTTCTTGATTCTTCCAAAGACTGGAAACTGCCGTTCGCACGTGCAACGTGGTCGTGTCGGTTTCGCCCTGATCTCTCCGGAAGAATTCGTGGTCAGCATGAATACCAACGGACTGACGTCGGTGATGGCGGTCAATGAGCCGGATGGGCGGTTTGGATTTCAAGTGGGCTTGATGGCGCGACCGGATGCGCCTTACGAGAATGAAACCGATGTGTTGTTTTCCACCGAACCGCTTGGGCTGCTGAAGATGTCCGGTTTGAAGGGGCGCTTTTACCGCGGCCCGGTGACGGATGAGGATTGGCGTCTCTTGCGGGAGATTCGTGAACGGGCGGTGTATGCAAAGGATATTTCGGATATGGTTCGTCGGCTGAAGGCGAAGGACGGTGAAGACAAGCTCGATGTTGCGCTGATGCCGGTGGACGACCTCGGCGAATTGGATCTCGAAGGGAGGCGTGCAGGACTCCGCGAATTGTGGCTGTCGCCCCTATATCCCGGGCGGATCGTCGTGGGACGGGTTGATCTTGGGAAACGGCAGAGGATTCAAGTGGCCAACGCACTAATCGCGGCCACGGACGTGGAGGAAGGCCTCAAGGCCTTGGGAATCGGTGGATTCGATCTCACCGATGACGTGATCTTCGAGCCATTGCGGGAATTCGTCGAGAAGCCCGAGATCTGAACTTCGCAAATGCCACTTGGCGGCATCCATTCGACCGACTAAAACCACGCGGTCGATGTCGTCTCCCCAGAAAAGCGTCAGCAAGATTGGTCCGGGTGAATCCGGCTTCTGGTTCTTTCTGTCGGCGCTAACCGGTCTCTACCTTATCTTTGTCCTGGCCCTGCTGCAGGCTACGGCGACCTACGCGACTCCCGGTGATCTGTTGGATGCCATGGAGTCGCGGGAAATCCGCTATGCGGTCACGCTCAGTCTGTTCACCTGCTCGGTCACGGCATTGCTCTCACTGGTGCTAGCCGTACCCGCCGGTTACCTCCTTGCGCGTTCGAAATTTCCGGGCAAATCGCTGGTTGAGGCGGCTTTGGACATTCCCATCGTGTTGCCGCCGATGGTGATTGGATTGTGTCTGCTGATCTTTTTTCAAACCCCGGCGGGGCATTTTATCGAGAAAGGTATTCCGTTCACCTACACGGTTTATGGCGTGGTCCTCGCGCAGCTGGTCATTGGAGCAGCGTTTGCGATTCGTACCATGCGGGGAACTTTCGATCACTTGTCCTCGCGACCGGAAGATGTGGCCATGACCTTGGGCTGTTCCCGCGTCGGAGCCGTTTGTCGGGTCACCTTACCAGCAGCGTGGAAAGGCATGATCGCTGCCATGAGCGTGGCTTGGGCACGGAGTCTGGGCGAGTTTGGACCCATCCTGGTTTTTGCTGGTGCGACCCGGATGAAGACGGAGGTGTTGCCGACCACCGTCTGGTTGGAACTCAGCGTAGGCAATCTTGAAGCCGCGGTGGCAGTTAGCCTGTTGATGGTTGTCTTTGCGATGGTCGTTCTGGTCGCCGTGCGTTGGTTGGGAGAGAAGGTCTGATGATCCGCTTGGAGAACATTTGTTGGTCCGCAGGTGACTTCAGCCTGACCGATGTGTGTTTTGAAGTCGGAGGTGGCAGCTATGCCGTTCTCATGGGACGAACGGGATCAGGAAAAACGAGCATTGTTGAGATCATCTGTGGCTTGCGCCGGCAGGACGGAGGTTCCATCTGGATCGGTGAAGATGACGTGTCGCAATTGCCGCCCGGCAAACGGGGCATCGGTTATGTGCCGCAGGATGGGGCGATGTTTCCGACGATGACGGTGGCCGAACAGATCGGGTTTCCCATGAGAATCCGTGGCGCGGTCAAATCTGAGATTGATGCCACCGTCAATCAGTTGGCGGAGGAACTTGCGGTCGATCATCTGTTGGATCGACGGCCGGACGGTTTGTCCGGAGGTGAACGTCAACGCATTGCGCTGGGTCGAGCGCTTGCTGCCAAACCACGCGTCTTGTTGCTTGATGAACCACTGTCCGCATTGGATGAAGATACGCGGGAAGAGGTGGCCACCCTGCTGAAGCGAGTTCAACAGGAGCATGAAGTCACCGCCTTGCATATCACCCACAGTCGCGCCGAAGCAAAGCAGTTGGCCGATGAGGTTTTTCGTCTTGAAGAAGGGCGGGTCAGAAAGATGCCGAAGTCCGAAGCATGAGCCTGCCCGAACTGACAGACGAAGATCGCGCCCGCTACGAGTGGCAGATGTGGTGTCCGGGCGTTGGCGAGGAGGGACAACGCAAATTGAAGAACTCATCCGTGTTGATCTCGCGTTGCGGAGGTGTTGGTGGCTCGGTGGCGTTCGAACTCGCGGCGGCCGGTGTCGGGCGTTTGGTGATCGCCCATGCAGGCAACATCAAACCCAGCGACCTGAATCGTCAGCTCCTGATGACCTACGACGCCTTGGGCATATCCCGGGCTGAATCGATTGAGCGACGGCTCAAGGCGTTCAATCCGCAGATCGAAATAGAGGTCGTTCCGGAGAACATTTCCGAAGAGAACGCGGATGCACTCGTTTCCCGCGTGGATATGGTCGCCAGTTGTGCGCCGTTGTTTCCCGAGCGTTTTGCGATGAACGACGCCTGCGTTCGCCAGGGTAAACCCATGATCGACGCCGCCATGTTCGACTTCGACATCCAGCTTAGCGTCTACGATGCAACCAAAGGGCCGTGCATGCGATGTGTTTACCCGGAAGCCCCGCCGGAATGGAAGAGGCAGTTTCCGGTCTTTGGTGCAGTCTCCGCAACTGTAGGGGCCATGGCGGCGGCTGAAGTGATCAAGCTGGTGACTGGAATCGGCAGCCCGCTTCAGGGCCAGATGCTGATCGGTTGTCTTCGCAATATGGAATACCGAAAGTTGAAAACGTACAAGGATCCGTCGTGCTCCAGTTGCGCAGGATTTAGCAGCGAGCGTGAGCGATCAGATTCGAAGCGATCTTGATCTGCTCGCTGCTACAAAGAAGGAGTCAGGCGAAGCTCATTCGTGGAGGTCCGTTTGCCTCGCGTTCCATGTGAATTCTCGCAAGGCGGAGGAGTAGTTCAGATCTGAGATACGGTTTCTCGTTCCAAAGGTTCACGTATTGATCCGGATCAATTTGCAGATCGTAAAGCTCTCCCTCATCGGTGTGCTTGTAGACGACGATTTTGTGCCTTTCGGTGATCAGCGTGTGTTGGTTCAGCGTAGTTTCGGTGGCTCGTAATTCCACGAGGACAGCATCCTGCACGGCTTCGGATTCGCGACGCAGCAGTGGGGTGAGATCCGTGCCTTGAAACTCTTGTGGTGTGGATACGCCGGCGAGGTTCAGAAATGTGCGAGGCAGATCCACGAGATTCGTCAGGGCTTCAGTTGTCCCGGTCCTCGGGAAGTGATTCGGCCCCCACATCAGAAGCGGTACGCGTTGCGCATCTTCAAACGCGGCAATACCCTTGCCCCAGAGTCCGTGGTGACCGTGCATTTCACCGTGATCCGAGGTCCAGACAATGATGGTGTTCTCCAATTGTGCCTTGGCTTGGAGGGCTTGCATGATCGCGCCGAGGCGATCGTCCAGAAACGCGATCATGCCCAAGGTGGCTTGGAGTGCAGTTTTCGCTTGGGAGTCCTTTTCGGGTTCGCCAAAACAGGAGGGGACGGTGGCTTCGTCGCGAACGGCCCCTCCGAGGGAGTCAGGAGCTCCGACCCAGTCATTGAGATGGGCGAAATCTTTTTTGCGGCACATCTCGTAGACTTCGGGTTTGTTATCGAATTCTCCGTCTCGGTAGCCCTCGAACAATGCCAATTCCTCACTTCGCACACTGCTGAACCAGGGTTCGGGGCAGAGGTGCGGTTCATGAGGATCCTGAAAACTGGTCCAGCAGAACCACGGTTGCTCGCCGGATTGACGGTTAATGAAATCAATCGTTCGATCGGCGACCCAGTGAGTGTCATGGAATTCAGGCGGGATGTTCCAGCGTCCACAGGCGTGATGGTCATATTCACCGCTCATCTGCGGAAACCAGTCGCCGTAATTCACTCCGGCATCCTCAAGAAACAGACGGTAGTGCTGTGCGGGCACATTGTTCGTGGTGTGACCGGTGCTACCTTCAAAATCTTGAAATCCCAGGTACGGTCCACGCCAGGTTCGAAAGTGACTGGGATCGTGATGTTTGCCTCCGGCCATGTGCCAGGCTTCGTCTGCGCGTCGGACAAAGTGCGTCTTGCCAAACAAGGCTGTGCGATAGCCGCCGGTTGAAAGGATTCCAGGC
>JAYPXF010000156.1:16130-16444 GCA_038154405.1 Verrucomicrobiales bacterium | reverse complement strand
GTTTTACTTAGCTGTTTTCGCGCGCAATTGTCGCTGTCAAAACCACCAGCGTTCTGCTTAAAAGCTGGGCATGCAGTTACGCGTTCAGGAAGGCGACATTCATCTGACCAATCTCAAGACCCGCATGCCGTTCAAGTACGGCATTGCCACCATGACCCGCATGCCCATGGCCTTCGTGCGGATCGCGCTCGATATTGACGGTCGCACGGTGTTTGGCGTCTCCGCGGATCTGTTGCCTCCGAAATGGTTCACCAAGGACCCGAACAGCGATGTCGACGAGGAAGTCCACGAAATGCTCGCGGTCATCGCTCGCA
>JAYPXF010000156.1:6170-16120 GCA_038154405.1 Verrucomicrobiales bacterium | reverse complement strand
GTCTTGAGGTCTCGGTCGGCATCACGGGCGAAGCGCCATTCGAAATCTGGCAGGAACTGTACGAGGCGCAGGATATCTGGTCTGAGACGGAAGATGTCCCCCCGCTGCTGGCCCATTTCGGAACCTCGATGATCGAGCGCGCGATCATCGACGCGTTCTGTCGTGGTGTGGGAGATTCCTTTCATCGGCTGCTGCTCTCCGATCGACTTGGGGTTTCATTGGAATCCATTCACCCCGCCCTGCAGGGCAAGACTCCCGCGGATCTGTTGCCCAAGTCGCCGACACGTACGGCCATCGCCCGTCACACTGTCGGTCTCGCGGACCGCATCTCGGCGGGCGATATCGCGGAGGATGAGAAGATCGAGGATGGTCTCCCGCAATCGCTCGACGAATGCATCCGCCGCTACGGCTTGAAGCATTTCAAGATAAAGATTGGGGGCGATCTGGAGGTCGATCGCAGTCGTCTCATCGACATCGCCAAACTGTTGCGCACGGAAGTGACCGACGACATGGCATTCACCCTCGACGGCAACGAGATGTTCCCGGATGCCGGCGCGTTCCGGGACTATTGGAACGAATTGAACGGCACGCCGGAACTCGAGGGTTTCTGGGTCAGCATGATATTTGTCGAACAACCGATCCACCGCAGCAAGGCTCTGGATCCGGACACCGCCGACTTCACCGGCTGGGCCGATCGTCCGCCCATCATCATCGACGAATCGGACAGCAGCACCCGCAGTCTCCCAACGGCATTGAAACTGGGTTATTCCGGCACCAGCCACAAGAACTGCAAAGGCGTCTTCAAGGGCATCGCAAACGCGTGTCTGCTCGAACACCTCCGACGCTCGAATCCAGATCAACGTTACCTCATGAGCGGCGAGGATTTGTGCAACGTCGGCCCGGTATCCCTGTTGCAGGATCTCGCCGTCTGCGCCGTGCTCGGCGTCGAATCCGTAGAGCGCAACGGCCATCACTACAACGCCGGCTTGTCACAATTCCCGCAGGCCATCCGGGAACAGATCATCCACAGCCACGGCGACATCTATCAACGCAGCGAAGCCGGTTGGCCCACCCTGCACATCCAAGATGGCCGTATCGCCTTGGCCACCATCAATGAATCTCCCTTCGGCGTCCGCTTCCTCGTCGATCCCGCCATCTTTACGCCGGCCGCCGATTGGCGGTGGCCATGATCTGAAATCTCTCCATTCTCAAGTGAACACTCTTCCTTCAATGCGGATGTTCTTCGTTCTGCGATACGTCGCCTTCCTCTCGTGCATTTCAGCGATGGTTTGCAAGACAAGTGCACCCCTTGAAGTGACAGTTCAGCCAGAAAGCATCGAAAAGCTCGTGACGTCGTTGAGAGATCCGTTCTCCGAAATACAGGTGGAGCAGAAGCAAGTTTGGAACGCACTCGCCGCTTATTATCGTGTGAAGAAGTCATGACCGGGGGACATTGAAGAGCTTCGTAGGTTTGTTGAATCTACTGATGGCATTCTCTTGATGGCCGTCCAATCCAAGATTGAAATTGCGGTGAAAGACGACCATGCGACAGTGGAAGCCGAGCGAGGCCGGTCCGAGTATAGCTTTATCATCTCACCGGAAACGGCTCAAATAGGGGGGGCAGATTTGTCGCCCTTCAGAAAATGGTTTCAACACAAGAGATGCCGATCGACTGAACGGGAGACACATTGTTTTCTCCAGAAAGAGTTTCCATGGGAATTTGACAATCGTTGGGCATAGAAAGAATTGCTCACCAATTTGCCGAATCAGTCGTCAATCCATCCTTGTGCGGCTCGTATTGGCCGATATTCTCGGCTTGGCGCGCAGGCGCCATGAGACGGAATGAAGAATCTGCCTATCACCTGGCGCCTCAACATCGGACTGGCGATCTTTGCCATTCTCGGTTTCTCGGGCGCGGGCCTTTCATGGTGGATTGGCAAGGAGAAGGAAGCCGTCCGCAGCCGCTCCAGCCAGCGGGAGATCAATCTGCTCCGTTACACAGAGCTCCTTTCCGACAATATCCGTCGCCGGGAGCAGCTCGTTTCCCAGATCCTCTTCGATCCCGCCCAGACGGACCGTCGCCAGTTCGGTCTCCAGAGTTTGGACAACATCGGCGAGGCGGATCTCAAGAAGGTGTCCGTGCTGGGTGAACGCGATCTCGCCAGCACGGTTGAACGCATCAATCAGGAACTCTACCCCACCCTGCTTCGCTCACAGGCAGCCCTGTTGGGCAGTGGCACCCCGGCCGAAGCCCGCGCCCGTTATTGGGATTCCCATACCTCGTCTCTGCGCCTGTTTCAGGATGCCATTGAAGATTTGAAGTCGCGGCGAGACCGGGGGCGTCGCGCGATCACCGAAGCCCGCTATTGGGTGGAACTGGCACTTATCGCGGTAATGGCCTTGCTGGCCATCTGGACCGTGGCCGTTCTGCGGCACAACCTCGTGGCCTTTCGGGAACCGGTACGGGAGCTGCGCCGGGCATTGGATCGTGTGGGGCGTGGAGATTTCACGATCGACGTGCATATGAAGCGCAAGGATGAGTTCGAGGACCTCGCCAACGGCATCATCAACATGACGCGAAGGCTGGCCGCGATCGTCGGACGATTGCATCAGAGCGCTTCGGTCGTGTCCGGTTCAGCAGGCAACATTCTCTCGGCCGCCCAACAACAGCAACGGGCGGTCGAGGAACTTGAGAATGTCTCCGACTTCCTGTCCGATTCCGGCCGCAAGGTGCACTTCACCGCCTCACAGTTGGCCAGTGCGATAAATACGGTTGATCAGGCGTCGGAATCTGCCATTCGGCTCAACCAGGACGTCGAACGGTCACTGGCCGGGATGCGAGAGGCGATGACGGCCATCAAAGACGCTTCGGAAGCCATCAATGGAAAGCTGGAGATTCTCAATGAAAAGGCCGGCAGTGTGAGTCAGGTGGTGGTGACCATGGGCAAGGTTGCCGATCAAACGAACCTTCTTTCCATCAATGCCGCGATCGAGGCCGAGAAAGCCGGTGAATCCGGCAAGGGCTTTGCGGTGGTGGCCAATGAGATTCAGCGGCTTGCCGATCAGACCGCGGTGGCGGCCGAGGATATTGAACAGATGGTCAAGGAGATGCAGACCGCCGTGGCTGCCGGTGTGATCGGCACCGAACAATTTGACAACGTGGTCCGCTCCGGATCCGAGGGGCTGGACCGCGTCGTTGCCACCGTCGGCCATATTCATCAGCAGATCGACCGGATGGGGCCGCAGGTCGAAGTCGTCAGCACAAGCATGCACGACCAGACGGACGGCGCCCGGCAGATCCAGTCGCGCAGCCAGCAGTTGGACGGCGTGATGAAGGAAGCTGCGGAATCGTTGCACACCATCCGTGCCGGTATGGAACAGCTGGAATCCGCGACCCGCGACCTCGATGACGGACTGGCAAGATTGAAACTGATCAACTGACATGGAAGCAACCGCACCCGGGAAATTGGCGACATGAAAAACCTCAAGGTATGGCAGAAGTTTGGCCTGTTGAGCTTTGTGTTTCTCTTGCCCTTCGGCTTCGTGACCTCGCAGCTCATGACCGAGTTGACCAGCACGCAGACCGAGCGCATCGAACGTGAACTCCTAGGCGCCCGTTTCTACGCGCAACTTCTGCGTCTCCAGCAGGAGTTGCAGACACAGCGGGATCTGTCGGCGGGCGTTCTCGGAGGGGATTCGATATTCGCCGAGAGCAAGACGCGTCGCAGCCGAGAAGCCGATTCGGTTTCGCGGGAAGTGATTTCACTCGCTCCCAAGCATTTGGATCCGCTGGGACTGATGGATGAGTGGAAGAACGTTTCCACCCTCGTCACGACCGCCCTGGCAACGACGAATATGCTTTCCGACGAGATTGATCACAATTACAGCCGTGCCCTCAACAGCCTTGACGTGTTTGTGGCAGAACTGTCCGACCGCAGCGGTTGGGATGCCGATCCGGATGCGGCCCGTTCCTATCTGCAGGATATTCTCCGTTCGCGGGGGCCCGAAGTGGCTGCGGCACTTTCGAGATCCCGGTTCTTGGGGGTACAGATTGCCACTCAGAGTGCGCCACCCTCCAGTGAGCAGATTCTGGAACTCAGCAATTACAAGGAGAGCATTCACGGTGCGCTCGGAGGCAAACCGACCCTTTTGGCTACGGTGAGCAAGGCGTTGGATCGCAAACAGTCAATCGACCTCCATATCCAAGATCCCCGGCAAACCTTGCAGGCAAACGCTAAGAAGGCCATGCGCGAACTGGACATTGTGATTGCCAGCGGCAAGGCGTCGGGTTCGACAATCGATTTCTATGCGAATCTGAGCTCCACGATGGAAAGTCTTTATCAACTGCTCGACGGCTGCAATACGGCGATGATCGAATCCCTTGTGAGGGAGCAGGAAGAAGCCAGTGGTCGCTATTTCACGATCCTCGGTTTTGCGGCTCTGTTCGTCGCCTTGGCGATCGGTTTTGCGTGGATCCTGATGCGCGACATCACCGTGCCCCTGGAAGAACTCGCCAGTTCCGCCGATGTCGTCGCCAGTGGTGACCTTTCCATCAACATTCCGTTCGAGAATCGCAAGGACGAGATCGGGGTGTTGGTGAGCGCGTTCAACAGCATGGTGTTCAGTCTTAACCGGATTGTCAGCCAGGTGCAGAAATCGGGTATCCAGGTCAACACCTCCATCAACCAGATATCGGTGACTTCAAGCGAACAGCACACGGCTGCCAAGAAGATAGCCGACACCACGCAGGACATCGGCCAGACCGCGAACAAGATCTCGGATACTTCGCAGGAACTGGTTGACATGATGAACGATGCCTTTTCCGTCGCCGAAGATACGACCGGTCTGGCCGGTCGGGGGCAGGAAGGGCTGAATCGGATGCGCGGCACGATGCAGCAGATCACCGAAGCGGCTTCGCTCATCCATACCAAGCTGGATGTGCTCAACCAGAAGGCTTCAAACATCAACCAGGTCATCACGACCATCACGAAGATCGCGGATCGCACCAACCTGCTCTCACTCAACGCTGCCATCGAAGCCGAGAAGGCCGGGGAATATGGTCGCGGTTTTTCTGTTGTCGCCACGGAGATCCGCCGACTCGCCGACCAGACCGCGGTCGCGACCTACGACATTGAACAAATGGTGCAGGAGATGCAGGCCGCGGTGACAACCGGCGTCATGGGCATGAACAAGTTCTCCGAGGAAGTCCGTCAAGGTGTCGGTGAGGTGCAGCAGATCAGCACCCAACTGGATCAGATCATCACCCAGGTGCAGGCGCTCACTCCTCGCTTCGAACTGGTAAATGAGGGCGTAAATTCGCAGGCCGGCGGCGGGCGCCAGATAAGCGAATCGTTGACCCAGCTCAGTCGCACCGTGCAACAGACCGCCCGTTCGCTCGAAGAATCCAACGAAGCGGTGGAGCAATTGAAGGATGCCGCCTACGGACTGCGGGATGGGGTCGCCCGGTTCAAGCTGCCCCGTTGAGTGTTTTGAATTCATCATGCCCACCCTCTGGTCAATCCGAAGACAGAATTTCGCGGAATGCTGATTCTCGGCTTTCAAATCGGATCGGATCGTTGCGGCATGCCTTCAGCTGCGATTGAGGAGGTCATTTCTCTGGTGGATCTTCGTAGTCTTCCCGAAGCGCCGGCTCCCGTGGTCGGTGACTTCAATTATCACGGCACCATGGTTCCGGTGATCGACCTGCATCGCATTGCCCTGGATCGTCCTTCCAGTCGCCGCTGGAGCACGCGCATTCTGCTCGCGCGCCTTGCGCTTCCCGAGGCGGCCGGCAAACTGGTTGGACTGATTGCCGAGCACGCCACCGAACTCGTCGAAGCGGAGACAATCAATGACGGACCGTCTCGCCTCCTCCATCTTGAGGAGTTCCTCGACGAGGATACGCGAACCTATCTCGCCAACCACGACGTGACGCCGCCACCGGATCTGGATTATGTGGCACCACCGCCCCAACTGATGGAGCCCCCGACTGTCCAGCCGCCATCTGCTCCCGCCGAACCGAATGTCCGCCGCCGCCGTCGCAAGCCGAGACTCGCTTACCTGGATCCCCGATGACGCCCGAGCCTCCCAGTGCAAAGTTTGAGACGGATTGCTGGAACCGGGCCGGTATCTGGGGGGATTCCACCTGCGAAGAACTCAACCGGCACTTCCATTGCCGCAACTGTCCCACCTATGCGAACGCGGCTTTGCGACTGTTGAATTCACGAGCGCCGGCGGAATATCGGAGTGAATGGACCCGTCATTTGGCACGGGCGACCTCGGATCCACCGACCGGGCTGAGACCGATTCTGGTGTTCAAGCTGGGCGATCATTGGATGGCGATCCCCACCGACATCGTCGTGGAGGTCGCCGAGATGTCCATGATTCATTGCATTCCCCATCGCAGCGAAGAGGTGTTGCGTGGTGTGGTTAACGTCCGGGGGGAGCTCCTGGTCTGTGTGTCGCTCGGACGCTGGTTCGGTTTCCATCGCGCAATCCGGACGAAGGTGAAATCCCTCATTGGTGAGGAGGAACGGCTCGTTGTCACCGGCACGGACGAGGACCGGTTTGTATTCCCGGTAAGTCAGGTGCGAGGCATCCGCTATTATCAGACCGGCAAAGTCCGGCCGCCGGAGAAAATCGATTATCCGGTGGCCAACGACTTCTCCGTGGGTGCGGTCGATCTGGAGGAAATCGAGCTCGACGGTGATTCCCGGGAAAGCGCCCGGACCATTCACATCCTGAATCACGTGCAACTTTTCCGGGCAATCAGCATGAGTCTGCAGTGAACGATCAAGAGCCAGAGGATTTCAGTTCCTTTTCGATGCTCGAACTTTTCAAGGTCGAGGTCGAAAACAACAAGACCGTGCTGACCGACGGGCTGCTTGCGCTGGAGGACGATCCCACGAACGACGAGATTCTCGAATCTCTCATGCGCGCGGCCCATTCCATCAAGGGTGCCGCACGGATCGTCCAGTTGGATGCCGCGGTGGAGGTCGCCCACCGCATGGAAGATGCTTTCGAAAGGGTTCGCTCCGATTCCGGCCCGCTCGTCGAATCCATCGTGTCTGGCAAGCTGTCTGAGACCGGCATCTCTTCGGCGTTTCATGGACAGACATCTTTTCGTGGACTGCTCACGGATGTGATGCTGGCCGGCGTGGACCTGCTGTGGAAGATCGCGTCCGCCCCCGAAGCTGAAATTGACTCATGGATCGCCGAGCACCGCCCGGAGATCGACCGGTATCTTGCCGACGTAGCCGTGGTTCAGAAGTTTCATGCGGATTCCGGAGAGGGTGAGCAACCCACGGCGAACGTTCCGTCGGATTTCAGTGACATGTCCATGCTCGACCTGTTTCGCGTCGGGGTGGACAACCAGAAGAGTGTCCTCAATGACAAGCTGCTGGCATTGGAATCTGATCCGGGTGATCCGGACACGCTGGAGGCATTGATGCGCGCCGCGCACTCGATCAAGGGGGCTGCGCGAATCGTGAATCTCGATGTCGCCGTCCACGTGGCACACGCGATGGAGGATGCGTTCGAATCCATCCGGCAAGCGCCGGAAAAGGTTGCCGCAGTCAGCCTTCCAAAACTTTCGGAATGCGAGGGATTGGATTCGAAGTATCATTCATCCGCCGCGTTTTTGAACCTGCTGGTTGACGTGATGCTCGACGGTGTCGATCTGCTTGCCCAGATCGCCAACACACCGGAAAGCAACGTTGGAGGTTGGCTCGCCGATCGCGCCGACGCCATCGATGACTACCTGCAACAGATCCGGATCCTCCTGCAGATATTTGCCGGAGAAATGCCGGCCTCCGGCTTTGCGCCAGTCCCCGCCGCTCCGAACACGTCGCCTCCGCCGGTCGAATCAAAACGCGCAGCTCCCGTGTCGGGTTCGTCGCTGCAACCGGTGGCCCGCAAAGCGGACACTTTTCTCCGGGTCACCGCCGACAATCTCAATCGCATTCTGGCGCTGTCCGGCGAATCCCAGATTGAGACCTCGCGCCTGCGCCCCTTCACCGAAGGATTGCAACGGTTCAAGCGCGAACTGGCCGAGCTGAACCTCTCCGTGGACAACCTTCGGGACACCCTGGCGACCCAGCATCTGAACGACGAAGCCCGCGCCAAACTTGCGAAGGTGCGGGATGATGTCGGCGAGGTTCGCCGCGATCTGAATCGGCGCCTCGGTGAGCTTGAATCCATTTCCCGCCGTCATCACAACGTTTCGGACCGCCTGTATGAAGCTGCGATTGCCTGCCGCATGCGTCCTTTTGCCGACGGCATCCAGGGTTTTCCCCGGATGGTTCGCGACATCTCGCGACAGCTGGGTAAACAGGTGAAGCTCGAGGTTCTCGGCGAGGATACGCAGGTCGACCGTGACATCCTTGAACGGCTCGAAGCCCAGATCACTCAACTCCTGCGGAACGCAATTGATCACGGATTGGAATCGCCAGAGGAACGGTCCGCAGCGGGAAAGAATCCGGTCGGACAGCTCACTCTGGAAGCCCGTCACAGCAGCGGTAAACTCCTCGTGTCAGTCGCCGACGATGGTCGCGGGATCAACTACGACGCGCTGCGTGAAAATGTGGTGCGCAAGAAGCTGACCACCGCAGACACCGCCGCCCGGCTCTCCGAATCCGAGCTCGCCGAGTTTCTGTTCCTGCCCGGTTTTTCACAAAAGGAACAGGTGACGGACATATCGGGCCGCGGCGTCGGTCTCGACATTGTCTACAACATGGTGAAGAGCGTCCGAGGGACAGTGCGAATCCAGTCTGAACCGGGGATGGGAACACGCTTTGATCTGCAGCTTCCACTCACACTTTCCGTACTGCGGAGTCTCCTGGTTGAAGTCAACGGACAGCCTTACGCCTTCCCCTTGGCCGAGACTCAGCGGGCGGTGAAGGTCGATTCGCAGAATGTGTCCGAGTCCGACTTTCTGCCGACGACCTGGATCGACGAACACGAAATCGAACTGGTCCCGGTCGCCCGGCTGTTCGAGCAGCCCGTCACCAAACCCAATGGCCGATATCACGTGGTGCTAGTGGGCGAACGGGACCAACACTACGGACTGGTCGTGGACAGGTTTCTCGGAGAACGCGAGCTTGTGGTGCAGCCGCTCGATCCCCGCCTCGGTAAGATCCAGGACATCAGCGCTGGCGCGCTCATGGATGACGGCAACCCGGTGCTTATCGTCGACGTGCAGGACATAATCCGTGGTGCTGATCGGATCTGCCGAGGCGAAACCGCCTTCATCTCCCGCGAAGACCTTGAAAAAGGGAACCGTCCGCCCCAAATCCTTGTGGCGGATGATTCACTCACGGTTCGTGAAATGGAACGGCAACTCTTGGTCCACGCCGGCTTCGAAGTCACCGTCGCGTTGGATGGCATCGATGCTTGGAATGCCATCCGGGCCATACCGGATCCGTTCGACTTGATCGTCACCGACATGGATATGCCCCGCATGAGCGGGATCGAACTCACCGAACTGGTCCGCGCAGACACCGGCATCGGTGACACGCCGATCATTATGATCTCCTACAAGGATCGGGCCGAGGACCAGCAACGCGCCATCAGTGCTGGTGTGGATCTCTACCTCACCAAGGGCAGCTTTGAAGACGAAGCTTTCGTGACCGAGGTGAAGAATCGGATCAGGGAGCGTGCGTAAACCGTCCCCTGGCCTGCCGCCGATTCAATCTCCCCGGCGCTTCTTGGCGCGATTCATTGCCTCGCGCATGGCGGAAAGATTGCCACCTCCATCGGACGGCGCCGGATCGGTGGGTTTCGCCTTGGTTGGCGCCGGTTTGGCTGCGGGTTTCGACTGCTTTGTTGAAGAAACTGCTGAAGTAGGGGCTGGCCGCGTCTTCTTCTCCAGTTTGGGCTTGAGTTTCGCCAGCCAGGATTCGTTTCCACTGGCGGTCTCCTTCACCCGTTCCACCGGTTTTTCCTCACTCATC
>JAYPXF010000156.1:0-6160 GCA_038154405.1 Verrucomicrobiales bacterium | reverse complement strand
CTCATCCGGGCACGACCGGCAAACGCCAGCAGACCGGTGCGACGCTGGAAAATCTCCAAAAGAAAAGCCAGGAGGCCTGCGATGATGAGCCAGACCGCGATGTTGATGAACTGGGGCTGCGCGACCAGGGTATCCCAGACGCCCGGCAGATCGAGTCGCTCATTGCCGCCGGTCGACTCCGAGATGGCATCCAAGGTCTCGCGTCCCCTGCCCGGTTGATCCGGAACGAATTCCGGACTGTAGGGAAGGCAAACCGGCGTGAGTGTTTGAGGCCTTAATCCCGGCACGGCAACGGTCGCCAACACCGTTTCCCGCCCTCGTATGGGAACGACCGCCTCCAGCATGTCAGCGTTCTTCCACTGCATCTCCATGTCGATTTTTGCCGGGGTGTCTCCTGGGAGCCCGTGCAGCACCCGCAGTTGCGGAAGTCCCTGGAAGGATTCCTTCTCGCGTTCCGGGTCCAGATGCAGTTGCACATAGTTCGCGCCATCCCGGGTTTCCTGGGTGAGCACCATGTTGTCCGGCAAAGGCTGCTCTTCGCCCGCTGCCCAACGCACCATCGTGGAGTAATAGTCGCCCGCGTCCTTCCACTTGGCGATCGGTCCTGCCCATTCGCCGTCGGCCTCTCCTGTGTAGCAGATCACCCTCCCGCTGCCCGCCTGCCATGATGCCACGACGGGAGCCTCGTACTCATCGACTGTCACCGTCGCCATGTTCGCCTCCGGTCGAAGGTAAGTGAGGTTGTATCCGCCCACGGGATACGGTGCCCATGCGGATTGGCCGCCGATGGCATGAACTCCGCCGGTCACTTTCACCGCCGTCGTTTCTTCCACAAACGTACTTCTCGCAACCGTGAAAGTATCCTGCGCAAAGATCCGGGGAAGTTCCGTCGGCTGGTCGGTGAAGTAGATGTTTCCGTTGCCGCGCTTGGCGATGTCTTCCAGAAACGCAGCATCCACATCGGTCTGTTGACCCAGCCCGATCACGCTGACGGTGATTCCCGCCGTCGCGCAGTGTTGCAGCAGTTCGCGGTAGGATCCGGGTTCCTCGGAATCGCGCGCGTCCGAAAACAGGATGATGTGTTTGGTCTCCGCCTGGGCTGACATGATCATCTCGGAAGCCGCCCGCAATCCGGTATAGACAAAGATCCCGCCGCCTCTTGAATCAATGGAGAGAATCGTGTTCCGCTCC
This sequence comes from Verrucomicrobiales bacterium, assembly GCA_038154405.1. Lineage (GTDB taxonomy): Bacteria > Verrucomicrobiota > Verrucomicrobiia > Limisphaerales > JAYPXF01. The sequence goes on along the minus strand of JAYPXF010000156.1, from coordinate 4,969 downwards.
GCCTGGTTCACGGCGACCGTGTTGATGGGGACGATAACGTGCGGGCTGGAATCAACGGCAATCACGCCCAGCTCATCCACCGGGCTCAACAGGTCCAGCACCTGCGCCGTGCCGAGGTTCGCCAGGTCCATCTTGGTCTTGCCGCCGCCCACCGGCGCCGCCATGGATCCGGATCGGTCCAATACCACGACAATGGCCAGCTTCATCTTGCGATGCTCGCGGCGCATCTCCATCGATATCGGGAGGATGCGCTCAAGTGGTGAACCAAAGTAACCGCCCGGGGCATAGGATTTCTTGCCGCCGGTCATCATCAGGCCGCTCCCGGTCTGTTCCACCCAAGCGGAGATGGATTCCATTCCCGGGCCGCCGACATCGGAAGCCATCACATTCTCGAGCAGTACCGCAGAGAACTGGGAGAGTTGCTCCAGTGACCAACGGACGTAACTCGGTTCCAGTCCGACGACATCCATCTTCCCTCGCTTAAGCAGATTGAAGAGCCCCGACTTGGCTCCGGAACTGGACAGCATCAAAACGGGCTTTGCTCCCCGAACGCCGACCAGCGCTCGCGCGAGGTTGTTTTCGGGCACTGAATCATCGTTTTCCGAGCCCACGGTGAACTCATACTGAGCTGTGCCCGGAATCATCGCCCGATCACGGAACAACAGGCGGTTCAATCCGGCGGACAGTTCCCGTTTCCCGGACGCAACCACGCGGCGACCGTTCACCAGTTTGAAATCGACGGACTGTTCCGAAGGCGAGCGCACCCAAGCTGTGATCATGTAGGCTTCGCCGGGACTCACCGACTCCGGTGCATGCAGTTCCTGGATCGCCAGGTCCTGTCCCCGCGATCGCGCGAGATACCGATGATCAATCGCGACTCCACGCCCGGCGGCCTTGGCGGCAGCAGCGGCCGGATCCGCGCCGGTCCAGCGACCATCCGAAATGACCAGGATCCGGCCGGGGGCATCGGACGGAATCAGCGCCAGCGCGGCGTCAATGGCGTCCCCCATGTTGGAAGCCTCGGCCCCCACCTCGGCGGTGAAGCCTGCAAATTCACCGGCTTGTGGCGCCCGTTCAACGATCGCCTTGTGCCCGAAGGACACTACGCCCAGCTGATCGCGGGCGGACATGGCGCGTTGAATCAGATCGACCGCCTCCTTTGAGCGCGTCTGGCTGCCGGTGGGCATCGACTCGCTGCGATCCGCCACCACGACCACGGTGCCTGAGCGATCGGGAAGCTTGATCGCCGGTTGGCACATGGCCAGCACCAGCGAAAACACTGCGATGATCCGTAACGCCTGCAGGAGACGATTCGGCATCGGCCACAGCCAACAGGCGAAGCCGAGCGGAATGAGCAGTATCAGCCATACGGGTTGCCCCAGCGTCAGCATGCGCCCCCCCGGATTTGGTTGAGTCCAAGTCGTTTCATACCCTGCTCTTGCCGTGCGTGATCAGGTAGTGATGCCCCGCGATTCCCAGAAGCCCGAACAATACGAAGAGCCACAGCACGGATGCATACTGGTGACGTGCCTCGTTGTCCGTCTCCCATTTGCCCCAACGACCGGAGCGGGCCGGCCTCAAATCCGATTCATCTGCCGCCAAGAAGTTTACCGCAAAGCGCCATTCCCCCTCATCCGCCTTCACCTGATAAAGTCCCGCCGATTCAGTTCGCGCAATCAGCTCGCGATCACCAACGTTCAATTCCTTCGGCTCCCGCCCGGGACGAGTCAAAGTGATGCGGTCTCCCGCGGTTTTGATTCTAACCTCCGTCCCCGGCCGGAAGTTTACGTCGTCCAATCCGGGTAACGCGGACTTTCGCCATTCGAGAATGTTCCAGAAAAGGATGGGCCAACTTGGAGATTGATGAATCCTAGACAGCTTGGGGTTCAAGTTGATCAACAGCCGCTCGCGTCCGAAGAGGTCCTGACGCACCGCAATCAGTACGTCCTGACCACCGGTGATCAGGGGAAGATAACCGGCACTGTTCGTCCTCGTGCCGGCAGCCCATACCGTGCCGGAAAGACTCAGGCCGTTGGCCACGGGATGGGAACCGTCCACCACGAAGGGGCCGGTCAAAGATTTGGCGTCGTCATGAACGAGAAACTGGACCGACCAGGTGTTGGTCCCGCCCGGATTCCCCGGCTCATCGTGGAACACGATGTGAGGAGCGGCACTGATGCTCGATCGCAGTCCCGTGGCATCCAAGGTGCGTCCGATCAAATCTCCGAGTGCCTCGTCCTTGATGCTGTTTTGAACGCGAATCCGCTCGCGCAATGGCGGCAGCAGATAGACGGAATTGTCGGCTGCCAACCCATCCTCGCTCAACTCAGCCTTAAGGCCCGGTGTTTCCCGCGGCACATTCAGAATCACCCGGGTGGAATCATTTGTTCCCAGTTCAATCGTGCTCTGGCGTATTAGTTTCTCGCCCGCGGAAATGGTCAGTTGCGTCTCTCCCTCCCGGGATGAGAAGTTGGCAATCTCCAGCAGGCAACGATCCTTGTCTTCCGCGACCGATCGCGCGGCGTTCACAAAGGCAAAATTCGGTTCTTGCTGGCCGAACGACCACCACTGCAGGCGCGTTGCCTCCCGCAGATTTTCCGGTGGTTCCTCATCGGTCACCACCAGGACATGGGCATCTTCACGGCTGATCTCACGAGCAAACGCGATTGCGTTCTCCACCGAACTGGATGCGGATTCACAGCGCCATCTCTCGAGTGCGCCCGTCACATCGCCGGTTGCCTCCAATGTCTCCCTGAAAAGGCTCGGGCGGGCACCGGCCAGCACGAAGCGGATGTTCAGAAAGCGTTGCCGTCTAACCAGGTCGTGAACGGCTTCAATTGCCTGATCCCGCGGAGTTCCCACTTTCTGTGCCGCGAGCATGGAAGCCGAATCGTCCAGCACGACCACCAACGGTCGGGAATTCAGGGCCATCTGCCAGCGCGGTCCGGTCGCTGCCGTGACCAGCAACGCCAGGATGAGCAGTTCCAGAAAAAAGATCAGCGGCAGCTGCATCCGCTGCACCTTCACGCCGCCCTCCTTCGAACGTTCCTGCAACTGCCAGAGCATGAGGCTGGACACGGTCTTGCGCCGGAACTTGTTGCGCAGAAGATAGATCGCGGCCAGCGCCGGCAGGGAAACCAGACCGATCAACGCCAGCGGATATGTGAGAAAGGGCAGCACTGCGATTCGTCGTTCCGATCAGGCGGGCACCAGAAGTTCGATCTCTTCCAGTCGCGTGACCATGTCATCAAGTTTCTCCGCCACCAGGGTCACCAAGCGCGAGCCGGTGCGCCGACAGGCGTCGTGCCAGCTCTGTTGATGCTGCGCGACCGCGTCGCGATACCGTTGTTCCACCATCGAGTCGATGAACATCTCGAGCGACTCCCCACTCTCGCTGTCGATCAGGTGGATGTTGCCGTGTTCCGGCGGTTCAAGGTCGTCGGCAGCGACCACCTGCAACACGAAAGCCGCGGCGCAGCCTTCGGTAAGACGTCTCATGGTCGTGTTCGGATCCCCCAGCCAGAATAGGTCGCTGATCAAGACCCTGATGCCGGTGCGGCGCAATCTCGGAGGCAGGATGGCGAAAGCCTCGTCCACGTTCCGTCCGCTGTCATAGTTGATGCCATCCCACGCGGTAGGACGCAGATTGTCATTCGCGATGCGGCGAAACCCTTCTCCGGCCGCCCAGACAGAATGAGTGCAACGGGCGTTGTCCGCAGCCATTGCCAGGATGGCAGCGAGTTCCAAGGCGGCCGCGCCTTTGCGGGTTTCCGTCAGGTTCATTGATTGTGAGCAATCGAGCAGCACATCCAGATGCGGGTTCACCTCTTCGCGGAAGAGCTTGATCGTGAGCTTGTCGGTGCGGGCGTAGACGTTCCAGTCGATCGTGCGCAGATCATCGCCGGGCTGGTATTCGCGGTAGTCCTGGAAATCGATCGAGCTGCCCGCACGACGCCCGACCTGCTGCCCGGTGAGACCGGTCAGCGCGGTTTCCGGAACGCGCAGGGCATAGCGTGAGCCGGACTCCTCACCTCGCGTCAGGCTTTCGCGGAATCCGGCATCCATGAATCAGGACTCCTTCGCCTCCGGCGCGGGCGACGGCTCGATTGCGGTGAAACTTGCAAAGCAACGCCGTGCCCAGCCCAGGTTGATCAGGATTGCGATGCCCGCCATGGCCAGCGCGCACCAGAAATGTGCCTCCCAATGCAGTTCCCAATTGGAACCGAACAGATTGAACGGATTTCCCAACTGACGGCGCTTGAGGTAGTCCACCGAGAAGTCGCGCACGAAGTAGTACACCACCATCGGCACGATCGCCCAAAGCGCCGGGAGAGACACACCGAACACCCCGGCCAACATGTTGTTCTTGTGCGGAAAGAACCAGCGGTGCATCGCCAGTCCGAACATTGCGTAGGAGAAGGCATACAAAAGAAACGCGGCGATCACGCCCCACACATCAACCCGCGCCATCTCCCGGCTCGGACGCGCGATGGCTGAATATTCGGGAATGAGGATCAACATGTATTGCGCGGCGATGAAAGTAAACAGGCACCCTATCAGGGTCCACATCATGCCACCCGCCGAACCGCTGTAGAAAAAGAACGCGAGCCAACGCTTGAGTTTGCCCCGAGGGATCGTGCGTCGGATTCGAATGCTGGGTTTGTCGGATTCACTGACCGAAATCATGAACCCCGCCACCGCCGCCAGAATGAAGACGTACAACCAGCCCACCACCACGTCGTTGTCTCCAGTCCGCCAGTAGATGGTTCCCACCACGCCGCTGGACAACAGCCAGGAGATGAAGACATACAGGCGGATGGGAAAGGCGCGATTTGCCGTAGGTGGCGTGATCATCGCGATGGACACCACGTGCATGAAACCGAACACCAACAGGGCCAGCGAGATGGTCGTCAACGCCGGCTCCCAAAAACTCCAGGACCAGAGGGCCGCGCCGACGCCGGTGCGGAAC
>JAYPXF010000155.1:11289-16502 GCA_038154405.1 Verrucomicrobiales bacterium | reverse complement strand
GTCCTACCTCCTCCCAGCAACACAATGGCATCAGCCTGCGGAAGATCTTCAATCTTCATGCCGGCATAGGGCTTCTCCAATCTCGCAAGGATCATGCCGGTCAACGAGGTGGCGCCGATCAGCCAGATGAAGAACACCAGACCGGTCAGCATCCAAGCGTCCCGTTTCTCCTTTTTCCAAAACTTCCAGGCCGCGCCGGCGATCAAGGCCAGCCAGATCAATCCAAGCGGTTCCATCAGGGCCACCGCGCCATATATCAAAGCCTTCATGTCAATTGGTTATACGAGCAGGCAATTCACCGCGGCACACAGCGCGTCCACACGAACTGCGAGAGGGAAATCTGAGGGGCCTTCCAAGGTGTAACTGATGTTGGTTTTCTCCTGCACCATGAAGAAAGCTTCCGGCCAATCGGTCCTGCTCTCCGGGTTTACATTGGGATGAATGATCCCATCCGTGGCGGCAAAGCCTTCGATCTCTGATGACCGATCGATTGGACAAACCTCTGCGACCTCCGCAATCACCTGTGCGGATCTTGCTGCGAAGTCTTTGGGGTTCAACTCAAACAAATAGAACCCGACGGACTCCCAGTCCTCGTGCAGATGGATTCCCATGTCGAAGCACGGCAAATCGCTCAACCAAACCGTAAGGGCCCGAATTTCCGAGGTGCTCCGATTCTTGAAATCACGGTTCAGATCCACCCCATCTCGATTCTCGCGCGTGTTGAGTGGGAAACCGGTGGGATTCAGACAAGGACAGAGCCAGATCTCGCAATCCTCAGGCCAAAGATTCTCTTGCAGCAATCGAAGGACCGACATCGGTCCGGCAGGTTCATCGCCATGTATGCCGGTGGAAATGTAAATACGGCGACCGGGTGATCTGCCCTTGCGATGCAGGACAGACAACTTCAATCCGTTGTCGCAGTTCAGATCCGACTGCTTCCACCCGGACGAATCCGCGGCTACATGAACGGCCTGAAGGACGTCATCGATCTCGATGCGTTCGCCGCAATACCTTCCGAGATTGCGGCGGAGAGGCTGCATTCCTCAAGCCCTCAGGCGCAGGCACAGGCCTCGGCAGGTTCTTCCTGATCCGCGAAATCAGAATCCCAATCCGGGTCTAGACCCAGGTCCCGAATCATCTGCAGGTCCTTTTCGACCGGTTGATTCAGCGTGGTCAGGTAGTTACCCACCATCAGGGCGCTGGCACCCGCCGAAAAGATCATGCTTTGAAGATCACGCAGGTTCACCGTGCGTCCACCCGCCACCATGATTTCCTGGCGCGGCATGATGAATCGGAAGCAGGCAATGGTCTGGAGAATCTCCATCGGTGGCACTCGCTCATTCTTTTCGTAAGGCGTGCCGGGAATCGGATTGAGCACATTCACGGGAACGACGCTCGCACCAACTTCGCGCAAGGTCATCGCCAGATCGCAGCGATCTTCCAGCGTTTCACCCAATCCGATAATGCCGCCGGAACAGATCTTGATGCCGGCCCTCTTCAGATACTGGATGGTTTCCAGACGCTCATCGAAGCTGTGGGTGTCGCAATGTTCCGGAAAATATCGGCGCGAACTTTCGAGATTGTGACCGTAGCATTCGAGTCCGGCTTCCTTCAGGCGATCGGCCACCTTCTGGCTCTTGATCAACCCCAACGAAGCGTCTGGCCGGACCTTACCAGCTGCCTTCATTTCGCTGATGCGTTCGCAAACTTCATCGAGCATCGGACCTTCGTTCAGTCCCTTCCACGCGGCAACGATACCGAGTGCAGTGACATCGTTCTGATTGGCCTCATCCGAGGCGCTTTCGAGCGGCTCTGGATCCACGAAGCCATATTCCGGAGATTCGGTCTGATAAAACGCCGACTGTGCGCAGAATTTGCAGTTCTCCGAGCATCCGCCGGCCTTGGCATTGATGATCGAGCAAAGGTGAATCTTGTTACCCTTATAATGCTCCCGAATTCGATTGGCCCACGCCATCAGCTCGAAAATGTCAGCAGTGCTCGACAATTCGAACAACCACATGGCCTCTTCGCGGTTCACATCACCGCCATCAATCACCCGCTGGCCAAGCTCACTCAGCCGCTCATGCGTAGTGCTGTCAAATGTTAAGGACGACATGCTTGACAGCCTAGTATCTGAACGTCAACGGCTGCAAGCCCCATGACAATTGCTAGACCTTCAACAACCGCAACCGGGGTGGATCGTGGGTTAAAAACGGATTTTTATCGTATTTTTCAGCCTCCAATAGCTCCAACCAATGCTGAATCAAGTCATCGATTGAAGTCAGATCCAGTGCTTCATGTCGCCTTGGATACTCGGCAAAGTAGCCACGACAGAGCCGAAACAGCTTTCCAGAGGCCTGAAGTCGATCTTTTTGCAGATGCACAAAAGCTCCGGCCAATTGGATCAATGCCTTGTAGAAATTGTCCAGAGGACCTCCCCGGCAATCCAGCCAAAGTTCTTCGAGAACATCATGCGCTTCATAGAACTGTTGGCGATTGAAGCATTCGAAGAAACCGAGGTAGTGCGGATCAAGCCCCCGCCCTTCCAGGCCATTGATCATCTCGGCAATCTTTCCGCTCTTGTGGGTGATCATTATGAAAAAGCCCGCTCAGCGAGCGGGCTGTGAATTCTAATAGAATGCGGTTCTTCTCGGGCGTCAACCGGCGATGGCGTCAATTTCGACCGGTTCCACATTCACGCCTTTGCGTTCGAGCCAGGCGATGGCCTTCTTGATGTCATCCCGTTTGCCTTCAATCTGGACACAGACAATGCCGATGTCCTTGGCGATGCTTGCTTGACGGACGTCGGTGACGACCTTGAATCTCTGACCGACCTGATATAGGACCGGTTCACGGATGAGATCTTTCGGATAGGTCCACCAGTAGCGTCCGACCTGCTTGCCGGACGTCACAGATTTTTTCTTTGTCCGTTTAATGGCCTTCTTGGCCGCGGCTTTCTTTTTTGCAGCCATGACAATTTTGGGTTGGATCAACCACCGGCGATGGCCGGTATGATGCTGACTTCGTCGCCGTCTTTGATCGGGGTTTCCTTGTTTTCCAGAAAACGGATGTCTTCCTCGTTCACATAGATATTCACAAAGCGGCGAACTTCGCCATTGTCATCAACGAGGCGTTCCTTGATGCCGGGGAACTGGGTCTGCAGTTCGGAGATGGCATCACCAATGGTGGCGGCCTCCACGGTCACAAGCTCTTGTTCGTTGGTGAGCTTCCGGAGGGGAGTAGGGATTCTTACGTTAACAGGCATGGTTTGCTTTCAATAAATCAGGCGGTTGCGGTTTTTTTTTCGGCTTCCAGCAGCGCTTCAAACTCGCGCAGGCTGGGTTTGATTTCACGGGTTTCGCCCACATGACCATGAACGGCATCGATGGTCTTGAGACCGTTGCCGGTGATGCAGAGCACGGCGGAGTCGTCGGCCGGGATCTTACCGGACTCGATGAGTTTCTTGGCGGTTCCGACTGTCACTCCGCCGGCGGTTTCAGCGAAGATGCCTTCGCATTCGGCCAACAGACGGATGCCTTCGCGGATCTCGTCATCGGAAACATCTTCGGCATGGCCGCCCGTTTCCTTCATGACCTTGAGCGCATAGAAACCGTCCGCCGGCGTTCCGATGGCAAGCGACTGGGCGATCGTGTCGGGCTTAACCGGTTTGAAGAAATCAAGACCGGCTTTTTCGGCGGCGGCGATCGGATTGCATCCGGTGGCTTGGGCACCGTGAATCTGACGTTTCTCGGAAGGATCGATCAGGCCAAGCTTTTGGAATTCCTGATATGATTTGTGAATCTTGGTGAGCAGTGAACCCGATGCCATCGGGATGACCGTGTGTTGCGGAGCCTTCCATCCAAGTTGTTCGGCAATTTCGAAGCCCATGCTCTTGGATCCCTCGGCGTAGTAAGGGCGCATGTTCACGTTGACAAAGCCCCAACCAAATTTACCAGCGATCTCGGCGCAGAGTTTGTTGACGTCGTCGTAGTGGCCCTTGATGCCGATGACGTTCGCATTGTAGACGAGTGAATTGATCACCTTCCCCTGCTCCAGGTCATGCGGAATCAACACGTAGGCCTTGAGTCCGGCGGATGCGGCATTGGCGGCCACCGAGTTGGCGAGGTTGCCGGTGGAAGCACAGGCCACCACGTCGAAGCCAAGTTCCTTGGAACGGCTGAGTGCGACGCTCACGACGCGATCCTTGAAAGATAGGGTCGGATAATTGACCGCGTCATTCTTGATCCACAGCTCGCGAATGCCGAGGCGCTTTGCGAGCCGGTCGGCCTTGATCAGCGGGGTGTATCCCACCTTGGTGCCCACAGTCGGTTCGCCGGCCACCGGCAGCAGTTCGCGGTAGCGCCACATGGTCTGCGGACGTTCGGCGAGTGCTTCCTTGGTGAGGGATTTCTTGATGCGGTCGTAGTCATAGGCAACTTCGAGAGGGCCGAAGTCGAATTCACACACATGAGTCGCTTCGAGCGGATACTCGGTGCCGCATTCGCGGCATTTCAGCGCTTTCATGAAACCTTGCTTGTTGCTCATATCGTTTCTGTTTCTCTTGCGTCACATCCCAATTAGATCGGGGCAAAAAAAAGCCCCCTCTCAATGGGATGAGAAGAGGTAACGAAAATTCGCCTACGTCCTCTTCTCATCTTCCCCTGCACTCGCAGGGATGGATTTGGCACCTTGGCATTCCGTGACGCAACGGAATCGGTTGCCGTGACTTCGCAGGGCCATTTCCCTCAGTCACTCTTTATGAGATCCGCGAAAACGCGGACGGGCGAATAAATGGGCCAATTGCCCTGCTCTGTCAACGGATTTCTGGGGATAATCCGGTCGTTTTGCGCAGGCATACTCCATTCGCTCAATTCTCAGACTCCTGCTACTTCCGGCTGTTCAATTCGGAAACCGGAGATCATGCTGGATCCGGAGCCTATGCATTTCGCGAAATACTGGGTCAAAGGCAGTCACAGTGGCACGGAATCGTCGGGGCGACCGATGGAGTTCCAATGCTGGCGGTGGTCGGACCTGAGTGAAGAGGACGCCACCCACCAGGCCCGGCAGTCTGCGCGGGAATTGGCTGAACGCCACGCACGAGGCGAATCGTTTCCCGAGAGCTACGGATTCAGTGATCGGCCACTGCGCGAGGAGGTCGTTCGGGAAATTGACAATCCGGAAGGTCAACTATGTGGCGTCATCACGCGCAATGC
>JAYPXF010000155.1:3706-11279 GCA_038154405.1 Verrucomicrobiales bacterium | reverse complement strand
GTGCTCAACACCGATCGCGTGATGTTCGTGGATGTCGATATTCCCGAGCTGGAAAACAGTGCTCCCAATCCGGGTTTCTTCGCGCGTCTCTTTGGTGCCAAGTCACACGACGTGCTCTTGGGCGGTGCATTGCGCCGGGCACACGCGTTTGCCGCGGCCAATGCCGGTGTTGGTTGGCGGGCTTACCAGACGCGGGCCGGGATGCGTTTCATTGCCACCCATGCCCTGCTGGATACGGAAGACAAAGTGACGACCAGTGCATTTGAACAGCTGCAGGCGGATCTGCTTTACGTGCGGATCTGCCAAGTCCAGAAGAGTTTTCGCGCCCGGCTCACTCCCAAGCACTGGCGTTGCAACTTGCCGCAACCGCCTTCGCGCTGGCCCCATTTTGATGCGGATGCGGAGAATCGGTTTAAGAGCTGGGAGGCGACTTATCTGTCGGTGGCGCGTGAATTTGCGACCTGTCGATTCCTGCGCAGCATCGGGAACGAGTGTGTTCACTCGGAAGTGAAACCCATTGTTGATCTCCGTGATCAGCTGACCGGTACGGAATCCGATCTGCCGTTGGCCTGAACCCGTCTAACTGATAGAACCTCTTCCCGTGATTTCATCCGCCCAGATCTGGAAACAAATACGGAGCAGAAAACGGCTTACGCTGATCGCCGGTCCCTGCGTGATTGAGAGCGAAAAGCTGTGCCGACAGGTCGCGCGCAAGCTGGTTCAGCTCTGCGAGGATCAGGGTGTCAACTACGTCTTCAAAGCCAGCTACGACAAAGCCAATCGCACCTCGAGCCAGTCATTCCGTGGCCCGGGACTGGAAGCGGGACTCGAAATCCTCGCCCGGATCAGATCCGAGTTTAATGTTCCCGTTCTCACCGACGTTCACAACGAAGCGGAGACTTACGCGGCAGCGAAAGTGGTCGATGTCCTGCAGATTCCCGCGTTTCTTTGTCGACAAACAGACCTCATTGAGGCGGCGGTGAGATCCGGTGCGATTGTGAATGTGAAAAAAGGTCAATTCCTATCACCCGCCGAAATGCAGCAAATTGTGCGAAAATGTGAAGGATTTGGCGGTCGACGCGTTATGCTAACGGAGCGTGGCACCACATTCGGTTACAACAACCTGGTGACTGACATGCGATCCATCGCGATCATGAAACACTACGGATATCCGGTCGTCATCGACGCAACCCATTCGGTCCAAATGCCCGGTGGTGCCGGTGATTGCTCGTCAGGAAATGGCGAACATGCCCCGGTAATCGCTCGTTGTGGCGTGGCCGCTGGCGCGAATGCCGTGTTCGTCGAGACTCACCCGATGCCGTCAAAAGCTTTGAGTGATGGCCCCAATATGGTTTCCTTACGAAAGATGTCGGACCTAATCGAGAGCTTGGTGAGAATACGAAAGGCTGTAGCGTGAAGTTTAAGCCACGTAGATTTCGCTCGGCGCCGTTGCATGTGTCCGTGCATGGGGTGACAACCCCGCACGGACCACATTATCGCAACGGGTACTCTCCGCATTCCATCATTCACAGGCTGCGCAAGATCGCTCTACTCGTGTGTGACGTGGATGGAGTTCTGACGGATGGCAAGGTAACAATCGAAGAACAGGGAGAATCCAAGCAGTTCAGTATTCGCGACGGATTGGCCCTGCGGATGTGTCACATGGCGGGGGTGCATGTCGCTTGGGTCTCGGCTCGACCATCGCCGGTGACTCAAAAGCGGGCGAGAGAACTGGACATCAAGCATTTGGTACAGACGACCGACGGCAAGGTCCCGGCGGTAGAGGAGCTGCACGCAAAACTGGATCTGTCATGGACTGAGACCGCGTTTATCGGCGACGACGTTTTGGATCTAGCTGCGTTGGAGAAAGCCGGCCTAGCCGCAACACCGGCTGACGGATGCTTGGAGGCGGTCAAGTGTGCCCACTTCGTGACTGAACGACGTGGAGGTGATGGTGCGGTGCGTGAACTTGTGGAGAAGATTCTTAAGGCCCAAGGGAAATGGGACAAGCTTATGCGGAAACTCGCCCGATGACCGAGCTTTCCCGCCGAATTTTCCTCCGGGTGTTATCATTTGCCGCGCTTGCCCTTCTCTTGGGCGTACTTCAGCTGGGGCGGGCGCAACTGCCGACTGGCACCTCCGGACGCAACTTTGAGCATCATTACTTCGAACAGAAATCCCGCCGTCCATTGCTGCTCATTCAAGGAGCCCAGGCGCAGCCTCAGTCAGATGGCAGACTGTTGGTTAGAGAAATCCGCATCCTCACCTTCCAGTATCAAGGCAGCACGAAGACCACGAATCTGGTTGCCGCCGCACCGACCTGCACGGTAGATCTGCGCAAACGGGTCGCCTCCTCAGCCGGTCCGCTGCGCGTTTCCACCGTGGATAATGCGTTCTCGATCCGCGGCAATTCCGGTTTCAGATTCGTCTGGAGCCAGGTGCAGTCTCATTTGAGCATATCCAATCAGGTGACGACCGAACTCGATCGCGCCTTTGTGTTGGGCGACACCAACAAGAAACCATGATCCGATCCCTCCTGAATATCTTGGCGATTTCCGCCCTGTTCACCGTCGTTGATGGCGCGGATGCGCCTGCCAAGAAACCGGCACCCGCAGTTGAAACCATCCAGATTGCTTCCACCAACGGTTTTGAATACGACATCGCCAACGGCACAGCCGCTTACATCGGCAGTGTCAAAGTGATGGACTCGACCATGACGATTCTGTGCGAACGGTTGAACGTGAAGTTTGCATCTGACGCTGGCGGAACAAACAAGCCCGCCTCGACGGCGTTGATTGCGAACGACATCGGTGGCCGCGTGGAACAGATCGAGGCGTTAGGCAAGGTCGAGATCACCAACCGGCAGGACGGCAGCAAGGCAACCGGGGAACGGGCACTCTTCACCGCCGCGGAACAGAAGGTGGTGTTGTCCGGAAATCGTCCGACCTACACCCGCAGCAACGGCAGCGCAATGAGGGCGGATGAGATCATCTTTGATCGCAGCCGCGGAAAATTCATCGCCAAGGGAAGAATTGAAACGGTGTTCAAGGAGCAGCTCAACCTGTTCAATGCCACCACACGCCCGCCAACCATGAAACTTCGTTGAGTCGATGTCCGCCGTCGCCGAATCCACTGAATTGCTGCGGGCTGAAGGACTGAACAAGTCCTACAAGCAGCGCAAGGTCGTGAACGGCGTCACCGTCACGGTAAAGCCGGGGGAAATCGTCGGACTGCTGGGCCCCAACGGTGCAGGCAAGACAACCACCTTCAACATGGTCGTCGGCATTGTCCGCCCGGATGGCGGCAAGGTGGCGTTCGAGGACGGCGATATCACTGAGAAACCGATGCACGAACGCGCCCAACTCGGCATCGGTTACCTGACGCAGGAACCTTCGGTCTTTCGCAAACTGTCAGTCGAGGAAAACGTCATGGCGATCCTTGAGGTGTGCGTGAACGACAAGAAAGAACGTCAGACCCGGCTGAAGCAACTGCTCGACGAACTGGATCTTTCCGCCTTGGCCAAGAGCAAGGCCTATACCCTGAGCGGCGGCGAAAAACGACGTCTCGAAATCACCCGCGCCTTGGTCACGAGCCCGCGTCTCCTACTCTTGGATGAACCCTTTGCCGGCATCGATCCGATCGCGGTTTATGAAGTGCAGAAACTTATCCGGCATCTCCGTGACCGTAATCTTGGCATCCTCATCACCGATCACAACGCGCGGGAGATGCTGAAGATGGTCGATCGCGCCTATCTTATTCATCAAGGAAGGGTGGTATACGAAGGATCCGCGGATGAACTAGTGAACGATCCCAAGGCCCGGGAAATCTATCTTGGACCTGATTTCAACGTCTGAGCCGGATGAGCAAGAAGCAATCAGTCACCGTTCGAGACTTCTACAAGGACAATGAGAAGTCCTTGGATCTCAATCTCATCGGCGGTTCGGCCGGACTGCGCAAAGTGATCAAGGAACCCACGGTCAATCGACCGGGATTGGCCTTGGCCGGACATACCAAATACTTTGCGTTTCGGCGCGTCCAAGTAATTGGCAATGCCGAATCGAGTTATCTAAAGACGCTCAAACCGGCGGAGCGTGCCGAACGATACGAACTGCTTTTCAGCCATCAGATACCCTGCCTCGTCACGAGCCGTGGTCAGAAACCGGACCGGCTTCTCCTACAGGAAGCCGAGAAACGGAAGGTGCCGGTCTTTCGTTCCTCGTTGATCACGATGAACTTCATCAACCTGGCCACCCTTGCCTTGGAGGTCCTGTTTGCACCGCGAGGCACGGAATTGGGCAGCATGGTGGACATCCACGGGATCGGCGTGATCGTCCGCGGTGTGACCGGCATCGGCAAGAGCGAGTGCATTTTGAGTCTGATCGAACGCGGCTACAGCCTGATCCCGATGACGTCACCAAGGTCGTTCTGCTGGACAACAAGGAGATCGTCGGCAGCAGTCCGGACCTGACCCGCAATTTCATGGAGGTTCGCGGCATCGGAATCGTGAATGTGAACGCGCTTTTCGGTGCCCGCAGCGTCCGCCGCAGCAAACGCCTCGATCTCGTCATCACGCTCAAGAACTGGAAGGAAGTTGATGATGTGGATCGACTTGGAATGGACGAGGAGTTTGTGGAGATTCTAGGAATCGACGTTCCGCATATCACTCTTCCCGTCCGACCGGGACGCGACCTCAGTCGCCTGGTCGAAGTCGCCGCCCTGCAGGCACGGTTGAAACACTACGGCTACAATCCCGCCGAGGATCTGAACGACCAACTCAAAGCCCGCATGGCCGGATCGAAAGGACGTGGTTCGTCGCGTTGAGTCCGGTCGTACTTGAGCGATGGTGACCAACAGAGGGCTTCGCTCCGTCGATGCAACCTTGGAAGATCTTAGATCGGAACCGACGGAGCGGTTCCCTCCATCACGTCCGGCCAAATCCGGATGGATGCTCGGACCGGTTCGGAGTCAGAGCTCCTTTCCCGTGATCCGGGAATAGGCTTCGAAGTATTTCAGCCTCGTGTTCTCCACGATGTCCGCCGGCAACTCCGGTCCGGGCGGCTGTTTGTTCCAATCAAGCGTTTCGAGATAGTCCCGGACGAACTGTTTGTCGAAACTGGGTTGTCCCCTGCCAGGTTCATACTGATCCGCCGGCCAGAATCGTGAGGAATCCGATGTGAGCACTTCATCAATCAGGATCAGTTCACCATCCAGAAGTCCGAATTCAAACTTCGTGTCCGCGATGATGATGCCCTTCGTTCGGGCAAATTCACGCGCTGACGAATAGATCTTCAGACTGAGCTCCTTCACTTGTTCTGCAATCTCTGAACCCACGATATCGGCCGCCTGTTCAAACGAGATGTTCTTATCGTGCCCCTCCTCCGCCTTGGTTGCCGGAGTGAAAATCGGCTCGGCCAATTCGGACGATTCTTGCAGTCCATCCGGAAGCGCGATTCCGCAAACCGTGCAATCCCGTTGGTATTCCTTCCACCCAGAGCCCGCCAGATATCCACGAACGACGCACTCAATCGCCAGCGGTTGGCATCTCTTCACGATCATGCTGCGTCCAGCCAGTTTTTGCGCGTGCTCAGCAAGATTGTCCGGCAACGGATCCGAACCTTTGGCAAGGCGATGATTTGCGATCAGCTCCTCCGTTCGATCAAACCAGAAGTGTGACAGACTCGTGAGCGCCTCGCCCTTGCGCGGAATGCCGTTGGGCATGATCACGTCGAACGCCGAGATACGATCGGTTGCCACGAACAGAAAACTGTCGCCCAGATCGAACACTTCCCGGACTTTCCCGCTCTTCACTCTCGGGATGCCCGGCAGTTCCAATTTCATCAACGGATCACTCATCGCGCGGCATCTTGGGGATTCCCGCCAGATTCGCAAGAAACGCATATTCACAACCGAATATTCCGGTTGGTAATTCCCCGTGCTCCCCGGCATCATCCACCCGTGAATTTTCTGGTGACAGGCGGAGCCGGCTTCATCGGCTCCCACGTGTGTGAGAAACTGCTGTATGGCGGCCACGAGGTGACCACGCTGGATGACCTCAACGACTTCTATTCCCCGGCCATCAAGCAACGCAACATCTCCGACATCCAGTCGCTGGCAAAACCGTTCACCTTCGTGCATGGCGACCTGACAAATCCCGATGACGTGGAGGAGGTCTTCAGCAGTTCTCAGTTCGACCAGGTGATCCATCTGGCAGCTCGGGCCGGTGTTCGCCCCAGTCTGGAACAACCGGCTCTCTACCAACGGGTCAATGTCGAAGGAACGGTGAACATTCTGGAGTCAGCCCGGAAACGAAATGTAAAGAAGGTCACCATCGCGAGTTCATCCTCCGTCTACGGAGTGAATGCCAAGATCCCTTTCAGCGAAACCGATCCCATCTTCAGCGCGATCTCTCCCTATGCCTCCAGCAAGCTGGCCTGCGAAGCCTTGGGGCACACCTATCACCATTGCTATGGGATGGACATCGCCATGCTGCGCTTCTTTACCGTTTATGGTCCGCGGCAACGACCGGACCTGGCCATCCACAAATTCTGCCGGCGCATTCATGAAGATCAGCCCATTCCGATGTTCGGCGACGGATCCGCCGCCCGCGACTACACCTACGTCACCGATACGCTCCAAGGCATCCTCGCCTGCACGCAAAAGGAATTCGGCTTCGATGTCTTCAATCTCGGCGAGTCGCAGACCGTGAAACTCTCTTACCTCATTGAACTTATCGAGAAAGCCATTGGCAAGAAGGGCAACATCGATCAACAGCCCAACCAAACCGGAGACGTCCCGATTACCTACGCGGATGTTTCGAAAGCCCGCGAGAAGCTCGATTACAATCCGCAGGTAAGAATTGAGGATGGGATTCCGATGTTCGCCAATTGGTTCAAGACGACCGTTTGACATCTGCTATGCTCGCTCCGGAAAAACTTCTGCGCGAACTGATCGCCTTGCCCAGCGTAAATCCGGCCTTTCCGGTCGATGACCCGAATTGGACCGGCGAACAACGGATGGCTGACTTCCTCGCGCACTGGGGTGATCGTGTGGGATTGGAAATCAGCTTTCAGAAAGTCTTTCCCGGCCGTTCGAACGTGATTGCCCGGCTCATTCCCGCCGGTGGCCGGCCGAAACAACGAATCCTGTTCGCACCGCACATGGACACCGTGGGGGTGATCAATGCGAACAAGTTCAAGCCGAGGCAATCCGGTGACCGATTGTTCGGCCGCGGCGCGTGCGACACCAAGGGCAGTGCAGCGGCCATGTTCAGCGCCCTGCTCCAAGTCGCAGCCAAAGGACCTCGCCCCAAAGAGACGGAGCTCGCGTTCGTCGGCTTGGTCGACGAGGAGAACGAACAGACCGGTTCCCGTAAGTTTGCCCAATCGCGACACAAGTTTGACCTGGCCATCGTCGGTGAACCCACCCGAAACAAACTCATCACCGCCCACAAAGGCGACTACTGGCTCCGACTGGAAACGTCTGGCAAGGCAGCCCATGGCTCCAAGCCTGAGTTGGGCGTGAACGCTGTCCATCGCATGGCTCAGGCGGTTTCACTGATCGAAGAGAGGTATTC
>JAYPXF010000155.1:0-3696 GCA_038154405.1 Verrucomicrobiales bacterium | reverse complement strand
TCCGCTGCTGGGCAATCCGACAGTGAACACCGGTTTCATCGCTGGCGGTCGTCAACCGAACATTGTGCCGGACCAATGTGAGATCCTCATTGATCGCCGCACGCTCCCGGGCGAGGACGAGAAAACAATCCGCGCTGAACTGAAGGATCTGTTTGCGGTCAAAGGACTGAATGTTCGTGTCTCCAACAAGAAAGAGTTTCCCTGTGCTGCCTTGGAAACCGATCCAGATCTCCCATTGGTACAGCAGCTCATGAGAACCCTGCGCCAAAAGGCTCCGCTCGGAGTCGATTTCTTCTGCGACGCGTCAAACCTGTCGCATGTAGGAGGAATTCCCAGCGTGGTATTCGGTCCCGGTGATATCTCTCAAGCGCACACCGAGGATGAATGGATTTCCATCAAGTCACTGAATCGCGCCGCTGATCAACTACGCGCCTTCATCAATCGATTGCCCTGATGCCCGATCGATTGCCACCAACTCACAGCGACGGGTCATTTACGAATAGATTCGCGGCACTGCAGAATTCTCCAGGCTACCGAAAAGAGCCAATTGACCGGAGCATTTCGAGACAGCCTAGTTATAGGAACAAAGAAGGCACAGAAGTGACGTTCCCGCCTAACTCGCTCCCGTTCGTAAGCGTAGTCGTGGCGGCCCCGCCCGATCAGGAAGAGATCAAATCAGTCCTGGCGGCGAATAAATTCAAATACCCGGTCGATCGCTATGAAATCATCATCGCTCGTGGCACGCAGCCCTCGGTTCAGCGAAACCGTGCCGTCACGGAAGCCAAGGGCTCGTTGATCTACTTCCTCGACGACGATTCGGAACCCTACATGGAAAACCTGGTTCGCGGTGTTGAACTGTTCCTGGGCGAGGAGGTCCAAGTCGTTGGCGGTCCCAATCTTGTGCCACCGGATTCAAATCTGCTGGAACGGTCCTTTGGCGAGGTCATGGGCAGCTGGCTGGCCTTCGGTCCGAGCTGCGCGCGCTATCGCAAGGTGGGTGTGACGCGCAGCAGCAGCGAGAAGGAATTGATCCTGTGCAACATGATGTTTCGCAAATCGGCATTTGCAAAACATGGCGGCTTCGATGAGGCGCTGTATCCCAACGAGGAGAACGCCCTGATGGATGCCATTGCCAACGACGGTGGCAAGCTGATGTATGATCCGGAATTCCTGGTCCATCGCCGCCCGCGCCAAACACTTGGCGCATTTACCAAGATGCTGATGAACTACGGTCGTGGTCGGGCGGAACAGTTCCGGCTGCATCCGACCTCCGGTTCAGCGCCCAATTTTGTCCCCCCGCTTTTCCTTCTCTATCTGCTGGCAACCCCATTCTTGCCTCCGTGGTGCTCGTGGCCCTTGGCCGCCTATGCCGTGATCGTCCTGCTTCAGATCTTGGCGATTGATCTGATATTCCCTCTGAGCATTCCCCGCCTCGCTCCACTGATCCTGATGAGTCATCTGTTTTACGGCGCGGGATTCCTGAAGGGACTGTTCACCAAGCTGAAGCCGAAGGATCAGCCTTCCAACGTGACGGTAAATCTGGAAAGGATCAGTCCTGCATGACCGAGCAGGAAGCTCCCGACCAAAACGAAAGCAAACTGTCATTCTTCCGCCAGAGCGGTTGGATGATCATTGCCACGTTCATCACCGGCGCCCTGATGTGGGCTGTTCATCCCCTTTCCAAATTCATCGAGCCGAGCGAGTATTCAATCGTCGGCAGCATGCTCCGGTTCGTCGTGTTGATGGCCATTCCGGCTGCCGCCATTCAGGTAATCCTGGCCAGACACGCATCGGCGGCGATCACCGACGATGAAACACGTCATCTGGCCGCAGAAGTGCGCAGCATCTTGAAATATGGGAGCGTGCTGTGGGGAATCGGTGGTATGTTCGTGTTCCTGCGCCAGGAACAGATGCTGGAGTCCTTGCAGCTCTCGAACGTTGCCATCATCTGGGTGACCTATGCGGCCGGATTGGCTCAGTTCTGGTGGGCGGTGTTCATCGGTGTCTTGCAGGGCCGCCAGAATTTCCTGTGGTACGGCTTTGCGCAGATCCTCAACGGTGTGGGACGCGTCGGCATCGCCTGGCTGGTCGTTCTGGCCATGGGAATGAAATCAACCGGCATCATGAGCGGCGCTCTGATCGGTATTGCCCTCAGTGCTGCTGCTGCCGGTTGGCAGGTGAAAGATCTCTTCCGCGAAGAACGTGTTCCGTTCGAAATGGCTCCGTGGATCAGGGAGATCTTCCCGCTGACCGTCGCCCTGACCACGGTTCAGATTTTCATGAGCGTGGATCAGATTATCGTCAACAGCCGGTTTCCGGAAGGGAAGACCGGTGGCTATCTTGCCGCGGTGACGCTCGCCAATGCCTTGGTGGTGTTCACCATTCCCATTGCAGCCGTAATGTTTCCGAAACTTGTGCGCAACGAGCGTCTGAAAACGAAAAGCAACATCCTGCCACTGACCCTGCTGACGACTCTGGCTGTCGGCGCCTTCGGAGCGATCTGCCTGACGTTCCTTTCCGACATCGCCATCGGGTTGGGTTTCAACAAGAAATTCAAACCGATAGCCCCGCTGATTCCCTGGTTTGCCTGGTGCATTCTGCCGTTGGCTCTGAACAATGTTTTGGTCAGCCACTTCATAGCCCGAGCGCAGTTCAGAGTGACCACAGTACTGGCGATTATCGCAGTCGCCTATTTCGTCACCCTGCTCTACACGGTCAAACCGGCCACCGTTCCGGAATCACTCACCGAGCACGCCGAATTCACGGCCCATCTCATGCCCCATTTCAAGAAGGTCGTGCAGACCATGGGCGCGTTCAATCTATCACTGCTCGCGGTTGCTGGTGGAGCCTATTGGTTTACTCGGAACGGTGACGTCGACAAGTGATACTATGCCCTTTTCAGGGCGCTGAAGCGGGCTCGCGGGGATCAGGCCTTGTGAAAACTCCCGGCGCTTCTTTGGACTTACTGGTGCAGCCCCCTGAACCGTAGCACTTACCATGTTAGTCCTGACGGTGGTTTCATGTCTTGGTTTTGCTCAAGTCCGACCGGAGTCGGGCTTGAGCGGCGAACTGCTTGGGTGTCTGTCGGTTCAGCGATCCGTGTCGCTTGATGATGTTGCAGGTCAGGCGCCACTCTTCGGCCAACTCTCGCACCTCCGTCAGATTCGCAAACCAGTGTTGGTTCAGTAACCGTTTTCGGATCTGCGAGTTTAGACTTTCGATCCAGGCGATCTGCGTCGGCTTGCCGGGTTTGATAAAGTGGAGCTTCACCCAGTTCTCATAGCCCCCCTGATCCATCTATCGACTGCGTAACTCCGAGCCGTTGTCACTGCCTATAATCTGCGGCAGTCCTCGCTGTTCTTTGAGCCGGTGCATTACCCCGCTGTCCGTCGATCGAAGGTATCCGCATCCAAGGCCAAACATTACCGGCTGTAGACATCGATCACCACCACCATCCGGAACACCCTTACATCGCTGACTTGGTCGCTCACGAAGTCCATCGTCCAAAGCTCGCTCAACCCCGTCGGCTCTGCCAGTTTGCGTCCTCGATACCTGGATCTCTGCTGGCGTTTCCGGCGTCCCAACTGCAGGCCCTCCTCGACATAGATCCGGCAGACCCGCTTGTGGTTGTCCCGAAAGCCAACTCGTTCCAACCGATCCATCAACTCTCGGTAGCCCAACCAAGAGTATCTCCGG
>JAYPXF010000154.1:12501-16621 GCA_038154405.1 Verrucomicrobiales bacterium | reverse complement strand
GTTCTTCTGGTTTTCCCGGAAAAACATCTCATTCGCAATGGACCAATTCTCGGGGACCCAACCACGAGAGCCGCACCCAGGATTCGTGGACCAAAGCCGTCGCCTGCAACGTCTGTCCCGGTGCCTCCCGCGCCATCCTACTGGCAGCCAATCGCCGCAGTTCCTCATACACCATCGGCAACAGTTCCGCTGCCGACGCTGAATCGCCATCTCCAATGGTATCAAGTATCTCGGTGATTTCGTGCATTCAGAACTCACCGGATGGTGCCAGCTAACGGCCAATATTCAACGCAGATGAACCTAGGGAGACGTTCCAACGTGGACGGAGAAAGATGGGGTGACCGACGGGATTCGAACCCGCAACAACCAGTACCACAAACTGGGACTCTACCATTGAGCTACGATCACCGCTCGAAGGGCCGGCAAATCTAGGGATTCCGCGTTTTGGCGTCAAGTGCCTTGAATGAGGCGGGTTATCAATTTGACCGGGTTTTCCTGCTCACCTAGATTTCCGGTGGATGTTGTCTATCAAGGATAGAATCGCCTTGGATGAGACTCCGGATTTCGCCGGAGCTCATTGGCAGGATATCGTGGAACCGCTGCAACCGTTTCTGGTGGATGTGGTGTCCCACATGGAAGAGCAGGTCGCCCAGTTTGATCCGGAAATTGCGGCTTACACGAGGTACGCCCTTTCCAATCAGGGCAAACATCTGCGGCCGGTGCTGTTGGCGCTGGCCGGAAACACCATGGGGCAGACTGGTGGGGATCATGTGAAAGTGGCGTCGATCGTCGAGATGGTACATCTGGCGACCTTGGTGCATGACGATGTGATGGATGAGGCGCGGGTGCGTCGTCGTCGTCCCACGCTGGCGGCGAATTGGGGCAATCAGATTTCGGTGCTGGTGGGGGACTGTCTGTTTGCGCACGCCCTGACGTTGGCGGCGAGTTTCCCGACTCCGGTGATTTGCCGGAAGGTTGCGCAGGCAACAAACACGGTTTGTAGTGGCGAGATTCTGCAAACCCATCGGCAATTGAATTTCGAGGCAACCCGAGAAGAGTATTTCAAGGTTATCTCCATGAAGACGGCGGAATTGTTCGCGTTGTCCTGTGAGCTTGGCGGAATGTTGTCCGGCGGTTCGGAGGATGAGCGGATGGCGCTGCATTCCTACGGGATGGCGCTGGGAACGGCTTACCAGATTTACGATGACTGCGTGGACGTGTTCGGCAACGAGGTGTCGGTGGGTAAATCTCTGGGTACGGACCTGGCCAGCGGCAAGATGACGTTGCCGTTGCTGATGTTGCTGGAGGATGTGGCAGGGGATGAACGCGTCCGGTTGGAGGAATGGCTGCGCAGCTGGAGGCCGCATTTCTTCGAGCGGATTGCAAAACTGATGGAGGGACAGGATATCTTGCGACGCTCGCAGCGGATTATCTGGGACTATCTGGCGCAGGCGCAGGATGCCCTGACCCGGTTGCCGGACAGCGAGGGGACCGCGGCCTTGTCTGCGGTGGTCAATTTCCTGGGCCGGCAGACGGTGGCGTTGGGGCAGTGAAGAGAAGGGACTCGATGGCGTCGCCGGAGGAAAATGACAGCGCGGGCGATCATAATCGCGTCTTCGGGCGCTTGGAGGCGGCCTCTGATTCCGATCTGGTGGATTGGTCGCGCAACCGGGATTTTGCCGCCTACGATGAGCTGGTTCGGCGATACCAGCAGCGGGTCTATTCCACGGTCTACAACATGACCTCGAATCACGAGGATGCGGCCGATCTGGTGCAGGAGGCGTTTGTGAAGGCTTGGCAGGCCTTGGATCGATTCAAAGGGGATTCGAGTTTCTACACCTGGGTTTATCGGATTGCGGTGAATCGCACGCTGAATTTTCTCAAATCCCGCAAGAACAAGAGGCATCGCAGCCTGAATGACATGGACGCCCGGGTGGAGAATGATCCTGATCTGGTGGCGCTGATTTCTCATCGCACGCCTCGCCGGAATCTTAAACTCACGGAATTGCAGGAAAAATTGAACGAGGCTATGCAGGAGCTGTCTGAAGCCCATAGAACCGTGGTGGTCCTACACGACATTCAGGGTGTTCCGCACGACGAAATTGCGGAGATTCTGAACTGCAATCCAGGAACGGTGAGAACGCGGCTTTTTTACGCGCGCAAACAGTTACAGGGCCTTCTGGCCGATTACCTGAATTAGACATGGAAGACGAATCGGAAAACTTCGATGAGTTGAAGAAACTGCTGAAGCTGAAGCGGCACGAACAACCGCCTCCGGGTTTCTTCAGGGATCTGCCCGGACGGGTGCTACAACAGATTGAAACGGAAGAAGCCAAGGCACCCGGTTTGTGGGAGCGACTGGTCGGTGCGTTTGAACTGCGTCCCGCGCTTTCGACGACCTTTGCCGGTCTCATGGTCGGCTTGCTGATCGTTGCGGTCCAGCGTGGGCAGGTGGCGGATTCCAACGATGCTTCCGGTTCCACGCTGGCCATTGGTGATCCGGTGGTGGAGCAGGGGACCGTCATGGTGAACAATCCCTTTGATCAGACCAATCATCACAGCCTTACGTCGCCCCCGGCCGGGGTGTTTGGTCCGCAGCTGGGACCGAACGTGCAACGCGCATCCGTGACGAATTCGGGAGTGTCTCCGAAATAGATCTGTTCGCTGTGGTTGGAAATGAAACGGCGGTTCCTGATCGCAACCGCCTTTTTCCATGAAACTTGAATGTCTGGTTCAGAGGTACTTGTAAAACACGCAGGTGTTTCCTGACTGTACGAAGTTCAGGAATCCGCCTTTGAGTTTGCACTCCGAATCGTTCTTGCCGCCGGGGGTCATTGAGATCTTGTAGTCCGGGTTGTCACCACTCCATGATCCTGTAGAGACAATCTTCAATTCGACATTGCGACCCATGGGCCTGAGCACCTGGCGCTGTTGGGCGTAGACGTAAAGCTGACCAAAGGTCGGGAATTTTCCGTCGCCGCCCTTGAGGAAGGCAGTGTTGTCCGGCGCCACGATCAGGGTCAGGTCACGCCAGCGGGCATTCACATAACCGGGTACGCGGCCGAGGATGGCCGGACGGAGTTGCGGGTATTTGCGTCCGTAATCCCGCACCGAGCGACCGACATCGATCTTCCATTTGCCGACGATCGGATCGTCCTTGAACATCGGGGAGACACCGGTCTCGATGAATTCACTGAAATCTTCGTAGTCGAGATTCTGAACCACGCTCATGAATTCGCCGTTTTCGAGCAGTCCCAGTGTGGTTTCGCTTTCGAAGATCTTGGCCAAGCTGCCTTTTTGGGTGATCAGGCCGGAGTATTCTTCATCCTCAAGGATCGTCTGGATGTCCTCTGATTCCGCCAAGGAATAGAAGGGCGGATACTCGGGGAGGAAATCCTGCACGGAGGGGTTGTGGTAGATGAGGCTGACGGTGTCGGCCATGCGGAACAATTCCTCGGTATCCGGCGCCAGCGCCCGTGCGATCTTGTCCAGACCGGTGCTGCTCAGGTCCGTGCGCATCTTGCTGATGATGCTGTAGTGGAATGGATCGTTGTCCGATTTGAACTGCACGGTCACGTGGCCCACGACGTAGATCGGAACCGAGATGATTGAGAGCAGCACGCAGCCGTTAAGCACACCGAGAGCGAGTCCGACGTTGTCATCCATCTTCTGGAAGCGCATGCGGGCGTCTTCCTTGGCGCGGTACTGGAAGAATAGGTTCACCTTCATGTAAATGCCCTGAGCGACGCCGTTCATGACCAGAAACAGGACGATGAAGACGACCAATGGGGTCAGCCACCAGACGGTGATCGGATTGGTCAAACCTACGGTCGCCATCTGCGGTTTGACGATTGGGGCGAGAAACAGCGTGCCCACATAGGCCACAATCGCACCAATCGCGGACACCCCAATGCGAATGGACCCGATCTGGCGACCCAATGCCGCCACACCACCGATCAGAATTGCTCCAAGAATCCAAATGGTCATAGAGCGCGAATTATTGTCCGGGTGAAGGAAAACGCACGAAAAAAGTGTGTAAAATCGAGATGAATGATTGAAATCGGGATTTCTGGCCGCGGCACTTGGAACGATTGGACATTTGCAGGCGTTGCGCTAAGGC
>JAYPXF010000154.1:10267-12491 GCA_038154405.1 Verrucomicrobiales bacterium | reverse complement strand
AGGCTGTGCCGGTCACTATGGATAAAGCATTGTCTCGATTTCTGATCTGCCTGCTCACGGCCGGGACGCAACTGGGTGGGCTTTTGGCGACCCAAGCGGCAAACAGCAAACGTCCGAACATCATCTTCTTTCTTTCCGATGATCAACGGGCGGATTTTCTCGGTTGCGCGGGGCATCCTTTCCTCCAAACGCCCGCCATCGATGCGCTGGCGGCGGACGGGGTGCGCTTCAAGAATGCATTTGTCACGACTTCGATCTGTTCCACCAGCCGGGCGACCATTCTGACCGGTCTTTGGGAGCGCTCGCATCGTTACACCTTTGGAGTTCCGCCGATGCGAGCGGAACTGGCGCAGGGCAGTTATCCGGCCCGTCTGCGCAAGACCGGTTATCGTACGGGATTCATTGGCAAGTTCGGTGTCTCGTTCGCGGGGGGCGCTCAGTCCGAGATGTTTGATTCTTTCGAACCCTTGAATCGGAATCTTTTCTGGAAGAAACAACCGGACGGAAGCCTTCGTCATCTGACGGACATTGTGGGGGACCGGGCGATTGACTTCGTGCGGAAATTCAAGAATGGGCCGTTCTGTCTGTCCGTCAGCTTCAATGCGGCGCATGCAGAGGACTCGAAGCGCGCGAGCGCGTTCGATCATTATCCTTGGCCGCCGATGGAAAACGGGCTTTACGAAGATGTCACCGTGCCGGAGCCGAGGATCGGTCGAGACTTCTGGAAGAACCTGCCGATGTTTTTTCACAACTCCATGCATCGTGATCGTTACCAATGGCGAGACACACCTGAAAAATACCAGGACTACGCAAAAGCGTATTTCCGTATGATCACCGGTCTGGACCGGAACATCGGTCGGGTGATGGCTGAGTTGAAGCGGCTGGGCCTGGACCAGAACACGGTGATCATTTTCACCGGTGACAACGGCTATTTCCTCGGCTCGCGCGGCTTGTCTGGCAAGTGGAATCACTACGAAGAATCCTTGCGCGTGCCACTGGTGATCCATGATCCACGCGTGCCCGAGTCCAAGCGCGGACGCGTGGTGGAAGAGATGGCGCTCAACGTCGACATTCCCGCGACAATCATGGCTTTGGCGGTAAACGGTAATGTGCCGGAGGCCTACCAAGGGCGCAGTGTGTTGCCCTTGGTGCGCGGGGCGAAGCCGGGCGAGTGGCGGACGGACTTCTTTGCCGAGCACCTGTTCAATCGTTTCGACATTCCGAAGTGGGAAGGCGTTCGGGGGCAGCGATACGTATATGCGCGTTACTTTGAGAACCTGCCGGAAGGCGAGTTCCTGCATGACCTGGAAAAGGATCCGCTGCAGTTGAACAATTTCGCGAAGGACCCGACGTATGCAGACGTGCTCAAGCGAATGAGTGCCCGCTGCGATCAATTGCGGGATGCCTATGGCGGCGTCTACTCGAAAGAGAAGTGGCAGGCCAAGGAAAGCAAGCGTCCGGCTCCACGCCGGAGGAAGAACTGATGTTTGGCGTGATCGAATGGTGGCTGCGCTGGTTTGTGCAGGGGCTAAAACTCTTCGTCTTGGTGGCTGGGGCAGTTGCCGCGGCAGGAGCGATTTACATGATGTGGGAGTTCGTCTCGATTGTTCATCCGGGATGGAAAGGCACCCCGCCGGATACGGTCAGGATCCTCTCGCTGACATGGAAGTGGCTGGGGCACTCCGTCCAGTTGGCCATGTTTACCTATGTCTTGGTCAGCTGGTTTCCGGAGGTGTTCCCTCAGGTCCTGGAAGGGGGAAAGAGCGAGGAAGACAACTAATGCGCCCCGGTGGCGGAACTTGCGAAAAGTTCCAATCTCGTCGGCAATTCGAATCGGAAGATTTCGCATCTTCCGTCATGAGTCACACAAGGATGTCCTTCACCACGTGACCGTGAATGTCGGTCAGTCGGAAGTAGCGACCTTGGAAGCGATATGTGAGTCGTTCGTGGTCGATGCCGAGGAGATGCATCAGGGTGGCTTGGAAGTCGTGCACGTGAACTTTGTTCTGAATCGCATTCATTCCGAGATCATCTGATGCACCGTAGGTGATGCCGGGTTTCACGCCGCCACCGGCCATCCACACGGTGAAGGCGTAGGGATGATGATCGCGTCCCCAGCGAGGACGATTGTTGAAGTCGCCCTGGATGAACGGCGTGCGACCAAATTCTCCGCCCCAGATGACGAGGGTGTCCTCCAATAATCCGCGATCCTAGAGGTCCTTGA
>JAYPXF010000154.1:0-10257 GCA_038154405.1 Verrucomicrobiales bacterium | reverse complement strand
CAACCGCGTTCCACGAGTCGCCGGGCCATGAGGCAGTTGTAGGCGAAGGTTCCTTGCTCCTTCACATTGGGACCATACATATCGATTACGCTTTGCGGTTCCGTGGAGAGATCCGTCAGTTCCGGCACGCTGGATTGCATGCGGTAGGCCATCTCGTATTGCGCGATGCGGGTGCTGATTTCGGGATCCTGGGTTTCCCGCTGTTTCATTTCATTGACCGCCGCGATGCTGTCGAGGATGCCCCGGCGCATCTGCCGGGACATGCCGTTGGGGTTCGCCAGGTAGAGGACCGGGTCACCCTGTCCCCGAAATTTTACCCCCTGGTATCGCGAAGGCAGAAAACCGGAGCCCCAATAGAAGTCGTAGAAGATCTGGCCGCAGGAGGTGCCCTTGCTGACGGAAGTCATCACCACGAAGCCGGGAAGATTTTCGCTCTCGATTCCCAATCCGTAACTGAGCCAGGCGCCGATCGTCGGCCGGCCGGGAAGCTCTGCGCCGCTCATGAAGAACGAAACTCCGGGCGCGTGGTTGACCGCTTCGGTGTGCATGCTCTTCACAAAGCAGAGTTCGTCCGCGATCGAAGCGGTGTAGGGCATGAACTCGCTGACCCACGCGCCGCTTTGTCCGTGCTGGTGGAACGGTTCCACCGGCGCCAGCATCACCTTGCCGGTCGGATCCTTCGTCATCGTGCTGAATCGCTTGCCGGCAAAGTATTCGGGCGGTACGGGTTGGCCATGCATCATCTGTTGGCGTGGCTTGTAGTCGAAGAGATCCGTGTGCGTCGGCGCGCCGTTCTGGAACAGGTAGATCACCCTTTTGGCCTTCGGAGCCAAGTGGGGCAGGGAGGAAAGACCGGTCTTGGGATCTGATACCGCGGCCGTAGCTTCGCTTGTGAGGAGGGACGAGAGGGCCGCAACGCCGACGCCGGTGGCGGACTTGCCGAAGAAATGTCGGCGATTGATGCCCAGTTGATGTTCGGTCAGGGGATTATGGAGATCGCCGATGGTGTTCATTCTCTGTTCAGGGCTTCGTCGAGGTTGAGGATTCCGAGGCAAACCGCAGACAACGCTGCGTGCTCAGTCGCATCCAATGAATCGTCGCGTTTGCTGTCACCGACCTTGAGGAATTCGTTTGCGGCATTTGGATCCAATGAAAACTGCTTCGTGACCGTCTTCAGTCCGGCTTCCCAGATCTTCAGCTCCGATTCGTCCGGATTGCGAGCGAGGGTCAATTGATATGCCCGTCGGATTAGGTCGGCGTTCGACTTGAGTTCCTTCGCCAGCAGGATTCGTTGAGCCATGGTGCGTGCGGCTTCGACGAAGGTGGTGTCGTTGAGTGTGGTCAAGGCGTGCAACGGTGTGTTCGTGCGTGGGGTTTTGACCTCACAGATCTGTCGTTTGGCGGAGTCGAAGAACATGGTCGGCCCGACGATGCGTCGCCAGAAGGTGTAGAGGCTGCGCCGGTAGAGTTTGTCACCGGTGTCCGGTTTGTATTTCTTCTTTCCGAATGTGGCTTCCTCCCAGATGCCGGGCGGTTGGTAGCCGTTCACCGGTGCACCGCCGATCTTGGCGTTGAGGAGACCGGAGGCGGCCAATGCCTGATCGCGGATCATCCATGAGGGCAGGCGAAAGCGGGGAGCGCGGGCGAGGAAGCGGTTGTCGGGATCGAATTCATTCAGCCTGGGCGTTGACATCGAACTGCGCTGGTAAGTTTCGCTGGTGAGAATGACTGTCAGTAGGTGCTTGATGTCCCATCCGGATTCGATGAATTCGGCGGCCAGCCAATCCAACAGTTCGGGATGCATCGGGAATTCACCCTGCACGCCGAAATCTTCGGGAGTCTTGACGATGCCCACACCAAAGAGCATCTGCCAGAGGCGGTTCACGGTAACCCGCGCCATGAGCGGGTTGTCTCGGGAGGTCAGCCATCTTGCCAACGCCAAGCGGTTGGGCGTCGATTTTTTGGGGAGCGTTCCAAGGCTTTCCGGTACTGCGGCGGAGACCTTTTCGCCGGGCTTGTTGTAGAGCCCTCGGGTCAGCATGAAGGTGTCCCGCGGCTTCTTCATGTCCTCCATCACCATGACCTTGGGAGCCTGACTTTGTAAGTTGTCGATGACCTTCTCTTCGTTTTCGATCCGTCGCTGAAGATCCGAGTGGCGTTGGTCGCTGGATCGGTGTTCCGCGGTGACCAGATCTTTCTGTTGCCTGCTGCGTTTTGCCCCCGGGATCTTAAGCGCGGCGATCAAGCTGTCGCTGACGGAGGGAAGTCGCGGTTTGGTGTCCTCAGTGAACGACAGACGAAAACAACCGATGAGATGCTCCTTGTGCCTGGAGTCATGGCGCAGGGTGAATTTCAATTCGGAGTCTTCGTCGAGGACCAGCGCCTTGTCCAATGTGAACACGGCGGCGTGCTCTCGTTTGACGATACCGTTCTTCCACACTCCCCAACCGGTGTGCTTTTTCCCGTCAATGGCGCCGGTGATCTTGAGTCCGCCCTGTTCGTAAGTGGCTGTGGCTGTCGCAAACTTCAACGGCTTGCCGTCGTTCACCCGAACTTCAAAACCGGTCAGCACAAAATTCCCCGATCCCGATCGCGAAAGGCTGCCCTGGGTGAGGCTCTTGTGTTTCAGGGCTTCGAGGCGGAATCCCGTGATGGTCTTGCCGTCAGCTTTGGTGGTGACCGTGTAGGTGTCGTTGTCGTCCTTCTTGCCTCCCACGAGAACGGATTGATCCTTCTGTATCGAAAGCGATTGCTGGGCTGCTTTGGCGCTGAGCGGGGCAAGCGTTGTCCAGGACGAACTTGTTTGGTTGGCGGTCAGCAACTGACGTTCCCACTGAGCCTGCAATTTGGCCAATTCCGCGGCGCGCTGGCCTCGCTCAGCCTGTAGCTTGTTGATGGTGCTCCTGCGCTTGATGATGTCTCTGCGTTGATCGAGTCCGGGAGCGGAAAGGATGGGAGCTGTCTGCGGACTGCGACCGGCGCCGGTGACCGGAGTTTGGTTGAAGAAGGCGGATAGGCTGTAATAGTCTTTGCGGCTGAGAGAGTCATACTTGTGGTCGTGACAGCGGGCGCAATTAAAGGTCAGACCCAACCAGATCGTTCCCATCGTTTCGGTCATATCCATCACGTAATCCACGCGGTTTTCCTCAGGAATGCGGCCACCTTCGCCGTTGATCATGTGGTTGCGATTGAATCCGGTGGCCAGGCGTTGTTCGAAAGTCGGGTTTGGCAAAAGGTCTCCCGCCAGTTGCCATTCGGTGAACTCATCCCAAGGCAGGTTGTCATTGAAGGCCTGGACCACCCAGTCGCGCCATGGCCACATCGTGCGTTCACTATCGCCTTGGTAACCGTTGGAATCGGCATAGCGGGCGGCGTTCAGCCACGGCCATGCCATCCGTTCGCCGTAAGCAGGCATGGTCATGACTTCTTTCACGAGATCCTTCCATGCGGATGGCGATTGGTTGCTCTGAAAATTCGCGACATCTTCGGGTGAAGGCGGGAGACCGGTGAGGTCGAGATAGAGCCGACGAATCAGTGTGTGGCGTTTCGCCCGTGGTTGAGGCGAGAGTTTCAGTTCGTTCAACCTCGCGTTGATGAAAGCGTCAATCGGGTTGGAATGATCAACCGGAGGTTGCGGACGTTCGATCTTGGTGAGGGACCAATGTTGCCCCCATTTCGCACCCTCGTTCAGCCATTGACGGATCTTCTTGATCGCAGTCGGTGGTAATGTGCGGCCGATTTCCGGTGGCGGCATCCGCTCGTCCATGTCAGAGGTGATCAATCGCTTGAGCAGTTCGCTATCGTCGGCTTTCCCGGGGCTGACGATCGCGTAACCGTCGCGGTCACGTGTAGCATCTTTTTCATCGTCCAGTCGGAGATCGCCTTTACGCGCCTTTGGGTCGGGTCCGTGACACTGAAAGCAGTAGTCCGACAGCACGGGAAGGATTTCGCGCGAAAAGTTCACCTCGGCAGCAACAACCTGCGGCAGGCAACAGGTCGCCGCGAACAGGGGCAGGAAATGCCGTGAGTTCATCGGGCGACTTTGTGGCAATCGGGTGCTTACTGCAAACGGAGAAGAGCGGGTTGCCGACCACATTTTGTTTGTTTCGGCATGGGGGGGGATCTACGCTCCAGTCAGCGCTTTTCCGGCGGGCACTCCACACGTCAATCCATGAGCAACAAGGCATTGTCACCTGCAGAAGTTTCCGAACTCGTCGCCGATCTTCAGCGCGTTTCCCGCAATCTCTGGTGGACCTGGAACCAGCAGCCACAGGAACTGTTCCAACAATTCTCGCCGCGGGCCTGGCAGAATCTGTATCACAACGCCGTTTCGGTTCTGCACGAGGTGTCGGAATACGAACTGCGGATGCGGTTGCAGGATCCGGATCTGGTCGCGCAATGCCGGAGCGTGATCTCCGAGTTCGATTCCTATACGAAAAGTACGCGGACGTGGGCGAGCCAGAACGCGCCGGAACTGATCGTCAGACCGGTTGCTTATTTTTCTGCCGAGTTTGGTTTCCACGAAACACTGCCCGTTGCTGCCGGAGGGTTGGGGATCCTGGCGGCCGATCACGCGAAGTCGGCGAGCGATCTGGGAATCGGTTTTTTCGGCGTGAGTCTGTTTTATCGCGAAGGCTACTTCCAGCAGTCGATCAATCACGAGAACTGGCAGACGGAATACTACAGCCAGTTGCGACCGGAGGAACTGCCGATCGAGCCGGTGGTGAATGCCGATGGTTCTCCGCTGGTCTGCACGGTTCGCATCGCGCAGACGCCGGTTAAGTTCACGGCGTGGAAGGCGAATGTAGGACGCGCGACCGTGCTGTTCCTGGATACGAATCTTCCGGACAATGAACAGCTGTTCAAGGATCTAACGCGACGGGTTTATGGCGGGGATACCTCCACGCGAATCATGCAGGAGATTCTGCTGGGTGTCGGCGGGGTGCGGATACTCAGGGCGTTGGATGTGGATCCGTCTTGCTTTCACATGAACGAAGGACATGCGGCGTTCCTTACCTTGGAACTTGCGCGCGAGAAGATTGCCGACGGTGCCGGTTTTGCAGAGGCATGGGAGACGACGAAGGAACAGTGCATCTTCACCACACACACTCCGGTCGAGGCGGGACATGATCGTTTCTCATCGGACCTGATTCAATACGCGGCGCCCGAATTCCTGGAGAACCTTAAGATTGATCATCAGGAGTTGATGGCGCTTGGGCGGGTGAATCCGGATGACGAAAACGAGCCGTTCTGCATGACAGTGTTGGCGCTGAAAGGTTCGCGGGCGGCGAATGCGGTGAGTGAACTGCACGGGGAGGTCAGTCGCAAGATGTGGCATTGCCTCCATCCGGAAGTATCGGTGGATGAGGTGCCGATCAAACACGTGACCAACGGGGTTCACGTCGCGGGTTGGATGAAGGGGACGGCGCGCGCGTTTTGGCGCAAGAAGCTGAAGGTGGCCAGCGGTGACGATGGCGGCAATACGGCGTTCTTTCACGTCGACTGGGAGGAAGAAGTGAATCAGCAGACCTTCTGGGATCGCATTGCGGATACGGACTTTGTTTCGGATGAGGAATTGTGGGCGTTCCGCTACCAGTTGCGCCGCGAACTGATCGAATTCTGTCGGCGTCGCCTGCTGATCCAGGGGCAACGCGTTACGCGTGGAGACTACATCACTTATGACGGTCAGTTGAATCCGGATGCATTGACCATTGGCTTTGCCCGACGCTTCGCAACCTACAAGCGCGCGCCGTTGATCTTCGATCGCTTCGCGGAAATCGTCCGGTTGGCGAAAGATCAGGAGCGGCCGGTGCAGTTCATCTTCGCCGGCAAGGCTCATCCGCGCGATGACGACGGCAAGCGCTTCATCCAGAAAATCCTGCACCTGAGCAAATACAGCGAACTGAAAGGCAGCCTGTTCTTCATTGAGAACTACGACGTGCACATCGGTCGGCAGATGGTGTCCGGTTGCGATATCTGGCTGAACAATCCGCGTCGGCCTTTGGAGGCGTCCGGGACCAGTGGCATGAAGGCGGTGGTGCACGGTTGCCTGAATCTCTCCATTCTGGATGGCTGGTGGCGCGAGGGTTACAACGGCAAGAACGGCTTTGCCATTGGTGAGGATTCGCATCCGGACAGCATTGAAGAACAGGATCACATCGACAGTGAGAACCTATACAACACGCTCGTGAATGAGGTTGTCCCGTGCTTTTACAATCGCGATGCCAACGGCATTCCCCGGGAGTGGATCGACAAGATTCGCAACGGCTTTCGCACCATGGCCGCGCAGTTCAACACCTGGCGTATGGTCAAGGAATACGCCGAGAAATACTACCGGTGAGCTCCGATTCGAAATCTGAGGAATCGGTTTCTTCTGCGAGGCGGTCGGATATCAAAGATCTGAATCGCGATGAGATCACTGGGATCCTGACTGCCTGGCGAGAACCGCGTTATCGAATCGATCAGCTGATCCAATGGCTTTACGAGCGCAACGCAGCTTCATGGGCCGAGATGTCCAATCTTCCGCGCAAGATGCGTGAGCGCCTGGATGGTGAATTTGCACTTCGCACACTTGAGTTGGTTTGCAAGCAGGGCTCCGGTGACACCACGCAGAAGTTCCTTTGGCGGTTGTGTGACGGGGCGTTCATTGAAAGCGTGCTGATTCCTGCCAATCC
The DNA here is from genome assembly GCA_038154405.1 of Verrucomicrobiales bacterium. Classification (GTDB taxonomy): domain Bacteria; phylum Verrucomicrobiota; class Verrucomicrobiia; order Limisphaerales; family JAYPXF01. Next base: position 3,583 of record JAYPXF010000154.1, on the reverse strand, counting down.
CGCATTGTATGGAGAGAGCTGTGACCGCCACACGCTTTGTGTTTCCACCCAGGTCGGTTGCGCGTATGGCTGCAAGTTCTGCGCGAGCGGTTTGGATGGTTGGAAGCGCAATCTGGATACGAGCGAGATCATCGAGCAGGTGCTCAGCACGGAGCGTTTGCATGCGACGCAATCTTCCGGGGGTGATTCAAGATCGACGGCGAAGCTGATCAACAACCTTGTGATCATGGGAATGGGAGAACCGCTGGCGAACTATGACAATCTCGTCAAGGCCCTCAAGATTCTGAATGCGGAATACAATCTGGGTGCTCGCAAAATCACCGTTTCGACAAGCGGATTGGTGCCGGAGATCAAGAAACTGGCGGACGAGCCTCATCAGTTTCGGCTGGCGATTTCACTGCATGGGGCCACCGACGAGGTGCGATCCCGCATCATGCCCGTGAATCGGAAGTATCCGTTGGAAGCCTTGGCGGATGCCTGCGAATACTATCAACGGTCCAAGGGGCGCAAGATCACCTTTGAATACATATTGATTGCGGGCGTGAATGACGGTCTCGATCAGGTGCAGCCCTTGGCCGATCTGTCGAAACGACTGAACGCCAAGGTGAACCTGATTCCCTACAACAAGGTGGAAGGCCTTCCGTGGGAGCGTCCGGATGAGTCGACTCAGGATGCATTTGCGGATGCACTCATCGGGAAAGGCGTCACGGCGACATTGCGCCGGGAAAAAGGCCACGACATCGACGCTGCCTGCGGGCAGTTGAGACTGAAGACGATCAAGGGCGAGGACGCGTAGAGCGAATTGTGCGGATCGATGTTTGACCCGTTCGACGAAGCATGAACACTTTCCGGCATGGAAGTCGTCATTCTTCCGAACGCAAAGGCAGCCAGTCGTGAAGCGGCGGGCTTGGTGGAATCGCTCGTCCGTTCGAAACCGGATGCGGTAATGGGATTGGCCACTGGCAGCACGCCGGTGCCGCTCTATCGTGAATTGGCGGATCGGCATCGCGACAAGGGTTTGGATTTCAGCAAGGTGAGGACATTCAACTTGGATGAATACGCCGGGCTGCCACGCGCTCACGAGCAATCCTATTACCATTTCATGCAGGAGAATCTGTTTAGCGACATCGATATTCCGGCGGAACAGACAAACATTCCCGACGGCATGGCCGCCGATATTCCTGCTCATTGTGCGGAATACGAGGAGGCAATCGAAGCGGCCGGTGGGATTGATCTGCAGGTGCTGGGCATCGGTGCCAATGGTCACATTGGATTCAACGAACCGACTTCTTCGCTGGTTTCGCGCACCCGCATCAAGTCGCTCACCAAACACACCATCGAGGAGAATGCCCGATTCTTTGGCGACGAAGCCTCCGTTCCGCGGCACGTGATCACCATGGGCATCGGTACGATCATGGAAGCGCGGCAAGTCGTGATGTTGGCCTTCGGGGAGAAAAAGGCTCGGGCCGTGGCGGAGATGATTGAAGGGCCACTCACCTCCTATGTGCCGGCGTCCATTCTGCAGATGCACAATAGCGCGAAGATCTTTCTGGATGAAGAGGCGGCGACGGAACTCAAGCGCCTCGAATACTACAAGTGGGTTTACGACAACAAACCCGACTGGCAGAAATTTGACCCGGATTGAGCCGGCTTGCGCTTTGCTGCTGACAGGGGGATACTGGTCTCGTGAATTTAAGGGAGGGAATTCCGATCTGCGTGTTGCTGTTGGGATTGATCCTCGCGTTGTTGCCCATGGATTCAACCGCTGATGCGACTTTTCGCACGGTTCCACAAACGGTCCGCCTCATCTTGCGAAGGATGTGTTCAGCTTTGTGCGTATCCAATACGACAGTGAAGGAGGGGAGGGACAGGGGGGATATTACTACGAGGAGCGTATCTGGCAGCGATGGGAAACGGACTTTCCACGCGCAGATCTGAATCTGCTGCTACGCTTGGAGCAGTTGACCGCCTTCCGGGTGGATCGCAAGCCGGTCGTCATGCGGCTCACCGATGAATCGCTCTTCAAATATCCGTTCATCTACATCAGTGATCCGGGTTGGCAGATTCTCACCCGCGACGAGATGCTGGCGTTGAAGAAGTATCTTGAGAATGGCGGCTTCCTCTGGGTGGACGATTTCTGGGGGCAGGCGGAGTGGGGCAACTGGGAATACAACTCAACTCGCGAGGCGCCGGATTGGGAATGGGTCGACATGCCGGCCAATCACCCGATTCTGAGCACGGTGTTTCCGTTGAAGAGCTGTCCGCAGATTCCTGCGCGGGCGTTTTTCGTCCAATACGGGAAGTCCTACGATCGGCATTGGGTGCATCGAAAACCCAACGGCGGGGACGATGACATGAAGGAGGTTCACTTCCGGGGATTGTTTGATGAAAATGGACGTCTGATGGCCATTGCGACGCACAACACCGATATCGCCGACGGTTGGGAACGCGAGGTCGAGGGAAAGAAGTTCTTCGAAAAGTTTTCGGTCGATGCCTATGCCTTTGCGATCAATGTGCTGACTTACGTCATGACGCACTGATGGAGAGCATCGCTCCGTCGATGCCGATGAGAATCGGTTGCATCGAGCCGGAACCGACGAAGCGGTTCCCTCCATGAAGTCTTCTACACCAGGATGTCCTTCACCACATGGCCGTGGATGTCGGTGAGACGGAAGTCGCGACCCTGGTAGCGGTAGGTGAGGCGGCGGTGATCAATGCCGAGGAGATGCAGGATGGTGGCGTTGAGGTCGTGGATGTGCATCGTTCCGGGCGTCCAGCCTTCCTTGGTTGGGCGCATCATGTTGCCGTCGGCATCCAGGATGTTGTAGGCGTAATCATCGGTCTGGCCGTAGGTGATGCCGGGTTTCACGCCGCCTCCGGCCATCCAGGTGGTGAAGCAACGGGGATGATGGTCGCGTCCGTAGGTCTGTTTGGTGAGTTTGCCCTGGCAGTAGGCCGTGCGGCCGAATTCGCCGCCCCAGACCACGAGCGTTTCATCCAACATACCGCGTTGTTTGAGGTCCTTGATCAGGGCCGCACAACCCTGGTCGATGTCGCGACATTGATTGCCGTGTTCGCGGGGGAGACCGCCGTGGGCATCCCAACCGCGATGGAAAATCTGGATGTTGCGGACACCGCGTTCGGCGAGGCGGCGCGCGTTCAGGCAGCACGCCGCAAAGGTGCCGGGAGTGCGGGCGTCCGAGCCGTAGAGTTGGAAGGTTGAATCGCTTTCGCCGGCCAGATCCATCAACTCGGGCACGGAGGTCTGCATGCGATACGCCATTTCGTGTTGGCGGATGCGGGACAGGACTTCCGGATCGGCAAACTGATCGTATTGGGCCTGATTGATGGCGGCCAGGGCATCCAGTTGAGCGCGACGGCTGTCACGCGATATTCCCTTGGGATTGCTGAGGTAAAGAACCGGGTCGCCTTGGCTGCGCAGCAGGACACCTTGATGATCCGATGGCATGAATCCGCTGCCCCACCGTCAGGGCTTCAGTTGTCCCGGTCCTCGGGAAGTGATTCGGTCCCCACATCAGAAGCGGTACGCGTTGCGCATCTTCAAACGCGGCAATACCCTTGC
>JAYPXF010000153.1:8361-16765 GCA_038154405.1 Verrucomicrobiales bacterium | reverse complement strand
TGGCTGCCACCGCCGGCTACAACTCCAAGACTTCCGTTCCCTTGGGCGGCTACTTCGTGGATGACGTCCAACTCACCGTGATCAAACAACCGAAACTGCCGGTTCAAGTTGTGAGCCGATGAACGCAGCAAGGGAACATCGGAGTGATGGAGTTATGACATGAGCCCGCCGTGCTCGAATTCCGGAACCCATCACTCCACAACTCCATTGCTCCATATTTCCTCCGCCGACAGAAACAGATTCTCCAAACATGAACACCTCATACACTCGTCGTCACGTTCTCCGTGGAGCAGGAGCGCTTATTGCTTTGCCGGCTCTTGAATCGATCGGCTTTCGCCGCTTTGCCTCGGCGGCCGCGGCAAAGCCTCCCAAGAGATTGATGTTCATGGGCATTGGCTACGGCGTCACCTCTCAGACGTGGTTTCCCGACATCAATGACAAGGGATCGGGCTACAAGCTGCCCGGGGGGCTGAAGCCGTTGGCGCGTCACAAGAAGGATTTTACGATCGTCCAGGGCTGCAAACATCAGTTCAGCCGGCAGGCGCACTGGGGAAGCACGTATTGGCTGACGGGTGCGAATCAATACGGTACGCCGGGGCAGTCCTTTTCCAACACCATCTCCGCCGACCAGGTTGCCGCCGCGCAGTTTGGCGAGCATACCCGCTATACCTCCATCCAACTGGCCAGTGACGCCAGCGACCGGAATGGGCATGGACCGGGTAATTCCCTGGCTTGGGACCAACGGGGGAAACCGCTTTCGGCGTGGAACTCCCCGATGGAAACCTACCTCAAGCTCTTTGCGGCAGATAAGATACCCCTTGCTCAGCGTCGGGCCATGTTGGCGGAGGAACGCAGTGTCCTGGATTCCGTGATGATCGAGGCAAAGGACATGAAGAAGGGGTTGACGAAGAGTGATACGGACAAGCTGGACGAGTATTTTCAGAGCATCCGCGATATCGAAACCCGGCTGAGCAAATCGGAAAAGTGGATGGATGTGCCGAAGTCCAAGGCTCCCCTGGAAGCACCGGAAGAGGCCTTGGTGGGGCGCAGCGAGATCGAGATGATGTACAAACTCATGGTGGCTGCCATACAGACGGACAACACCCGCGTCATCACCTACCGCGAGCCCGGGTCACGTCTGCTGAGGAGTCTCGGAGCGAGCGGCAACGCTCACAACGTGAGTCATTATCGTGTCGGAGCAGAAACAGAAGTCTCATCCAAGCTGAGGGACCAGGCGCACAGCGAATTGTTGGCCGGGTTGATCGATCAGTTGAAAGCCACCAAGGAAGCCGATGGCAGCCGCCTCTTTGACAATGTCGCGTTGGCCTTTGGTTCCAACATTCGCTCCATTCATTATCTCAACAACCCACCCACCTTGATCTCCGGTGGAGGCGCCAATCTCAAGCTGGGTCAGAACCTGGTCCTCAATGAAGGCACACCGCTGAACAATGTCTGGCTGACGATGTTGCAGGGCGTGGGAGTCAACGTGGAACGTCACGGCGACAGCACGGGCGTGGTGCCGCAGTTGAAGGCTTAGTCACAACCACGGAATACACAGAATATACGGAAGAGTATGAAGAAGCGTGGGAACGTCCGTAGCGGAATTTGCAAAAAATTCCGATTCAAGTTGCGTGGTTTGTCGGAAGATTTTGCATCTTCCGCTACCGCTGTGGTTGCGGAGGCAGCTATGCCTTTCCGTGTCTTCAGTGTACTCCGTGGTTGGTCATTCCTTGGACTGATTGCCGTTAGCTGCGTCACCTTGCTGACCGGTTGCGGGGAGGAAAACAAAGCCCAGATGGCGACTGCATCCGTCCCCAAACCAAAAGTCAAATTCCCCGAAAAGCATGCGGCCTTCCTGGATGCCTATTGCATGGATTGCCACGATGCCGACACCGAGAAGGGCAGCGTCAATCTCGAAGGCCTGTCCTTTGAGATCGAAACGATCGAGCAGGCGGAGACCTGGCAGAACGTTCTCAATGTTCTGAACTCCGGGGAGATGCCGCCGGAAAAGAAGAAGCAGCCCGAGCAAGCGGAGAAGGCGGATTTCCTGGATGACTTGGCGCTCACGATGGTGAACGTCCGCAAAGTACTTGGTGATTCGGGTGGCAAGATTACGATGCGCCGGCTCAACAAGCGCGACTACCAGAACAGCATCGAGAGCCTGCTGGGAGTACGACTCGGCAAGGAACTCCTGCCCGATGATGGCGACTCCGGCGATTTTGATACGGTCGGAGCTTCGCTTTTTTTCTCCAGCGACAAGTTCGAGCAGTATCTGAAAATCGGACGCCACGCCATCGATGAGTTCTATGAGCGAAGAGCGGCTCGCAGCGCCAGGCCTTTTGTTCATCGCGTGGAACCTGAAAAAACGCTCAACGTCGCCTTGCGAGAGAGAGTCGCGCGAAATGAGGAATACCTTAAACGCTATGAAGCACTGGATGCAAAAGTGCAGAAAGCGCTCGCGTTGCCTGCGAACAAAGGCTTCAAGGCCCGACTGAAACTGAAAGGTGGGCGGGAACAGTTTTACCGTCAACTTGACCAGCACCGCGGCAAACTGAAAGGAGCCCCCGACCCGAAGGACTTTGGATTCCGGAACTATTTTGGTGCCGCGAAGTTTTTTCCCAAGGCGGCTCCCTACGACAAACACTACGCCGGTCTTCCTCATAGTGACACAGGAACCTGGCTGCAGCTGACCATGGGTTCCGCCAAGATCGTGATAGAGCCGCGCAAAAAGAACATGCCCGTCGGCACGTACACCTTGCGAATCAAGGCGGGGGTGGACAAAAAGTCGCCGGCTTTTCGTCACTTCCTCGAACTGGGTTACCCCGCGATCAAGGGGCTCGCCAGAGGACAGTTCGAAGGTTTTCCCCTGCAGGCGCTGCACGTTACCGGCAGTCCGGCCAATCCGGAATTGATCGAGACCCAGGTGACGGTGAGCAAGGATACGGCACGGAGTTTTGCGATCCGGGAACGACAGCCGGCGTGGGGGCCTTTGAGGAAGCATTACTTTTACCCGGCGATGAATCGCAACGGTTATGGCCATGAGCCTTCGATTTGGGTCGACTGGATTGAGATCGAAGGTCCGTTGCCGCAAGGGGATCCCAGTCCGCTCGATCAGATCTTTGATGCGAACCGCTCGGGTCGCGACCAAACGAAACGGGCCAGGAACATTCTCCAACAGTTTGCCGTCAAAGCGTTTCGCTCCCGTGAACCCAGCCCCGAGTTCATTGATTCCCTGGTGGCCGTTTTCAAAAACCGACTGGTGATCGACAAGCAGTTCGACGTGGCGATTCGAAAACCGCTGAGCATGATCCTGGCGTCACCCCGCTTCCTCTTCATGAAGGAGCAAGGGGAAGACGGCGCTCCTCGTGCCTTGGACGATCTCGAACTGGCCGTGCGACTGTCGTATTTCCTCTGGAGTTCCCCGCCGGATGCCCAACTGCTGGCGCTCGCAGAGAAGGAGCAACTGCGTGATCCCGACAACCTGCGGAAACAAGTGGACCGTTTGATTCAGGACCCGAAGGCGCACCACTTCGTTTCCGGTCTCGCTCATCAGTGGCTGGACATGAAGCGTCTGGACTTCTTCCAGTTTGATGCCAAGGAACATCGCGAGTTCGACGAAAGCATGCGTGCGGCGGCCCGGGAGGAGGTCTACCAATCCATCCTGCATCTCCTGCAATCCAAGGACCAGGGGCAGTTGCAGCATTTGCTCAAGAGCGACTATGTCATCATCAATGGTTTCCTGGCCTCGCACTACGGAATGAAAGGGGTCACGGGTGACCACTATCGGAAAGTCAGTCTTCCCAAGAATTCTCCGCGCGGAGGATTCCTGGGAATGGCCGCGATTAACGCCATGGGCAGCGACGGTAGACAGAGCAGCCCCGTGGAGCGTGGCGCCTGGGTGCTGCGTCATTTGTTGCACTCACCACCGCCTCCGGCGCCGGCCAATGTGCCGCAGCTCTCGCGCCTCGACGACAAGCCCCTCACCAAGCGGCAAAAACTCGCCGCCCACATGGAGGAAGCCCAGTGCGCCAGTTGCCATCGCAAGATCGATCCGATCGGCTTCGGCCTCGAAAACTTCAACGCCACCGGCAAGTGGCGCAGCAAGGAATATCGATTCACCAAGAACAGAAAAGGCCAGATGGTGGCCAGTAAAAGGGGCACCCCCATCGACGTCTCCGGCAAAATGCATGACGGTCCGGCATTTGCCGATTTCTTTGAATTGCGGGAGTTGATTGCCACCAAGCATCAGGAGGATTTCGCCCGTGGCTTCACCGAAGCCCTGATCGAGTACGGCCTCAGCCGTCCGTTCGGTTTCACCGATGAAGACCTCGCACTGGGCATCCTGAACTCAGCCAAAGACAAGAACTACGCCCTGCGTGAATTCATCCACGCCCTCGTGCAAAGTGAAGCGTTTAAAACGAAATGAGAATTTGTATCCGCGATGCCCACGTAGCGGAATTTGCAAAAAATTCCGACTCCGATTACTGCCAGAAGATTTTGCATCTTCCGCTACAGATTGAATTCCTCTGCCCCCATTCCTTTGCCTGAAAAATCAAATTTATGAAAACGAATCTGACACTCATCATCGCCGCCATTTGCCTGAACTTTGCCGCCAGCGGACTTGCCGCTCCGAAGAAAAAGGGGGAGACACTCCACGGGGTTGTCGAATCCGTCGACGGAAACAAGATCACCGTCAATTACCGGAGGAAAAGCCGGAGCTTCACGCTCCACGACAAGACGCGGATCGCCTACGTCAGCTTTCTGAAGGCCAAAAAGGAAATCAAACCGGGCTTCTTCGTTCGCGCCGGCGTTGATTCCAATGGGCGCTGCGGTCAGCTCTGGGTCACGCTTCCCATCCCCGAGGAGAATCTCAATCCCAGCGCCCAGATGCTCAAGATGACACCCGCCGAGTTGCATCAGATGGCGGACAGCAATGGCGACGGCGAGCTTTCATATGTCGAATACGCCACCGCCATTTATCGTTCCCCCAAACATGGTCCGGTTGGGTTTGGGAAATCCGACAAAGACAAATCCGGGACCCTGAATCTGAAGGAATTCGAACGCAAACTCGTGGACATCAAGTGGTATCGGATCTCCCGCAAGACGCCCGCCCAGTGGCACGCGGAAGCCGATGCCAATTCCGATGGCGTCCTCAGCAAAAAGGAGTTTGTGACCTTTCTTGGCTCCACCGCTCACCTCGATACCTTTTTCAAGCGGGCCGACAAGGACGGTTCCGGCGACCTCTCAGTTTCCGATCTTGCAGGCTTCATCGACTCCATCCTGAAGGGAAGGTGAACGTCTGCGCCTACCTCTGCATACTCATCAACTACGCGCTTCAGAATGAAGAGTGAGATTCCTTTACTTGCCATCGCGATTGCCTGTGTGGGCAACCTGAACGCCGCCGAACCGGCCTTCAGATCAAAGCTCTTCAAGAAGGCGACCTTGGTCTACGCCGACGAATTTGATGGTGGGAAATACCACGGAAGATACGGCCACCACAAAGCCAAGAAGAGGGTGGAGGGTGGCAGTTTGGTGATCAACCCCCTGGATCCGAAGAGAGGATACGTGCTGGGCACGCTCTATCGAATACCGGAGAAATTTGTCTGTCAGTTCCGCTTTAAACTCGTCTCGAAAGCCCCGGGCACGGGTGTCGGCTTTCACATCGGTAACCACAAGATGATTGTCGGTTCGAACCGGGCCGAAAAAGAGATTGTGAATGGGTATCGGCTTCTGCTGAGGAAATCCAAACCGGGCAAGTCGTTCACCGATCCCAAAGCAGGGAAACTCGCCGCCAATGACTGGGTCGCGGTCGTGATTGAATACGAGGAAGGCAGAATGCTGCTCAACATCAATGGCTGGGAAAAGATCTACGAGGACAAGTTGGTGAGCATGGACGGCAGCAACCTCATCAATTTCAAATCCTTCTCCGCCGCGGCCCTGCAATTTGACTACGTCCGACTCTGGAAGGTCACGGAGTAGCGGACTAAGGACTAACCGCGGATTACTCGGATGACACTGATTTTCAAGAGCCCAAAGGGCTCATGTCAGATTAGCCTGGGGCAACGCTCTGGGTAAACGCGCCCAAACCAAGGCAGGCTGAAGGCCTGCTTCATTAGAACGCCAACAAAAAACTGCTTTATGCAACACTCCCTGATCCTTGGCCTGCTTTCGTGTTTCGCAGGCTTCACCATTTCCGGCTACGCCCAGCGTAGTGCAACGTCCCCCGAGCAGATCCGCTTGCCGGACGGATTCAAGATCGAGCTGTTGTATTCCGTGCCGCGAGGGGACCAGGGATCGTGGGTTGCCATGTGTCAGGACGACAAGGGGCGCCTGATCGTCAGCGATCAACACGGCGGGCTGTACCGCTTTCCCATTCCCAAGTTGGGCGAACGCGTCGATCCCGCCGGCATCCAACAGATCACCTACTCCATTGTCGGGGCCAAGGCCCGGAAAAGGATCACGGGAACGGCCCCCAAGCCCCTGACGGAAGCGCTCGCCAAGCTGCCGAAGATCGGCCATGCGCAAGGCGTCTGTTATGCCTTTGACAGTCTCTACGTGGTCGTCAGTTCGCGTATGAGCGCCATGGGGTGTGGCGTCTATCGCCTCCTTGATACGGATGGTGACGACAACTTCGACAAGCTCGTAAAACTCAAGTCCCTCGGCGACACGGCCGGTGAGCATGGTCCGCACGCCATCATTCCTGCCCCGGACGGCAAACACCTCTACGTCATCATCGGCAACCAGACCAAGGTCCCGGCAGATTACACCCATTCACGCGTGCCTGAAGTGTGGGGAGAAGATCAACTGCTGCCCTCCCTGCAACATTTCATGAAGGGTGCCGAAGCGCCGCTGGGACACATCGCCCAAATCGATCCCGAGGGCAAAACCTGGGAGATCGTCGCCACCGGATTCCGCAATCAATACGACGCCGCCTTCAATCGCGAAGGCGAGCTGTTCACCTATGACGCCGACATGGAATGGGACCTCAACACGCCGTGGTACCGCCCAACGCGGATAAATCACGTCATTGACGGCGCGGATTACGGATGGCGAACCGGTTCCGGGAAGTTCATGGACTTCTGCACCGACACCTTTGGAGCCGTCGTCGACGTCGGGCCGGGGTCGCCCACCGGTGTCTGTTTCGGGTATGGCGCAAAGTTTCCCGCCAAATACCAGAACGCCTTTTTCGCCTGTGATTGGTCCTACGGAAAACTGTATGCCGTCCACCTGAAACCCAAGGGCTCGACCTATACCGCGACCGTTGAGGAGTTCGCCTCAGCCCAGCCCTTGCCCGTCACGGACCTGCTCGTCAACCCTGCCGATGGGGCCATGTACCTCACGGTCGGCGGTCGCCGCATTCAGTCCGGACTCTATCGGGTGACCTACGTCGGCGACGAATCCACTGCGCCAGCCCGATCCGTTCCCGGCGGCAAAGGCGGACGCCAAGTCCGCCGCGTATTGGAAGCCCACCTGCAGCAGGGCGCAGCGGCCGCCAGCGCGTCCGAACTCAACCGCATTTGGAATTCATTGGGATCTGCCGATCGCGGCATTCGTCACGCCGCCCGGGCAGCGCTTGAGAAACAGACAGTCGGAAAGTGGAAAGACTGGATCAAAGGCGAGACGAACCCGGTCACCACCACGGCCGCCTTGATCGCACTCGCGCGCGTGGACGCCAGCAACTCGGCGTCGGTGATCTTCGAAAAGGCGATGAGCATCAACTACCACCAGACCCGCTCCCGCCAGACCCGTCTCGACCTGCTGCGCAGCGTCACCCTCGCCTTGACCCGCGGCGGACAACCGAAAGAAAAAGCGAAATTGATCCAATGGCTCGATGGGATCTACCCCGCCCGGACGCCTGAAGAAAACCGGGATCTCTCCGCCATGGCGGCATTCTTAAAGGCCCCCTTTGCCGTCGAACGCGGCATGAAGCTGCTGGCGAACGCATCCGGCCAGGAGGAACAGATCGGCTACGCCCTCAATCTCCGCTACCTCAAGGATGGTTGGACTCCGAAACTGCGCGAAACCTACTTCAAGTGGTTTGTGCTTTCCGGAAACTACAAAGGCGGTGCTCGACTGGCCAACTACCTGGCCGACATCAAGAAGCATGCCACGGAATCCGTGCCCGAAGCGGACCTGACGCCGGCGCTCACGAAGCTGATCGAAACGCAGCCCAAGAGCAGCATTCCCCAGTTCACGCTAGAGGCCCGATCCTTCGTCAAGAACTGGAGCTTGAAGGACTTCGCCGACGATTTGGATGCCGGCGTGAAGGCCAAGCGCGACTTCGCGAACGGTCGCAAAATGGCCGGCGCCGGCGCCTGTTACGTCTGTCATCGCTTCAAGGGAGAAGGCGGTGCCGTCGGTCCTGATCTGTCTTCTGCCGGCGGCAAGTTCAGCGCCTATGACC
>JAYPXF010000153.1:0-8351 GCA_038154405.1 Verrucomicrobiales bacterium | reverse complement strand
ATCGATCCCGGCAAGGAGATCAGCGACCAATACGGCGCCACCAACTTCAAGATGAAAGACGGAACGGTGATCAGTGGTCGCATCATGAATCTCGGTGAGGACCACTACCAGGTGAACACGGACATGATGAATCCCAGTTCCAATACCTTTGTCGATGTGAATGACCTGGCATCCATCGAACCCTCGCGCATTTCAATGATGCCGCCCGGTCTGATCAATGCCATGAGCAAAGACGACATCCTCGACTTGCTGGCATATCTTATCTCCGGTGGCGACCCGACGCACTCTGCTTTCAAGAAGTGATCTGGATTTCGGTAAAATCGAAGAGGATGAGTCGGTGATCCTAGCTTCCCTCCCGTCGGGCAGCTTCAATTGAATCCAAGCCACGTGATCGCAGGAGACGAACATTCCTTGACTTGCCAAGATCACCTCCCTGAAATTCTGACATCATCAAGAGCGAATCGATGAATAACCAAACGGACAACAAATCATCCGAGTCCGATTCTTTTGCCAAGGAAGTCGGCAAAGAGCTGCTCCATGAGGGCAAGAATACGGTCAAGTGGGGACTGGGCGGAGCCTTGCTTGGAGCGGCTGTTTTGGGCGGGGCCGCTTGGTTCAAGTTTGGATTCAAGGTGGGGTTGATCGGTGCCGGTGTCGGAGCGATTGTCGGCGGCATTGGCGCGGCGTGGTGTTACCTTTCGGCGACCAGTTTCGGCGACTGATCCGCTCTGCAAACAACCTGTTTTCAGGCACCACGCCTGCCCCGCTCTGATCGCGTAGCTGTCACCGTTCATCCGCCTCCTCGCTTCAGCCGGTCTGGATTTCGAGGTGGCCGAGATTTTCGACGCCGTGCACCGCCTCAAACAGGGCGGGGATCAATTGTTCGAACATCTCGGTGGCGTTGACCGGGACGCGAAAGGCCAGCGACTCAATGGCGCCGACGGGTTCGCCATCCGAATTTCGGGATTCCACTCTCCGAATATTGGAGGCCAGACCAAGCGGTTGCAGGACGGCCTGCACGGCTGCGATCTGCCGATTGTCAAACGGCATTGTTTCTTCCGCGTCGGCGATTTCGGGCAGCTCGTCAACACGCTCGTAATTCACCGGCCCCGCTTGGCCCGGCGCGGAGCGAATCAAAAAGGGAAAATCAAACTCCACGTCGCCTCCGTCGCACAGCTGCATCTGAATCCAAGCGTCGTGATCGGGGCACTCGAAGGCGACAAATGACCCGGGTTGACCTTCCGACTGAAGCCAATGAAGAACCGGACGAATCTGTTCCCTGACCGCCATGATCCGCACCTCCTCGGGTTGCGCGTCCACGAAGGCCTCGTACATCCAATCGTCCCGGGCGACCTCTGCCAGCAGCGCTTCACGGAAGCCGCCGCCCAGAGCGAGAATCGTGTCGCACTGCCCGCTGCCAAGCAGCACGCGCGCCTTCTTCGCCGCCTGGTCCGGGTCATCAAGATACTCCATGCGCAGCTCCAACAGGCGATCCCGGAACGCTTCAAAGGCCTGGCGCGTGGCCATGTTCTCCTCATGTCGCATCTTCTCCCGCTGCAGCTCCCGGTTGTGCTCGGCCTGCGTCTCCGCCTGGATCTCCATGAGGCAGACCTCGCAATAATGCTCCAGGAGCAGGGATTCGAACATCCCGCCGCATTTTCCGCAGACGTTCATTTCCACGGTGCGAGCCTTTCGTCTTTTGAATGCAATTTCCGGGTCATTTGCTGAATGATGGCGGGGATGCCTTAATGTGAGCCGCCCGGAGCTGATTGCCCTGCGGCTTCCCGTTCATCCCGAGCCACGGCCACCGCGGCGCAAATCAACACGCCGCCGATGAAAAACAGGAGCAGCCCGATGCCGGGCAGGATGAACGCGTGGCTTTTGATCCCGGGTTCCAGCAGACATTCCGCCGGATTGCCGGGCAGGTGGTAAACGGTGACCTTTTTTCCCTTGGGAAATCGCCTGACGACCTTGTTGGCGTAGCCCGAGCTTTCCCGGCCAATGCTGTCCCCGTAGCCGACGCGGGTTCCGGTGAAGGGAGCCCCATCCACTTCGAACGCGTATTTGATCCTGATGTGATACGAGGTGCTGCTCTTGCTGCTCTTGCCGCTGCCACTGCTGCTGGAACTGCGGTGGCGCTCGACGGAAGACGTCATGATCTTGCCCGGAGCGGTCGGCCAACCCTTGCTCGCATGGGCGCGGATCAGTCCGCTAGCACCAAAAAAGGTCATGACGGCTCCGATCAAGGTCAGCATGATGATGAAGGTCCACACGAGGATCGTCTTCCTGCTTGAGGCCGGGCCGGCGGATCCGGGAGAAAGATCCGGCACGGCATCCGGGAAGTTCGCATTCATCCGGGACCAGATGCGGGCGACTTCCATGGCGGCCTGCATCTTCCCGAGTCCCCTCTGCGCCACCAGCAACTCCACCACTTTCTCTCCACGGCCGTCGTAGATCAGGTCCTGAATCTCTCGTGAAACATCGTCCAGGTATTGCCGGTGTGGTGTAATATCAGTCATGGGTCGGGTGGGGAGTTTTTTGGTGGATGGGGAGCGGACCGACGGCGTGCTAACGATCGTTCGGCTTCGTCTTGTGGGGCGCCGTGTCTCTCATCCTGCGCCAGTTGGCGAGTTCCTCCGTGCTCCAGGGGATGAGTTCTTTATTCTTCAGCCAGAATCCGTCGTGCGTACTCGTGAAGTCGGGATTGTAGATGGTGATCCTCTGAATCCTGCCGTCCTCGTCACCGGCCATTTTGATTGTGTAGTCCGGCTTGATGAGTTTGCGAGTCATCCCGGCGCCGGTGAACTCGGTGCCCATTGGTCCAACCTTGTAGGTGAGAATCTCGAATCCGTTGAGATAGACGTAATAAACGGTCTTCAGCGATTCCTTGGGAGGCTTCACCTTCTTGAGGATCATGGCATCCCCGCGGTAGATGGTCGTGACCGCGAGGTCACCCACCTTGGATTCCTTCCGGGTCAGTTTGCGGCTTGGCTCGCCGCTGAGTTCATCGGCATCAACGCACAGGGGTGAGGCAAAACAAAACGCCATCAACATGATTAGGATCGGCGTTCTTACTGATATTGCATTCATGGTCATAGATTCGGATGGCGACAATCCCGTTCCTTCTCGGCGGTGTCAAAGCCGTAACGATTCAGTAGGGCTTGCGCCCATCCTACCGGGGCGCTGGTTATGGCAGCACGATCTCCGTCATGTAGACGGCTTCCTTGCCGGCCTTGTCCTTCCGGGTGTAGATCACGTGCCGGTCGTGCGTGCCGAGAATGCGGGTGTCCGGGAGCGGGATCTCCCACGTCTGGTTGCTGGATGCATCATGCACCACGATCCCGATCACTCGGCTGCCACTTTCTTTCACCTCGTTCACCCGCATGAGGACCATGGATGACCTGGTGGGGCCGGGGCCGATGGGGACGACGTTTGGCAGGTCCTTGACCACGGTTTGCGAGCGCCGCTCCCAGATCCTGGTTCCATGCCTTGGGGCATTGGGTAAACCGAGGACGTCGATGTAGTGGAGATGTCCGCCCGATGTGGTCCATCGCGGGACAAAGACGAGTGTGTACATTGACAGTGCTCCCTGAATCTTGGACGCCGGCAGGGTTACGGCTTCCTTGCGCTTCCCGGTGTCATACAAGACCCAATCGGATGGGAATTCACGGGACCGCCGTCCGAATTTCAGTTCTGCTGTTTTCAGGAGCATGATCCGGTCGATTTTGGGCGAGATGGCGCGAGGAGATCCTGACAGGACGTGTTCCTGCCATCTGACAGGGTCCGTACGGGAGAGGAGCAGGCGTATCTTTGCTGGTTCACCCTGATCGTAAGTCGACACGATGTAGCGGTTTCCTTCGGAGTTGTACCCGGCCGTGACGAATGTTCCCGTCACAGCCAGATTCTTGGTCTCGGAAGTGGCCACGTCGAACACCACCGCCTGCATCTTTTCGGTCCGGGCATCGAACGTACCGTTCTTGTCCGCATCGATTCCGACACCCAGCACGATCTTGCTTCCCGTCTTGTCGAAAGGATTGTTCGCGAATGCCAGCATGGGGAGGTACTTGACCAGTCGTGCCGGAAGTGCGGGAAACGGCAGGAGCGTCTCGCTCCCGTCCGTCAGGTCCCGCAAAACCAATCTGGCCACGCCATTGAGGCCATTCAATTTTTCAGGCTCTTCACGATAGAACAACAGCTTCCTTCCATCCGGCGAAACTTTTAAGAGGCCCTTTTGGCCGTCGAAGATGCTGGATCCCTTCATGGCGTCCGTGTCGCCGGACAAGATCATCTTTTCGTTCGCAAGACGGGCTCGCTCTGCCGCGGAGGCCGCGCAAACCGTCACCACGAGGAGTGAAGTAAGGAGTATGTTTTTCATGTTTCTTACTGTAGGCAGAAGCAACAACCGTTCAGTCAATCGATTAAACTGATGGGGACATCGTTTTCGGCAGGGCAGTTTGCTGTCTGTCGCACGGGCCTACTTCTCGGATTGCTCTTCTTGCAGGTGGGCTTCGACGGCGGACTTTGCCTCCCGGAGGCCCGCTCCGGTCTCCTCGCGGCAGGCTTTGACCGCGGCAATGAAACCGTCGGGCTCCAGGGCCAGTCGCTTGACGCGATCGGAAAGCGACGGGAGCGGCAGCGCGTCTGCCTGTGTCCTTTGCCCGCCGATCCGGACGCCGAGCAGATAGCCCAGGCAAAGTCCGAGAATGAGTCCCGCGGCCACCCGCTGCATGTCTGCCGACAGAAATGAGAGTCCGGAGAACACGACGAGGTTGAATCCCGTGGCCAGGCAGATCGCCAGGACCAGAGCGATGAGCAGCACGGGAAGATCGCGCCACCGATATCCGGTCAGGCGGAAGGAGCGCGCTTCCGGATCGAGTTTGAAGGATCCCTTGTCATGTTCGTCAGCCGTCATCTTATTTGATCAAGTTTTCGTAGATTCGTTGGTCGAGTTTCTTCAGCAATGCTCGATCGGTATCCGAGATCATCATGCCTCTGCGCCGCTTTTCAATCAGGGGCTTGAGGGCTTTGTACGTCTCCACATGAACGGAGTATTTCTTGCGGAAGAATGGACCCCAGACCCTGTCGTCTTTCAGCTTTTCACGATAGCGCTTCACCAGTTGAAGATTGACGCCATCGTAATAGGAGAACTGATCACACACCTTTTGATTCCATCCACCCTCAAGCATCGTCCGGAGCAGGGCGAAGTTCGTGTAGAACTGCGACGAGGAGAGCGTGGCAATCTCTTGGATTACTTGAGTCGAGGGTTGGGCGCCGTACGAAACGGACGGAATTAATACTGACAGCAACAAAGCGGCCAGGTTGATCGTTTTTCCTTTGGACATCGTTTTTCAGGGTAGTTGATTCAGTCACACAATAACAGGTTGGCGCGCCGTGTTTGGTGCCGGCGCTGGAATCAAGACGGGAATTCATTCTGGCAACACGCTATAAGTCTGCTCGGCGAAGACGAATTCTTCGCCGCCGGCGTAGATCTGGTCTCCGTGGATGAGGCGGCGGGAGGTGACTTCACGGCCGTTGATGTGGAGGCCGTTCTTGGCGTTTTCGCAGACGTGCGCGAAGCAACGTCCGTCGGCTGCGACGAGGATACGGAAGTGTTGGCGGCTCATGGATTCCATTTCAGACGGATAGCGGAACATGCCATCGCCGTGACGGCCGATGATCGTTTCGCCTTTCAACGGACAGGTCTCCAATCCGCCGTCGTTGTCGCGCGCGCGGCGGATGAGGCAGGGATCGGGTCGGTCGTTCGGAACGGCGTCGAGCCAGCGTTTGCTGATCAGCAGGCGGCGTTGAAGGCGGTCGACGTCCGCGGAGATCGCCATCGTGCTCTGGTCGTCGTTTGTGTTCATGGGATTACCTTTCGGATTCGTCGGTGCGGTGGCGCAGGTGTCTCTCCACGCGTTTGCGCAGTTCGTTCAACTGGTTACGCGTCAGCGCGTGTTCGCGGGCGAATTCCTCGTCGCTCACGCCTTTGCTTTTCCAGAACCATTCGAGGTAGAGCTGCGCTTCGGTCGGGTTGGGATAGTCGTGCAGCAGATGCTGCATCGTGTCCCGGACCTCCATGATTCGGCGTTGAGTGGCCGCTTCGTCGTTGGCTTCGAGGATCTCCAGTAGACTGGTCGCGTCGTCTCCCGCGTCGGTGGCAGGAGTTTCCAGGGAGCGGGTTTTGTCGATGTTTCGTTTCCCGGCATGTTCAGCGCGATGATGGTCGCGCAGGTGGTTGCGCAGGCAGGTCATGAGGAAGGTGCGAAACTTGCCCCGTTCCTCCGCGTAGCCGGCGAGCTTGTCATTTTCGAGAAACTTGAGAAAGAAGGCCTGCCAGAGATCCTCCGCGTCGTCGCCCACGCCCAAGGCCCGCAGAAAGCGGATCGCCGGTCTCGTGTAGTCGCGCGCGAAGCGCTGCCATCCCTCGTCGAGCCCGCGGATCACCGCGTCGGCGAAACTTGGCGCGGTGACCGGGAAGAGTCCGAGTTGGGGCTTGGATTCCATGGCGTTGCTCATTGCCGGGCTGTCCCGATGTCGCCTTCCGTTACGCCGACCAACATCACGCGGAAGCCGTAGTAGGCGCGGCGATAGGTGGGGGACTGGTAGTCGCGGTGGGAGGAGGTGAGATCGTAGCGGGAATTCCATGAGCCGCCTCGCAGGACGCGATGGGTGGGACGTTTGGGGTCGTAGGCGTCCTCGCACCATTCCCAGACGTTGCCCGCCAGGTCGTGCAGGCCGAGGGCGTTGGGTTTGAAACGGCCCACCGGCGCGGTGGTGGCATAGCCGTCGCGATAGCCACCGACCACGTGGAACTCGCCGAGTTTTTTCCGCGCCGCGTGGTCCGCGAGGTTGCCGGCGCCTTCTGGCGGCGGCCAGGTCTTGCCCCAGGGATACACTGCGCCGATCTTGCGGTCCTTGTCCTTGGGCGATCCTTCGGTTGCTTCGTGCAAACCAACCGCGAGGCTCCATTCCGCGTCGCTGGGTAATCGATACTGCGCGTCGGGAGGAATCACCTCGGCGGCCCGCTCGCGTCTCGTAAGCCAGTCGCAAAATGCCTTCGCATCCTCCCAACTCACCATCACGACCGGATGATCCGGTTCATGGCCAACCGGTTGTTCCTTGTAGGTTGCGTCGCGCCACGAACGGTTCAACCACCGTTGTCCCTCCGCGAAGACTTCGTAATCCCGGCGGCGCGTCTCGTAAACGCAGATGAGGCCCCGGCCCGCCAGGGGGACAAAGGGCATGCCGAGGGTGTTGGGCCAGGGCTTTTCCTTGGAGGCGGTCTGAAGACCGAGGGACAAGGATTCCAAACGCACGTTGATCTCGCCGGAGTCCGGTCCGATGGGCTGGGTGTTGGTGCGATAGCCGAACTTGAAGGCGATCAGTTCGTATTGTTTCGCGTCATCCGAGCGCAGTTCGAATTCCACGCGATTGGTCACGGCCGGCCATTCGCGAACCACTGCCTCCTTCGCGCTGCGATCGACGATCTTCAACGTCGCGCCGGAGGGGGAAACGTTGATCAGCACCACGGCCCGTCGCAGATCGAGGATCGCGGGATTCGGACTTGGCTGCGTCGGCGTGTTTGAAACGATGGACTGGGCATTGGTCGCCGCGACCGGTCCGGGCGCGGGAGGATTACCGACCTTGTCCGGTCGGCCGACATACCACGCGCCAAGCCCCAACGCGACGAGCAGCACGGCCGTCACCGCTGTGCGTGAACGTCGCGGTTCGTTGACGCGCCGACATTTCCGCAAGGCGCGATAGAGTCCATCGGCGTGGGCGAATGCCTCTTCCGGATGATCGGCAAGGCATCGGGCCACGACATCGTCGAAGCGCCGATCATCCGGCAACGCGCGGGCCAGGTGTCGTCGTGCCGCGTCGGGCTTGAAATCGGGATCGTGCTCGGTCGTCGGCCATTCGCCGGTCAAGGTGCCCGCCAGCATCACGCCGAGCGAGTAGACATCCCATTGTTTCCGGTGATGTTTGATCAGCGACGGATCCAAGTCCGTCCAGGGCGGGAAGTAACCGCGCGTGCCGCCGACCATGTGCCCCGAGTGGGTGAGGTCGGCCCGTTGCTCGTCGTGCGCGAGTCCGAGGTCCAGCAACTCCACTTCGCCGTCGGCGCCCAGCATCGCGTTGGACGGTTTGAGATCGCGATGGGTGATGCCCCGCTCATGCAGCACACCCATCAGGCGGCACAGCTCCTCCACCGCGTCCACGCGTCGGTCGAGCGGGACCGCCGGATCGCGCAGAAAGGTCGCCAGCGACGGTCCCTCGATCCATGGCGTCACATGATACGGCCGTCCGCCCTTGGCCCGGCTGGCGTCGAGGATCTTCACCACACCGGCGAT
>JAYPXF010000152.1:4498-17276 GCA_038154405.1 Verrucomicrobiales bacterium | reverse complement strand
AACCATCTGGGTCTGGCCGGCCATGGACTTGATGATCACCGGGTCGCCTTCGGCAATCACGATGCCGTGGATGGTGATGCCGTCCTTGGTGACGATTTCGCTGGCGTCATAGCCGTGAGCGATGTCCGCAGACGGATCAATGATCGCTTGCAACAACACCTCGCTGGTCTGGGTTTTGCCAAAGCCGTTCAGCGTCGGGCCAAAGTCGTAACCCTGCTTGCCAACCTGGTGGCAGGTGTAACAGACCACCGTGGCCATCTTGCCGCGGGTCACATCGCCCTTCAGTCTCGCAATCTCGGCGATCGGCGGCAGTTTGGATTTCATCGGCGGCATCTCGGGCATGACCACCGGGGCAAGCTGCACCTTCGCCGGATCGTAAAGCCCCTTGTCTTTCAATACCTTGGCCACTCCGAATTCCTTCCAGTCGTGGTTCTTACGATTGAACAACCACCAGAGGGCATCCGCCTTGAACGGGAAGGTCGGATTCAACGCCAGATCAACCATGGCATCGGCGGCCGTCTTGGTAGGAACGAACGCGATCGCCGTCATCATGCGTTTGCGATCTTCCGAGGCGACTTTCGCAGAAAGTGCACGGGCCTTGAAATCAGCGACGGCGGACGCATCTGCGAAACGCCAGGACAGCCACGAGAATTTCGAACTCCAACCGACTGAATCCTCTGATCCCAGCCCGGATTTCAGCACCTTGTAGATTCCGGATTTCTTCCCCGACGCACCGATACCGATCGCATCGAGGTAATGGCGATCCTTGCCATCAAACTTCTTGGCGACGGCCAGCAACGGGCCACGGGCCTGCTTGATCGGCACATCACGAAGGGCCAATGCCACATCGCGGCGGACGGCGGGAGAAGCATCGTTCGCCATTTGGCGGGCGAGCTTTCCGTGATCCTCTCCGGCCCGACGAAGTGCGCGCAATGCCACCAGGCGTTGCTGGGCATTCTTGGACTTCAACATCTTGGCCGCCTGCGCCCTGCCCTTCGGACCCAATTGCGCCATCAACCAAATGGCACGGGCCGACACATACGCATTCTTGTCACGGAGAACTTTCTGCAACTGCGGCAGCACGTCGTCTCCACGTGCCTTGAGCTTGGCGAAGCCGACATGGCGCGTGTTTACCGCCGGGCTTTTCAAGGCGGCGATCTGCCCGGCGATGGTGTTGTAGTCAATTTTTGCCGGACGCGACTTGAAACCCTTCGGCGCAATGCGATAGATGGCACCGTGTGTGCCCTCGTCCAGATCGGCGTGACCACCGACACGCGGGTCAAACCAGTCCGTCACGTAAACCGCACCATCCGGTCCAACGCAAACATCTGACGGACGAAACAAGGTCTTGAGTTCAGAGGACACGCTCCTGTTTCCGCCCAAGAAATCCGATCCGGCAAACTGATGTTCCTTGTTCGAAGTGAGGAAATCAAAACGCTTCAGTTCAAACCCGGCCCCGTCCGGCTTGGGCTTGTAGCCGAAGACCACATTGCGCCCGGCTTCACAGCTCATCAGCAGGCCTTCCCAATCCCTGCCGAGGGCCCCGTTCTCATAGAAAGCAACCCCCGTCGGTGATCCGCCACCATAGACATCCCCACTGGGCATGGTGCCAGGATCCTCCTGACGCCATTCAGCAATGGGCGTCGATTGGCCGGGACGTTTGTCCGCGCGCCAGGAACGCTTGCCATCCGCCGAAGCAAAACCGGCATTACCGTATTCCATCACGTACGAAACACGACAGGCGGGCGGATCGTCATTGTCGTTCTGAAACACATCGCCAAACGAGGTGACTGTCTGTTCGTAACTGTTGCGAAAGTTGTGACCAATGATCTCCACGTTGGTCGTATCCGGATTCATGCGAGCCACGAAGCCGCCAATGTAGACATGACCGTCGTCACTCTTCTCCCCGGCGATGGCCACGTTGTCGAACAGCTTGTCCTTGCCCTGCACCATCGAACGGAAGCCATAGGGTCCACCAACCTTGAACTGCCGGCCCGATCCGTCCTTGAACAAGGCGCCGCAGTTTCCCGCGCTGAAATACCATTTTCCATCCGGACCCGCATAAACTGAGTGCAGACTGTGATCATGATTCCGGCCGTTGAATCCGGTAAGTATCACCTCCCGCTTGTCGACACCCTTGTCGAACTTCAGGTTGCGGTTCACGTCGGTGTAAACAATCAGGTCCGGAGTCTGAGAAACGACGATCTGATTGTCGAACACCGCGACACCCAGTGGCGCGACGAGGAATTCCTCCTGCACAAAGGTCCAACTATTGTCCGCCCTGCCGTCCTTGTTCGTATCCTCGATCACCACGATGCGATCGCCTTCGGCGCGTCGCCCCATGTGACGACGGTAATTGACGCCTTCCGCCACCCAGATGCGACCATCCTTGTCGATGTCGAGATTGGTCGGGTTCTGAAGCTGTGGCGAACGAGCCCACACCGTGACTTCCAATCCGCCCGGAGCGGCAAACATTTCAGCGGGAACGATACTCGGAGCCTTGGGTTCAGCCGCGCTGGCGGAAACCATCGTTCCAACCGATGCGATCAAAGAAAAAACAGGACGGTTTTTCATAAGCAGAATTGAGACGCGAAGAGTGCCGGGAGAATTGAATTTGGCAAGCGCAGCATTGCGTCCTACGCGGATTCAACAATGAAAGTGCAAATTGTCTCAAAAACCGTTTGACTCTCCACCAACTGGAGGCCGGACGGTGCCCGCCATGAAGAGAATCTATTCCATCGGTGAGTTCATCTCAGATGACCGGTTTGCCGGTCAAAACCCTGCGTTTCTACCACGAGAAGAGACTGCTCATACCAGCCGCCATCGATACTTCCACCGGCAATCGCGAATACTGTAAACGCCGAACTCACGCATCGCAGCATGCTGGGCTTTTTCGGGGGACTTCCCTTCGGCGATGTGCTGCTGGACGAGGTTGTCTATGTGAAAACGCACTTCCTCCTCCAGCTCGGCGTCGGCTTGGCGACGGCCACGGAGCATGCGCAGGGCGAAGCGGAGCTTTGAGAGGAGTTCCATCGCGGATTTTCGGAGGAAGGATTCTTCCCGCGGATTTGAGAAAACCGCGGACTATTTTTTTCTGATTCAATCCGCCGTTTTCTCGAATCCGCGGAGCCAATTGAAAAAGGTTCATCAGCAGGATTTCCATAATGATTCCAAAACCAACTGGATGGCTTTGGCAAATTGAAGCCAACCAGCTTCGACCGTCTCGAATTGTTTCCGACCTTTCTTGGTGAGTTCGTAGAACTTGGCGCGACGGTTGTTCTCGGAGATACCCCAGAAGGTCTTGATGAAACCCTGCCCCTCCATGCGGTGGAGACTCGTGTAACGGGAGCCTTGCTTCACGGTCAGAACTTCTTTCGAGTACTTCTGAACAGGTTGGGAGATCGCCCAGTCGGGCATGGATCCACGTTGGAGGGTCTTGAGAATGAGCAGGTCGAGGGTTCCCTGCATGAGATCGCCTTTGTCATTCTTGATCAGACTTGTTGTCGAATGTCTACACCAATACACCACTCTTGTAGATTGCCGACAGGGGCAGCCGTAATTCGCTTTTTCTTCCCGCCTCGTTCTGTTCCCCTACAGCAATGAGAATTCAGCTCATCGCCCTGCTGGTGTTCAGCCTGGCCTTGGTTTTCGCACCGGCGGCGCAAGTCGGTTTTACGCACGAAAACATCCAGATTCGCAATGACTTCGGATCGCTGTTGAAGAAAGGCGATGCCGGCAAAGAGATCCGGGTCGCCTTTTTGGGCGGATCGATCACGCAAAACGGCAAGGGACATTCTGGCATGGTTCCCAAGTTGCTGAAGGAACGACTTCCAAAAGCCAAGATCATGGACCTCAATGCCGGTTTGTCTTCGACCTGCTCGACCAGCGGGGCGTTTCGCTTGGCTGATCACGTAATGTCGAGGGGGCCATTGGATCTCCTCATTGTCGAATTCGCCGTGAACGACGATCAGGATGCCGCCCATTCCCGACGCGATTGCATCCGTGGAATGGAAGGAATCATTCGCCACGTCCGAACCAAGAGCCCGCACACAGAAATCGTGATGGTCCACTTCGTCAACGAGGCGATCATGAGTTCCATCCAGAATGGAAAGACACCGCTCACGATAAGTGCCCACGAGCAGGTCGCACAACACTACGGAATCACTTCGGTCAACGTGGCGCGCGAAGTATCTCTGGCGATAAAGAATGGCAAATACACATGGAAGGACTACGGCGGCGTCCATCCCAAGTCATTCGGCTACTCGATCGCGTCAGAAATGATAGTACATGCGATCGCCGGTGGTTGGGAACGCAGCAACCTGCCCAAGAGAACCAAACTGCCTAAGCCCATCGACGAGCACAGCTATGCCAACGGACAATTCATTTCTGTCAAACAGGCCAGAACCACCGGCGCATGGCAGGTTGGCAAAGTGAGCCGAAACCTCCTTCCCAACGGAGCGATTCGCCGGCAATACGAATCGTACGATCTTCTTCGCGGCAACAACGCCGGGGACGAAATCCGACTCACGTTCGAAGGAAGCTCCGTCGGTGCCTTCATTCTCGCCGGACCCGACGCGGGCACCGTCGAAACGAGCGTCGATGGCGGATCTGTCACGAAGCATGACCTGTTTCATCGATACAGCGAGAAGCTCAATTATCCCCGCAGCGTGATGTTCGCAACTGGTCTCAAACCGGGCACTCACGAACTGGTCCTCAAGATTTCCCGCAATCCGAGCAAGAAGAGCTCCGGCAATTCGGCGAGCATCCTGTTCTTCGAGGTCAATTGAGACGTTTTGGAGTTGGTCAGTCGAAGTGAGTTTCGGCAAGCTTCGCCGCGTTCCATGGCACTCCTTGAGATCAACAATCTGAAACTCGAGTTCGGCTCCGGCAGTGATGCCGTGCAGGTTGTCAACGGAGTGTCCCTGTCCATCCGTGAAGGTGAAACCTTGTGCCTCGTCGGCGAAAGCGGCAGCGGCAAGAGCGTGACTGCCCAGTCAATTGCCCGTCTGATCCCCTGCACGCCTGCAAGTAATCACGGAGGAGAGATTCTTCTGGATGGTAAGGATGAGATGAAGATGGACAAACGCAATCTCCTATCCATTCGCGGAGTCGAGGTCAGATACATCTATCAGTAACCCAGCGCGGCGTTGAACCCGGTCTATCCGGTCGGTGCGCAGATTCTCGAATCACTCAAACTTCATCGCCCGGAGAAAGCGGACAGCGGCGAAGTCATCCGACTCTTGAAGCTGGTGGGTATTCCCGCACCGGAGACCCGGGTGAACGACTATCCACATCAGATGTCCGGTGGCATGCAGCAACGCGTCATGATCGCGATGGCCTTGGCCAGCGAACCCAAACTTCTGATTGCCGACGAACCGACAACCGCGCTGGACGTGACCATTCAGGCCCAGATCCTGGAGTTGCTGCAGGATCTCAAGCAACGACTCAACATGAGCATTCTGCTGATCACGCATAATCTCGGCATCCTGGGTGATCTCGCGGATCAGGTGGCAGTGATGTACGCCGGGCAGATTGTCGAATCGGCGTCGGCGCGAAACCTTCTGCAGCGCCCGCTTCATCCTTACACGCGGTCGCTCATGAGATCCGTGCCCAAACTCGGGCATCAGACAGAACGTCTGCAATCCATCCCTGGCAATGTTCCGGATGTTCGAAATTTTCCGAATGGCTGTCGCTTCCATCCACGCTGCCCCGAAGTGCAGGAGGATTGCTCGGTCAAGATGCCGTCACTGAACGAAGCGATTGCCGGACGCCTGGTCCGCTGCCCCTACTGGGAAAAGGAAACGCCATGAGCCTGCTCGAGGTCGAAAACCTGAAGGTCCATTTCCCGGTCAAACAGGGAGTGTTCAGCGGCGTCAAGAACTGGGTGAAGGCCGTCGACGGCGTCTCACTCACGGTTGAAGGAGGCGAGACAGTTGGACTGGTCGGCGAAAGCGGCTGCGGAAAGACGACCCTGGGAAAGGCCATCATCCGGTTGCTGGATCCGACGGACGGCAATGTCAAATTTGACGGAACCGAGATCACGTCATTGAGCGGTTCCAGACTCCGGTCGCGCCGGCGACACTTTCAGATGATGTTCCAGGATCCCTTCAGCTCACTGAATCCGAGAATGACCGTGGGACAGATCATCGGTGAACCGATTGACATCCATCGGCTTTGTCCCACACGGACTGAAAGAGAAAAACGGATTTCGGAACTGCTGGAAGATGTCGGACTGGATCCGAAACACGCACAACGTTACCCGCACGAATTCAGCGGCGGCCAACGACAACGAATCGGCATCGCCCGTGCCTTGGCCGTGAAGCCCAAGTTGATCATCTGCGACGAACCCGTAAGCGCGCTCGATGTCTCGGTGCAGGCGCAGATCATCAATCTGCTCCAGGATCTGCAGAAGGAACGCGGTCTCGCCTACCTTTTCATCGCCCATGACCTCGCCGTGGTTGAACACATCAGTCAACGGATCGTCGTGATGTATCTGGGCCGGGTCGTCGAGGAAGGGACTGCAGCCGAAATCGTTTCTTCACCTCAGCACCCTTATACCAAGGCCTTGATCTCAGCGAGTCCGGTCGCGGATCCGGATTCCAAACGCCAGCGCATCGTTCTCCCGGGTAATGTCCCCTCTCCCATCGATCCGCCTGACGGTTGCCCCTTTCACCCTCGCTGCCCGGTTGCCGAGGATCGTTGCCAAACTGAAGCCCCCACAATGAAGGAAACGGCAACAGGTCAGAACGCGGCCTGCCATCTGGCATCATGACCGAACTTCAGCGCTCGCGCAGGCAAACCGCCAATTCTTCCAGAGCCGGCTCCATGACTTCGAATGCCCCCGGAACAATCACCGGACGGGCCGGTGGATAACGAAAACTGCTCGTCGTCGTTGCCGTGTTTCTGCGACTCCGCGCGGCTTTCGCGTGCCAGATTCGTCGCTCGGTTTGAACGTCATAGATGGACGCCGTAAACGACACATACCGCGAAGCCGACGATTTCGTCTCGTATTCGACGCTGTCCACGACCCGTTCCGTATTGCCCTCTGAATCAGTCTCCGTCCGGTACGAAACCCTTTCCCGCCGATTCACATCCCGATCCCCCACGTCAGCGGTTATGTTCATCCACATGGCGTAGCGCGGCAATCCACTGTTCTCACGCAGGCAAACCAACAAGTCCGGGGCCAGAATCTCGTGATCACTGAAGTATTTGCTGTGTCGTTGATGATCCACCGGACCTATCTTCTTGCGGAACTCACGCAATCCCATTACCGACAGATTCGTGACCGCCGCTTGCAGTTGCCCTTCCAATCGATCGCTTGCGGTATCCGCCACCACGTATTCTCCTCCACCCAGTGCGGTGAATCCCGGCAATCACGACACCTTCCTGCTGCAGACGGGAAAGACTGAAGTCCCTCGTCTTGGTGATCTTGATGCTGGTGCCTTTACAACCGGCAAACATTCCAACCAGAAGCGCCCCCACCGCTCACCGTAGCGATCTGAGGCCAGCATTTGATCGACCAAATCTGCGTATCCAACCCTTCCCGCACGAAACGCCTCCATGTCCTGCAGACTTGGAGGTTATCCGGTCGCACCAAGCGCCAAACGGCGCAGCAGGGTTTCCGGTTTCGCAGGTTGCGAAAAGCTGAGCCCCTGCGATCCCAACTTCCGCAACAGGAAGGCATCGATCGGATTCGCCACCAACGACCCGTTTTTCAGCTTAGGCACGGACGGACGCCTGACCAATTGCAGGGACCAAAGATCCGATTCCACCATTTCTGTTTCCGCCAACGATGATCCACCGGAGGCTCCGCCGTTGATCCACCTCTTGAGCGTTTCCAGCTCATTGACCGGCGTGACCTCAATCCCGGCCTGACCGCGATCCTCATTCGGCGGCATTTCATCCTTCCCCATCTTTTGAATCAACAGGCTCCCATCAGCATTCCCCACCTTGATGGCACTGCCCGACTTTCCGCCTTTTGTGATCGAAGCGATTGTCCGCAAATCCAGTTCACCATCCTGGTATTCGCCACCGTGACAAATGGAGCAACGCCGCTGCAGGATCGGAATCACATCATCCGCCGTTGCAATGTCGTTCGCGACAACCGGCAATGTCACCAATAGCAGCACCCCGGCAATCAGGATTCTGCAAGCGGGAATCATCGGTCAATTCGACTCAAATCATTTACGCGCATTCATCACGAAAGGCCACATCAGATCCTTGTAGAACCGGTGCCCGTCGTTGCCCCAACGATGATCGAACCGGTCCGGCACGCCCGCCGCGATGAACACCTTCTTCACCTCGGCGCTCTCCTTTCGGATGTCATCATCATTGTGTAGACTGTCCCCGTGCCCGTTGACGATCAACAGATGTCGCGGGGCAATCAGGCCTACCACATCCGCCATTCCGCCGTGTTCCAAAATACCCGGAACGGTATTGCAGTCACACTGATAGATCCGCCCGTCATCCGCCACCAATCGGTCAAAGGAGCAGCTCGGCACGGCGATCGTGATCCGCGGATCCAATGCCGCTGAGTACATTGTCACAAAGCCGCCGCCGGAATTGCCCATCATCAGGATCTGCGACTTGTCGACCTTCGGCAGAGCGACAGCCCAATCGATGAGCTTTTGCATGTCCCACACCCGCTCCCCGATGGCCGTACGGCCCGCAAGCAGACAGTGCATCAATTGACTCCGGCAATTCCGTCTGTCGTGCCGTTTGTAGACATCGGGAACACCATCCACCGAAAGCCCCCTCACCGCCGGGGCGATGGCGACGAATCCCCGCTTCACCGCCTGCACCGCCACATCCCGATCACCCGCCAACGTCCGTTCCTTGTGCTTCGCGTCCTGATAAACGCCCGCCGAGGTGTCGTGCCCAATTCCATCATGCCCATGCGGCGTCAGCGCCAATGGAAACGGGCCGTCCCCCTTCGGCCGAAACAACCAGAAAGGAATCCGCACATGCGGCTCGGTCTCGATGTCCCCTTTCTGCCGCGTGAATTCACCGAAGTCCAATTCCTTGCCAAAGCGCAGCCTGGGACGAAATCCCTTGTTCAGCTTCTCGATCCGGTCCAACCCCACCAAACGATGCAACACCGGCCGCCAATCCCGACGCCATTTCTCCAACCCGCCCGGATAGCCGGCCCGAAACCGAAACTGACGCAGGCCCTTGTCATAGACCCGCTGCAGATGCTTCACCACATTCTCCGGCGTCTTCTTTTCAGCGCCGCACAGGGGCACAACAAAAGCGAGTGAAAGGAGGTAACGGATCATTTTCAAAATCGTATGGCACAAGCGCCAGATGTGTAGCGGAATTCGTAAGAATTTCGTTTCAACTTTCTGTAGCAGCCGACGTGAGGAGGCTCATTCTCGCCACAAAGCATTCATCAGCCTCCTCACGTCGACTGCTACGCCAGAAGCTGGCTTACCACATGCCCGTGCACATCGGTTAACCGAAAATCCCTGCCTTGAAAGCGGTAAGTCAGTTTCGTGTGATCGAAACCGAACAGGTGCAGAATGGTCGCGTGCAGGTCATGGACATCCACGACCTCGGTTTGTGCATTCCAACCGACCTCGTCCGTTGCCCCAATGACCTGTCCCCCCTTGATTCCGCCACCCGCCAACCACTTGGTAAAGGCATAAGGATGATGATCGCGACCGGTGATCGTCTTGAAATTGATCCGGTTCTCACCCAGAGGCGTCCGGCCGAACTCCCCGCCCCAAACGACCAGCGTATCGTCCAGCAATCCACGCGCCTTGAGATCTTTCAGCAACGCAGCCACGGGCTGATCGGAGATCTTGCAATTATAGGCGAGGTTTGAATTCAGATTACTGTGATCATCCCAGGTGGAAAGGAACATCGTCACGAAGCGCACGCCTCGTTCCACCATCCGTCGCGCCAGCAGACAGTTTCGGGCAAAGGAACCAAAGAATCCGGGACCTCCGGGTTTGCCCGATGAGGTGACCTCTTCCCGGTTCAAACCGTATGCCTTGATGGTGGCATCCGATTCGCCAGAGAGATCCAACAGTTCCGGTGCGGACGACTGCATGCGATAGGCCAATTCGTAGGCCTTGATCCGACTCGCGATCTCCTCGTGCCCCGTGTCAGCGTAGCGCATGCGGTTCAACTCATTGACCGCCTCCAAACTCCGCTTCGCCATGCCATCAGTGACACCGGGTGGATTGGCCAGATTCAGCACCGGACTTCCCTGATTGCGAAACAGCGAACCGGCGTAACTGGACGGCAAAAATCCGCTTGACCAACTCGCCGCCCCCCCCGGCAAGCCGCGGCCAAGATTCACCATCGCCACATAGCCCGGCAGATTCTCCGACTCGCTCCCCAGCCCATAGTTCAGCCACGAACCCAGCGTCGGCCATCCACGGAAGGGCGAACCGGTCAGCATCCGCAATTGCCCTGGGAGATGATTGAACTGGTTAGTCTTCATCGAGCGAACAAACGCGATGTCATCCACGCAGGTGCTCAGGTGCGGAAGCAGGTCTGACAGGTCCATCCCGCACTGGCCGTATTTGTCAAAGGTGCGTGGCGAACCCATCAACCGGGCACTCTCCTTCTGGATAAAAGCGAACTTCACATCATCCAGCAGCGAATCAGGCAACGGCTGCCCGTCCAGTTCGTTCAGTTTCGGTTTCGGATCGAAGAGGTCCATATGACTCGGCCCCCCTTCCATGAAGAAGTAGATGCAGTTCTTCGCCTTCGGCCGATGCTGAGTGCTTTCCGCCGCCAGCAATCCGTCGCGTCCCATCAGCGACGCCAATGCCAGTGTGCCCAAGCCGCTGGCTCCACCAGAGATGAAATCGCGTCGGGTCAAGTTGTGCGGGTTGTCAGTCACGGGTGATAAACTCGTCCAGGTTCATGACGATTCGGGCGATCCCGATCATCGGATCAATCGACCTCGTCGCCTTCAGGTCCACGTGCGTAGCGATCAACGCGTCCAGTTCCCGATCGGACGGTTCCCGGCTCAGGCAACGCAGAAACATTTCGCGAATCGCGCCCTTGGACTCCCGACCGGCGTATTGCTTGCCCAATACCTCCGCGCATTCAAAGAAGGCCGGATCATTCAACAAGGTCAGCGCCTGCAAGGGTGAATTGGTCCGTTCACGACGACTGCAACTCACACTCGAATCGGGTGCATCAAAGGAGATCAACATCGGATACGGCACGGTGCGCTTGAAGAAGATGTACATGCCTCGCCGATAGCGTTCGCCACCCGTGCTGACCGGCCATTTCACACTGCGCCCGACTTCGGTGACGAATGCCGGCAGTGGCGGGCGAATTCCCGGACCTCCGATTGCGGTGTCATACAATCCGCTGGCCGCGAGATGCACATCTCGCACCGTCTCGGCACTCAGCCGGAAACTGTTCTGACGCCACAACAGACGATTGCCGGTCGGATGATTGGCAAGTTCCGGTCGACTGGCGGACGATTGCCGGTAGGTGGCAGACATCACGATCATCCGAATGATCTCCTTGCGACTCCAGTCCCGTCCCTCGAGTTCAGCCGCCAGCCAATCAAGCAACTTGGGATGAGTAGGCCGCGCGCCCATGGTCCCGAAATCATCCGAGGACTCCACGATGCCGACACCAAACAGACGTTGCCAAATGCGATTGACGGTCACCCGGGCCGTTATCGGATTGTCCGGTCCGGTCAGCCATCGGGCCAAGTCCAGACGATCCGCCGATTCGCCACGACTTTTGAAGGCGTGCAACGCCGCCGGTGTGCCGGCATCCACTTCCACCCCGGCACGCGAATAGTCGCCCCGGATGTGAACGAAGGACTTGCGACGGTCCTTCTTCCGTTCGGCCATGGACTGCGCCTTGGTCGTGGGTTTGGAGGGGCGCCTGGTGAGGTGATACTCCAGAGGTTTGCGCAATCGCACCCATTCATCATCGAGTTGGCAATAGTGATGCTGCAACCGTTCCCAATCCTCCGCCACCCGCTTGAATGCATTCTCCCCCACCAGATACGCCACCTCATCGGGTATGACCGTAGGCTCCGGATCGTCTTCATCGGTCACAGAAATCCGCAGGTGCCGCATGGCATTGTATTTCCCTTCCTTCTGTCTCATCGCAAAAAGCAACCGCGCCCCCTTCGGCACGACGGCCGGCTTTCGCAATTTGAAGACCGCACTGTAATAGCGTCGGGTATGGTTGGTGATACTCCAGCCAGGATTGGTTCCGGAATTCAAGGCGTCCTTTTCACCAAATCCCCCGGTCACTTCGACAGATTCCAACGGTTGGCCAAATCCTTTCGTTCCCGGGGGCACGACCGCGAAAGCCAGGCTCGAAACGATCACCTGCCCGTTGGCACCTCGTCCCACGGCGCCACCCGTCTTGTCTTCCCGACCGTATTCCCCAAAAAGCTCCAACCGGATAGCGTTCACCGTGCGCGGTGGTGAATTGGAGACATGCAACGAATACGTGACGGTGCTGATGTTCTTCCCCTCCGCGATCACCGAGCCATCTTTCTGAACAGCCATTTCTCCATACCCGGTTGCCAGATCCGGTTTCATGACCGTCCACTTTGTCTTGGGACGTTTCTGCTTCTTGAGCCACGCTAAAAAACGGCCCGGCAACCTTTCGGACTCGAACTTCTCAACCGGCGCCTTCAACCGGGCCAGTTTCCGATCCCATCCCGTTTTCGCCAGTTCGAAGCGTCGCATCTCCAGTGGTTGGGGTGCCGAATGCGAAACTTCATCCGTGTTGTTGAAGAACGAGTACAGCTCATAGAACTCAGCTTGTGAAATGGGGTCATGCT
>JAYPXF010000152.1:0-4488 GCA_038154405.1 Verrucomicrobiales bacterium | reverse complement strand
ATTCCGCACAGGCGACCGTCAGTCCCAACCAGACCGTTCCGGTTGTGTTCACCCGATCCACCACCTCCTTCGTACGGTTCAATTCCCGATCCGCTCCGGCTTCGGTGTTCTTCAACGTGTTGCGATGAAAGCCAACCGCGATCAATTGTTCCTTCGTAGGATTCAACAACAGGTCTCCCGCCAACTGTTCGACGGTGAAACGGTCGAAGGGCATGTCCGCATTGATCGCCTTAATCACCCAGTCCCGATACACCCAGGCATATGGACGCAAGTTGTCACCGAGATAACCGTCGCTGTCGGCATAGCGAGCCAAATCCAGCCAATGGCGCCCCCAACGCTCTCCGAAATGCGGTGAAGCCAGCAGACGGTCAACGAGTTGGGAGTAGGCATCCGGCGAATTGTCCGCCATGAAAGCAATCACATCGACTGGAGCTGGCGGCAGTCCCAACAGATCGAGCGACAACCGGCGAATCAAAGTCGCCCGCTGAGCCGGCTCAGATGGCTTGATCCCTTCGGTCTCCAATTTCGACACAACGAATCGATCAACCGGATTCCGGATATGCTGCAAGTAACTCACCTCCGGCAAGGCCGGTTTCTTCCCACGCGTGAAGGCCCAATGTTCCGCTGCGATAACGACCTGCGACAGGCAGACCAGAGCAATACCAGTCAGCAACCATAGGGAGGCACCTCCGGTAGGGACGCATTGCGACGCGTCCGCGGACAAGCAGCAGCTTGTCCCTACCCGGCAACGTTTGGCATCCCGATTGGACATGGAAAGAATGACGTTCGAAAACTCCCGTTGATTGAACACGATAACAACGAAATTCTGCCCCACTACGGGATCACCGGAGCAATTATCCGAGATGCCTTGAATTTCGAATGATGAATCGTGTTGGTCGCCGTCACGGCATCTTCTGGAAATTCAATGGTCAGCGGCTTGCCAGTCTGCGGGTTCGGCTCGTAAAGCGGAGCGCCTGTGCTCGCGACCGTCACCCGGATCCGGTGGCCTTTGTTAAAGACCTGGCTCAGCCAGCCCACCGGAAAGCCGACCCGGTAGATGCAACCGGGCTTCAGAAGTTCCTCTTTTCTAAAGCCGTTCCGATAACGAGCCCGCCACGGATAGTCGACAATGAGGATCGATCGTCCGTCCGGATAGACATCGCTGACGCGGACAATGAAGTCCGTATCCCGGGCCGTCGATTCCACGAACAACTCCGCATGAGCCCGCCCAGTCCATTCGACCGGTTTCTCCAAGGCATCACTCGTAAAGGTCATGACCTCTTTTTGATTCTCAAACGTTCGGGCATCGCGCGCTCCGGGGAAAGCCCGCCCCGGAATCTCCATGGGATTGTAAGGATCACTCACATAGCTCGTGGTCGATTTCTTCGCAGAAGGCATGTCAATGGAGAGCCCTCCATTGGCGGTCAGGTAGTAGCTCCGCTCTTTCGTTGGCACCGGCCAATCCTCAGCCGTGCGCCAGACGTTCCCTGGCGCACCCGTTTCACCTGTCGCGCCCATCACATAATACGTCACGGCAGCCTCCTCACGATCGCCGACCTTCTTCCCTTTCAACCATTCATCGAACCATGCGACCATGTGCTGTTCGACCGGCCAGGTCGCATTCTCGGGATATTGCAATTCACCCACCTTGCTCCCCTTGTTGGTCCGCCCATGCAGCCAAGGACCAATCAACAACCTCTGCCGTCCCCGTGAATTCACATCACCCTTGTGCTGTCGCCCGACGAAACTCGCAATCGAGCCTTGGTTCATGAAGTCATACCAACTCCCGATCGTGAAACACGGCACGTTCATCTTGTCGAAGTGCAAGGTGCAATCCTCCGCCTGCCAATACTCGTCGTAGTGCGGATGCGAGAACCATTCCTTCAACACCGCGTCATTGTCCTCGGGATTCCGGCAAAAGGTTGCCATTCGTTTGAACCGTTCCGGCCGCGTGGTTCCTCCAATCCGATAACCTTCGTGGTACAGACTGAGCCCTGTGTCCACCATGTATTGGCAGACGAGCGATGGCGGTTGCGTCACCGCCAGATAGTTCTGCGCATAGCCACCCTGGGAACTGCCGAAGGTACCGATCTTGCCCGTGCACCACGGCTGTCTGGCCAGCCACTCACAGACGTCATAGCCATCCCGATGCTCACCCCATTGCAGTCCGCGATAGGCGATGTATTTCCCCTCCGAGAGATGCGTCCCCCGGTAGTTCACCAAGGCCACCACGTAACCAGCCCTCGCCAATCGGGCGGCCGATTCCCGGGTGCGCTTCGCCCGCAAACTGGCATAACGCTGTTCGAAAATGCACGGCCACTTTCCTTCACCTTTCGGGAAATAGATGTACGTCGACAAGCGCACACCATCTCGCATGGGCACCATCACGTGATTCTCGCGGACATCTTCCAACTCCGATTGGCCTACCACGTCCCCTGATCCGACGAGTATGGCAAACAGCAGAAAGCACCATCGCATACCCCGTAAATATCGCCGAAAGAACTCCCCGGCAAGCACGGGCAATCGCCGGACTGCATCTCGCTTCAATGAGCCGAAACCCAACAGCCGTCATCGTCCCACGTCAAAATGGACATAGAATCCCGGAGTGGTCGAATAGGTTCCGGATCGATCCTTCGTCGCGTTCATGAGCGTCAACTCCCGCACCTGCTCCCGGGTGAAACGCGTTCCCATCACATAAAGTTTCTCCAAACCCGACACATGCATCAGCGGCTCAAGCATTTCCAATTTCGTGTTTCCTCCCTTCAGATAGATCGTCGTCAGTCCTTCGAACCGAGTCAACACGTCTACCAGTACTTCATCAATCTTGCCGGTTACGAACCGCAGATACTCAAGATTTGGAATGGCCTTGAGAATGCCCAGTCCCTCCGGCGTCACGGCGGTATCCGGGATGTGAAGCTGTTTCAGATCCAGCAGCGACAACTTGGAGAGAATGCCGCAGTCCATGTGCTTCCCGCCGATTCGCAGTTCATTCAACGATCGCTTGGATGAAATCGCCCGAAATCCCGACCGATCGAACAGCCCTTCCCCCTTCAATGACAACGCATTCAGTTCAGGGAATTTCTTGAGCAACCTTCCCATCTGCCGCCCGCTGATTCCCGTCTCTGAGAGATCCAGATAGGTCATTCTGCCACGCTCGAACGACTTGATCATGTCGTCATCAATCGGCAAGTCGTAGAAGACGAGACGAGCACCCGGCGAATGGGTGATGATCTTGCCAAACTGCTCCGCGGTGAGCCCGGTCTTGCCGACCAGCAACATCCGCACGTTGTCCAGTTCCGCAAGCCGTTGCAGATCCACCCCGCCAAATGCAGGTCGCTCAAAGTTCAGATTCGTGATGCTGTTCAGCTCACCGAGGGAATCGAAATGTTGATCCGTGACCGTGGTATCAATCAGTTTCAGTCCGTCCAGAGACTCGATCGCGGTCAACTTCGCCAGCGCCGCCGCGCTGATTCCGTCGGCACCGGCGGTGATATCGAACCAGTTTATCTTTTCCATGCGCGGCCACTTGTTCAGCACCTCGTCCACGTTTCCTCCGGAGAGGTTTATACGATAGAGCCGCTCAAACGGTTTGAGCCAATCCAATGCCCCTACCCGCCCCGGCTTATGCCGGTAGTGAAGTGACAGCCGATGGCCGTATACATAGACGGAACCGCCGAACGACAAGAGCTGCTGCAACGCCTCACGTTGTTCACCCATCGTTCCCGGCGGCAGATTCCTGGGCAATGCCCGGTTGGTGCGTACCACTCTCACCGTCCGACTGGAGCGAATATAGTCGACGAGCCAAGCAGCCGGCGGCTCTTCCCAACCATCCCAGGCATGAAAGCGTGTTCCACCATCCTTGGTCGCCGAAGCGGTATAAACAATCTTGCCGGGTCTTGACGAACCACGCATCGGAATGACAACCCACATCAGTTCGACCGGCTCGGCTGCATCCCGATGTCGCAGTCTCACCAGTGAAGTGAAACTTATCTCCAGCCAGTGAGGAAGTTTTCCGGACTCGTGATATTGGATCGCCGACACGGAACGGGTTTCCTTACACGATTGCAGAACCCGCAACGCATACTCACCGCCGGTCTCCAGGTCATGCAGCTTGGAATACGTACGCAACCCCAATCGAAATTCGCCACTCCGCACCCTGAAGTCCGGGAGCTCCGCACGAACCAACGCTCCTTTGGCAATCTCAGCGAGCTGATTGTGCACCTGATACAGCTAAATCTGACCACTCCGCGCAGACAAATGCAGCGAACCTCGCCCCAATCCGCGTTCAACACCGTCAATGCGGGCAATGATCATCGCACTGGTCGAGCACGGCATCAGCAATTCCTCGATCGACGAACCAACCCACCGCGGATCACCCATGCTGACCTTGTGCGGCGTCGCCAGCTTGATTCGGACATGGGTAACGTCGTTCTCTATCTGAGATTTCACCAAGGCCTTGTTCACCGCGTTATCTACACCGCATACCTT